>CAZWNC010000008.1:0-54814 GCA_964635195.1 uncultured Candidatus Saccharibacteria bacterium | reverse complement strand
TGCGTAGAATAGGTGGGAGACTTTGAAGCGTTCCTCTTGGGGAGCGTGGAGTCGACAGTGAAATACCACTCTGTAAATGTGCAAATTCTAACCTGCTAGAGAAAAACTCTAGAGAGACAGTGCGTGGCAGGCAGTTTTACTGGGGCAGTACCCTCCTAAAGAGTAATGGAGGGGTTCAAAGGTTGGCTAGGCGCGAATGGAAACCGTGCCGATAGTGTAAGAGCAAAAGCCAGCTTGACTGCAAGGGGTACATCCCGAGCAGGTACGAAAGTAGAATCTAGTGAACCGACAGTACGCATTAGATGCGGCTGGAGATTATCGGATAAAAGTTACCCTGGGGATAACAGGCTAGTTCCGCCTAAGCGTCCAGAGCGACGGCGGAGTTCGGCACCTCGATGTCGGCTCACCACATCCTGGGGGTGGAGAAGCTCCCAAGGGTTTGGCTGTTCGCCAATTAAAGTGGTACGCGAGCTGGGTTCAGACCGTTCAGGAGTTTATACGTAGACTATTGAACTGTCTGAACCCGCATTTGAGAGTTTTCGTTTTTCTGTCTTATGCCGTTGTTTGCACAGGTGTGCAAACAAAAAAAGTGTAGAGTCCAATCATATCACGGCGGTCCCAAACACATACGTGTTTGGAGCAAAAGTTGACTTATATCGGTGAAACCTTAGTTCGAGTATGCGTATGAAGTATGCGTATGAGGAAAGGCAATACCGAGGGAATTGAGAACATCATATAGTATGATGTTTGTATTCACGCATAGCGTGAAGTCCTCAAGCCCGTAGAGACTGAACGTCAGCTATTCTTTGCTCGCAAGAGAGAAGAATAAAATTACAGTCCATCTCGTGTGGTAACACATGGAAAAGAGCGTGAGACAGGTTGGTTCTCTATCTGCCGTGGGCGTTGATTCTTGAGGAGATTTGTCCCTAGTACGAGAGGACCGGGATGAACTGACCTCTGGTGTATCGGCTGTCACGCCAGTGGCATCGCCGAGTAGCTATGTCGGGAACGGATAACCGCTGAAAGCATCTAAGCGGGAAGCCAACTCCAAGATTAGGAATCGTTTGAGACCCGTAGGAGACGACTACGTTGATAGGCACTAGGTGGAAGCACAGTGATGTGTTGAGCCGAGGTGTACTAATTCGTCGAGTTTCCTGTTGGGAAATCTGATTGCCGCTATCGCGCCTATACGAATGTTCGCATAGGTAGTCGATCGTTGTCTGCGAAAGCAGTGTGTGTGTTTTCTTGTACAGTTGGAGTTCGGGTATGAACTCCGTAGAGGTGGTTTTGGAAATGGTGCTTCGTACCGGGCTTTGTTGATTGCGACAAGGAGTATGCATAGGAATGCATCAGCAACTCTTGTTCCTTGTGAGGAACAAGCAGGGTCGGTCCCATACCGGCCAGCGCGACCAAATTCCGGTTCGGAGTTTCGGCTATGCGTGTACGTATAGCCGCCATTTCCAAGACCAATATCCCGCTTATATCGATAATTAGAAGGCTCTATGTTGGTGGCTTAACGCAGTGGGTACACCTGTTCTCATTCCGAACACAGAAGTTAAGCACTGTAGTGGCGATGGTACTCATACAGGGGAGAGTAGCTAGCCGCCAACATAGAGCCTTTTACTGTATCCAAAGTGCATACACGCAACGCGCGCTCTATTGTTTTCTGCTCTCCTTTGGTACAATGACCTGACATGACCGATACTCCCTGGGCACACGCACATCGACGGCGGGTGACACTCCTCATTAGTGTCGTACTCATCGTCTTTTTTAGTGCGTATTTTGCAGTCCGACTTTATCGTACGCCGACGTGTTTTGATGGCGTACAAAACAGAGAGGAAGTGGGAGTCGATTGCGGTGGTTCGTGTGATTTGTACTGTGAGTCGCAAACACAACCAATGCGTTTGGTGTGGTCGCAAGTGTTTGAAGCTTCGTCAGGGATGTACAATGCAGTTGCGTACCTGGAGAATCCGAATTTTGATAAACAGGCAGACGCTTTAAGGTATCGCTTTGTCGTGTACGATCGGGAGGGTGCCGTGCTTGCCAAGCGAGAGGGCGTTACAGACATTCGACGCGAGCCAATCGTTGGAGTCTTCGCAAGCAGAATCAGTATTCAGTCTGGTGAACCGTACAAAACCTCGTTTGAATGGATTGATGAGCCGGTGTGGCGAAGGGCTTCGGTGGAGCGTCGCGTGTCTGTTAACGACGAGGCGTTTTTGCAAGCACAATTCGGTACTGAATTGGCGGCCACGATATCGAACAAAGAGCCGGTTCCGTTGCGTGACGTTGAAGTTGTTGTTATTGTCTACGATGCGGAGGGTAATGCGCTTACGGCGACACAGACCTATATCGATTTTCTTGCTCCTCGTGAAAAAAAGAGCATTTCGTTCGCCTGGCCACGAGTGTTGCCAAAACAGAAAGGACGTGTTGAGTTTCTCCCGCGCATTCCCCCACAATAGACACATCACTGGGATGTCTGATAGGGTATATGCCGGCCAGGTAACCCCCCCCTCAAGCCCTCCAAATGTGTCGCCCCGCCAACGCTATTCTGTCGAGAAACCGCTCAAGAGCGCTTGTACCTAAGGCACTCCTTGCTTTATAACGGGCAAAAAGCTCTTACAAAACAAGGTCGCCCAGTCCAAGTCTCTTGCCAGAATACGTCGGCTTCGTTACTTACAGTCACAAGAATAATTGGTATGGATTTTGAGGGGTACCCGATTAAAACACGCCTTGGGTGCTACGTGTGGTACGGACTGTATGAAACTCGTTACGGAACAACAACAGGCGGGCGGTTCATTTTTCCAACATATCGATTGGCTCCTTGTGGTGTCCGCCGTACTCCTCTCTCTTCTGGGGTTGGTGACTATGAACTCGTTTACGGGCGAGAGCGCGCTTTTTGGACGTCAGTCACTCTGGCTTCTGGTTTCCTTAGTATGCATGTACGCGGTTTCGTATGTCGATCCTCGGATCATGTATCGCAGCAGTGTTGCCTTTGCGCTCTATGCGTTCAGTGTACTGCTCCTCGTGCTGGTCTTGTTCTTCGGGAGCGTCGTTCTTGGTGCGCAAAATCGCTTTGATTTCGGTGTGTTCGCGTTTCAACCGAGCGATCTTGCGCATCTTGCACTCGTGCTTGTTCTTGCAAAATATTTTATACGTCGTCATGTCGAGATAGCACATGTGAAGCATATTTTGGTCTCAGGCGCGTATGCGGGTGTCATGTCCGGACTCTTGTTTCTGCAGCCCGATTTCGGAACAGCGGTGATTATCGCCTCGATTTGGCTTGGTATGGTGCTCGTTGCGGGTATCTCATACCGGCACCTACTTACGGTTGTTGTTCTCGGCATGATTGGTGTCGCAAGTCTGTGGATGTTCGCATTTGCCGATTACCAGAAAGAGCGCATCCTTTCCTTTCTTGATCCGCTTGCGGACATACAGGGTGCTGGTTACAACGCGTATCAGTCTACGATAGCAGTCGGTTCGGGGGGTATGTTCGGTAAAGGTATCGGGCATGGTTCGCAGTCAAAGCTCGAGTTTCTCCCCGAGTACGAGACAGACTTCATTTTTGCCGCTTTTGCCGAAGAGTGGGGATATGTCGGGGTACTTCTGTGCGTTGCGCTTTTCGGTGTTCTTTTTTGGCGCTTGCTGGTGCATGCCTGGTATGGTGCGACCAGTTTCGAAACGCTTGCAATCGCCGGTATTATCGTGTGGTTTCTTGTGCATGTGGTCTTGCATGTGGGTATGAATGTCGGCCTCTTGCCGGTTGCAGGCACGACACTACCATTCTTGTCATACGGCGGGTCACATTTGGTGGCAGAATTTGTCGCACTCGGTCTTGTGCTTGCAATGGCACGTTACGAACGAACCGTGCGTGTCGATGAATTAGATAGAGAAATAGTGGGTTTCACGTAAGGATACTACATTCGTCTGCACAGTGAGCCATTAGGCGTCTGAATACAGTCGCATAGTATGCCGCACCATAGTATTGACATTGAATTTGCGCGCGACTTCGCTCCGGAGGGCGTCACCATAGGTGCGCGCGAGCTCTGGTGTAGTGATGAGTTGCTCGAATGCGTTCGCTAGGTGTTCTGCAGCGGCTTTGACCACGAGGCCGGTCTGCTCGTGGGTCACCAGTTCAGTATTCGCAGGAATATTCGAAACAACACAAGGAAGTCCCGCAAAACCCGCCTCCATGAGTACGTAAGGTAGTCCTTCTTTGAGTGAGGGCAGGGTAAAAAAGTCGAATGCGGTGAGATAGCGTGCCGCGTTACGAACATACCCCACGAGATGTATGCGATCGGCAACGCCGGACGCTCGTGCTTGGTCTTCCAAACGCGTTCGCTCCTCGCCTTCACCTATGACGACAAGGTGGAGTGCGCTATTGCGTGAGGTGAGAATCGCAAGCGCATCAATGAGTGTTGAAATGTTCTTGTTGGGATGCAGTTCTGCGATTATTCCGAGCCAATGGGCTGCGTAGAGAGAGTCAGGTTGCGTGGGAAGCAGGAACCGACGCGCCTCGCCTTTTTCAAGAAATGACGGAGCTTCGATACCGTTGTGTATCAGTGTGATCTTTTTTTTCACGAACGGCATGCGGCGTGCTCGTGTGTAGGTGTCCGTCGAAATCAGTACCGTGTGCGTCGAGAGGCATATGGTAAACCAAGTAAACCAATAGATGAGCATGCGCTGCCACGCCGGACGCCAGATCTCGTCGAACGTGAGTCCGTGTGAAGTGAAGACAATGCGGTTTAGGCCACACAGGCGTCCAACCAGTGCCCCGAGGCCTCCAGCCTTGCTGCTGGTCACATGAAGTACGTCCGGTCGCTCGGTGCGTACTATGTGCCAAAGTTCAAAGAATGCACGGATATCATCTGCAAGTGACATATCACGCACAAAGTGGGGCACCACGAGTGTTCTCACGCCCGCATCCTCGAGTGTGCGCTTGAGTGTGCCGGGCGAAGCACTCCTTGCACCTGTGCCGCCGAGCGCCACTACCGACTCGTACCCTTGGGGTAGGTGGGTTGCAAGGTCGTAGACGTAGCGCTGCGCGCCACCGAAATTGCTCTTGGTGATAACGTAGAGTATTTTCATATATACCACACTATCCCTGCGCGACAGCGCGCTTACGGTGTGCTACTATCCTAGCACACCTATGCGATACGTGCGCCATGAAGCCGCTTTTTTGCTGTTGGGCGATCTCGTATGTTTCTACGCGGCGCTCTACACCACGCTTGCAATTCGGTACCTTGCGCTGCCGGAGCGAGATCTGTGGGTACAGCACGCCATACCGTTCACCTACCTCTTCGCGGTTGCGGTCATCGTGTACTTCATCGCAGGATTGTACGATCAGCATACGGTACTCTTGCGAAGTAAGTTGCCACAGCTCGTGTCGTACAGCCAAGTCGTTATTGTGGTACTTGCGGCGATTTTCTTCTTTTCGATTCCGTATTTCGGCATCACCCCAAAGACCAATCTCCTCATTTTCCTTGTGGTTTCTTCGATTTTCATAGTGTGTTGGCGATTATTCCTCACGCGCTATATTGGGGTTCGCGGACAGCGAAACGTGCTCGTTCTTGGAAGTGGAAGCGAAATCGATGACCTTGTTGCGGAACTCAATGCGAACGCACGCTATGGCTTACGCGTACGGCATCATATCGCACCGGACGAAGTGGTGGTGTCCGAAAAGTTAGAAGAGCAGATTCGCCGTTTTATTGTTGCAAAGCATATATCGGTCATCATTATAGACACGCGTGACCCGAGAGTCTCAAGCTTTACATCGGTCTTCTACGACTTGCTGTTTTCACATCCGGAATTGAGTGTATTGAGCGCACTGCAATTATATGAGGAAATTTTCAGACGAATTCCAATTTCACGCTTAGAAGATGCCTGGTTCATAGAGCATATTACCCGTCAACCGCCACTGGTGTACAACATATACCATCGCACCTTCGACATCGTGGCCTCGTTGCTATTGGGGGCTGTCGCTTTAGTAGTTCTCCCCCTTATCGCGCTCGCTGTTTGGTTTGACGATCGCGGGCCGATCTTTTTTTACCAACGACGCATCGGCAAAGACAATCAACCGCTCAATCTTGTGAAGTTGCGTACCATGACAGCCGCACAGGTGGGAAAAAGTGGGCATGCAGGCAATCGCGTGACACGTGTTGGAAGCGTGCTTCGGAAAGCGAGGATCGACGAGTTGCCGCAGTTGTGGAACGTTCTACGAGGAGGGTACTCACTCATCGGACCTCGTCCCGAAATACCGGAATATGTTGCGCGATACTCGGAGGTAATTCCTTACTACAATGCACGGCACCTTATCACCCCCGGCCTTTCCGGTTGGGCGCAACTCAATCACCACGAACATCCGCATCATGGTATTGATATCGAAGAAACGCGTAACAAGCTTTCGTACGACCTGTACTACTTGAAGTACCGTTCTTTTTGGCTCGACCTTGAGATAGGTTTGAAGACGCTGAAGACACTCGTATCGGTGGTGGGGAAATAGATCCGTATGGGGAAGATGTATGGGAATGCGGGACGGTGACGTTGAAACACGGTGTTTCCCGGACGCATTCTCTTGAGAGATGCGGAGGGGAAACGAGAGAAAAATTATTTATTAAACATACTTCATCATGGTGCAACAAAAGAAAATGGTCGTGGTTGGCGGAGCGGGATTTATTGGGAGTAATATCGTCGAGGCGTTGGTGGCAAGGGGCGACGAAGTACACGTTATCGACAACTTGGTTGGTGGAAAGCGTGAGCAGGTCGATCCTAAGGCAATATTGCACGAGGTGGACATGCTCGACTACGATGCCATTGCACCCGTTTTGCAGGGAGCTGATACGGTATTTTTGCTCGCCGCACTCCCTCGTGTACAGTTTTCGATTGAGTATCCGCGCGAATCAAACGATACCAATGTCGGCGGACTTGTGAGCGTGCTTACTGCAGCCAAAGACGGCGGGGTGCGCCGGATAGTGTACTCGGCGTCCAGTTCGGCGTACGGTGATCAAGCTGTGATGCCGCTTGTGGAAAGCATGTCCGCGCATCCGCTTTCACCGTACGGGCTTCAGAAGTATATCGGGGAGTTATATTGCAGATTGTATAGCGAGGTGTACGGCATTGAAACCGTCTCATTGCGCTATTTTAATGTGTACGGCAAGAATCAAGATCCGGAAGGTCCGTATGCGCTCGTGATTGGGAAGTTCCTCAAACAAAAGGCTGATGGTGTGCCGCTTACAGTAACCGGCGATGGAGAACAAACACGTGATTTTACTCACGTGCGTGATGTCGTGCGCGCAAATCTCTTAGCGAGTGAGAGTGCTTTGGTGGGGCGTGGTGAGGTTATGAATATCGGCGGAGGGAACAACTGCTCTATCAACCGTCTGGCTGAACTGATCGGTGGGCCGGTCGAACATGTCCAGGCACGTTTGGAGCCGAAGAACACCCTTGCGGATACGACACGTGCGTATGAGCTTTTGAGCTGGGAGCCCGAAGTCATGCTGGAGGAAGGTATACGCGAGTTGCTGTTGGCACAAGCATAGCCTTTACGGTACACTTACGGGCATGATTATCGATGGGAAAACCTTGGCGCATGAGTTACGCGTGTCGCTCAAAGAACGGATCAGCACTAGTCAAAAAAGATACCGACTCGCTTTTGTTATTGCAGAAGCGACACGCGAGATAACCACGTTTGTGACACTCAAGCAGCAGTTCGCTCAAGACATAGGTGTTGAAACCTCCATACTCACACTGGAGCAGCTGCGCAGAAGTACTGAAGCACTCTTGGCACTGCTTTTGCATGCGACTCGCGAATTCGATGGAGTGGTAGTGCAATTGCCACTCGCGCGCGGTATGGATACGGAAGCGCTGCTTAACATTTATCCGCTTTCGCACGATGTCGATGTGCTGGGTAACACGGCGTTCGAACAGTATCGAGAAGGCAAACTGCCATTTGATCCACCGGTTGTAGGCGCCATGGCGGAGATATTGCGACGGGAGGGCATACGGCTTGCGGGGTATAGAGTGCTCGTTATTGGGGAAGGCCGACTCGTGGGAGCCCCTGCAGCGGTGTGGGCTACTCGGATGGGGGCGACCGTGAAGGTGGTGAATAAAAGCACGCAGAATCTTGATGCATGGCTCTGTGGTGCTGACGTTATCATGTGTGGTGCCGGAGCGCCGGGTATCGTGCGACCTGACAACATCAAGGAAGGAGTTATCATTTTAGACGCGGGTACCAGTGAGCAAGCGGGTGTCCTGAAGGGAGATGCTGACCCTGCGTGTGCCGAAAAGGCGCGTATCTTCACCCCAACCCCCGGGGGAATAGGGCCGATTACGGTTGCCAAGGTGTTTGAGAATCTACTCACGCTCGCGGATTTGAAGGAGAAACGGAAGCGGTAAGGGACAGGTGTGAGCTTACAGCTATATGCGATTACACTATGCAGAAATCTCGCTTGCGATTCTGCTCTTAGTAGGTTTTGGATATGTTTTCTATGCAGCTCGTGTAGAAAACCTTGGCGCACGACTCGTGTACGAAGTTGACGTGTCTGTGGTCACACCGGACGCAGTACCTGAAGCTCTTGATATTTTACAGACCACAGTTGAACAGGACTTGAGTGTGTTGCATAACGAAAGGGTGACAGTGCGGATTGAGCAAGTTGAATCAGAGGCAACTCTCGCAGAGTCGTATCAGATGATAGTTGATGTATATGGTGTGACGAGTACTCAGCCGGTAATCGATAGTATCGTGGGGGCACCTATGCTGGAATTTAAACTCTCCGAACAGAACGACGCAAATGCTTCCAGTTTGACATATGCATTTACTGGACTTACGGAGCGCTCTATTAGGAGTTCGCGGATTGAATTTTCTGGTTCGCATGGTGACACCACAAACGAGCCAATCATCGTCGTGAGTTTTGACGATGAAGGGAAAGAGCTCCTTGCTAGGTTGACCACTGAAAATATTGGAAAAAAACTTGCGATTTTTCTTGACGGTACACTGCTCAGTGAGCCGACCATTCTAGAACCAATCACTGGCGGTTCAGCAGTCATAAGCGGGAATTTTACAGTTGAGGAGGTTCGTGAGCTAAATCGTCGTCTAAACAGAGTTATGCTTGTGCCACCGATACATCTCGTGTCTGCGGAACTACGCTGATTGGTCAGTATCTTCACCCCAACCCCCGGGGGAATAGGGCCGATTACGGTTGCCAAGGTGTTTGAGAATCTACTGACACTTGCTGAACTGAAAGAGAAGCGGAAAAAGTAGCATGGAACGTACCACCTTTGGGGAACGCGACGAATGAAAAACCCCGCACAGCGTGCGGGGTGCATGTAGGTAGGTATGGAGCGGTTCTTATTCACCCCTGTTCCGGGAGTTTAAGGGTTCGGGCACTTCGTTGTATCAGTTGCCCCTTTTTCGTTTGGGTGGGTGGTACTTGAAGTGTATGGTTCCTGACGCGCACAGCCCCTGGGCAATCAGATGGGGGAGGATATACTCAATAAAGAATTCCTGCACCTCCTCCTGTTTTGCTCCAAGTTCATGCGCAACCCTCCCCATCTTACTTTCGAGGTCACCGAATAAAATCGGTTCTTGTAGCAGTGCCCTCTGCGCAAAGGCGATACCGAGCTCACCCGCACGTTCTTTTGTTATGCTCATAGCATGTCTCCGGTTGCGACTCGACCATTTCGAGCCAGAGGTATATAATCACGAATAGTTGTATATGTCAATACTATGTTGGACAACACCTCAAACCTGCAAGAAAACACCTTTTATGGCCCAGATATCTATCTGACGTGGGGTATGAGGGGTTACCATTTGGAAAATCACCACCAAAAAATCATTCGGTATTCCTTTATTTTCGAACCTTCAGATAGATGTGAAGAATGGTTTGCACAACAACGCATGTTGCATACCCGTCAAGTCTTCGACGTCGTCACGAGGCGTGGTATAGTGGCCTTATGCTACAACAAACACTTCGCTGGGTGACCCTCGGCGCTCTCTTCGCGGTTCCGGTCGTTATTCCTTTTATTGTCTCCGCCTCGATGTTCTTTCCGTACATTACGGGAAAGAATTTCACATTTCGCATCTTGGTTGAGGTAGCCCTGGTAGGTTGGATGCTACTCGCTTTGTTTGATGCACGATACCGACCGCGTTTTTCCTGGGTGCTTGCCGCTATGACCCTCTTTATACTTACAGTCGGTATGGCGACAATATTCAGCAGCAATCCGTTTAAGAGCTTCTGGAGCAATTTTGAGCGTATGGAAGGGTATATAGGTCTTCTACATGTCTTTGTGTATTTCGTGGTTGCATCGGTAATGCTCAATTCGGAGCGTTTGTGGACTGCTTTCTGGTACTCTTCGCTGGGTACAAGTGTGGTGATAGCCTTTATCGGATTCAGTCCTATTCTAAGGGCGCTTCCGGAACTCACGTACCCACGCATTGACGCAACGTTCGGCAATCCTATTTATCTTGCAATATACTCACTTTTTCACATATTTATAGCGCTTGTACTCATCGCTCGCTGGAGGGGTACCTACTGGCACCAAGTGGTACTCGGGACGGTCGCAGTGTTGCACTTCATTACCATGGTGTTCACCATGACACGAGGTACCGTGCTCGGTTTTGTGGGTGGCGCGTTGGTAACAACAATACTGGTTGCCGTTATGGAACGTGAACGAAAAGCCCTTCGTCTTGCGGCGGTCGGCGTACTCCTTTTCGTCAGTGCGATTGTTGGTGGTGCATATGTCATCAAAGATGCAGAGTGGGTAAAGACAGTGCCGCTCGTGAGCCGATTTACGCAAATAGATCTTACCAGCGGTACGGTGAAGGCACGTTTCATGAACTGGGGTATGGCATGGGAAGGAGTGAAAGAACACCCAGTTTTGGGGTATGGGCAAGACAACTACGAGTACGTATTTTCGAAGCATTATGACCCAAATATGTTTGGAGAAGAGCCGTGGTTTGACCGTACACACAACGTGATGTTCGACTGGCTCATTGCAGCGGGTTTCTTAGGACTCATTGCGTATTTCCTTATTCCAACGGCACTCCTCATGCATTTGTGGGTGCTTGATCCGCATGAGCGACGATGGTCGTGGCGAAGCCTCATCTCCTTCAGTGCAATCCGCACACTCATTGCAAAGCGAGATGATATCTTTCCTGCGACGGAGCGTGCCCTGTGGACTGGTCTCCTGGTTGCGTACATGTTCCACAATCTCTTTGTGTTTGATAATCTCGTGAGCTACTTCTTGTATGCAAGCGTTCTTGCGTACCTACACTGGCGGGTGACACAAGGACATGCTCCTCTGTGTGCAAAACGCGAAGTGGAAGAACAGACGGTCACGTCGGTCGCACTTCCGGTACTGTTGGTGCTTGGAGGCATGATGATTTGGTATGTGAACATTCCGGGAATCACCACGTCGCGTCTACTTATTGATGCGCTGACACCCCAGCACGTGCGTGCGGATGGTACGGTTGTGCAGCAGTCACCGGAAGAGATGCTTGAGGTGTATAAGCGTGCGCTTGCAATCGACGCGCTCGGTAGGCAGGAGGTGCGTGAACAAGTGGTGCAGCGTGCTGCCGACATGCTGCGTGCGCAGGGGGTGAAGCAAGAGACTAGGGACGCATTTCGTGATCTTGCTGTCGCTGAAATGGAGCGGGAATTGGCACGTAATAATGAATCCGCTCGGCTGTGGCTTTTCCATGCATCGCTCCTTGCAAACATCGGACGTCTTGAAGAGGCCGAAAAAGCCTTCGAGGCAGCACTGGAACGGACTCCTACAAAACAGCACGCGCTTATGCAGCTGGGAGAAGTTCGTATCGCGCGAGGAAAGACTGAGGAGGGGTTGGCACTCTTTAAACAAGCGTACGAATCAGCCCCACAATTCGATGAGCTCGCACGACTCTATGCGGCGGCGCTCGTGCGAACAGGACGGGACAAGGAAGCGGTTGACTTGCTCACGGAGCGGTTCGGGACACCTGCGGTTGATGATTCACGACTCTTTATGGCGTGGGTTCAGGCGAAGCGGTTTGATATCGCTTCAAAAATATTAGAGCAGCGCGTTGAAAATGATCCAGATAATATACAAGAGATCATTTCTTTGGCGGCTGCCTATCGCGAGTTGGGACGCACAAATGAAGCCCTTAGCTTACTGCGAGGTGTTGCGGAGCGTAAACCTGAGTATAAAGAACAGATGGACGCATTCATGCTCGAAGTTCAGAAGACGGTGCCGGTAGCCCAGTGAGGTTTTCTACTAGGTGTATTTCGTACAGGCACATTAGCAATCATTCGCATAACATAGTAGCAGTATGGCCGAAAAAAAGAGTGTTACAGAGAAATCTTCAGTAAGCGTTCCCGCGATTCGTAAAATACAGCAGCAGGCGAACGGTTCGACGACCGTGGTTTTGCCGCCGAATCTTCTCCGTGAGCTCAAATGGCGAGATAAGCAGAAAGTCATACTGAAACGACGCAATGACACCATCATCATTTGTGATGGTAGGGCGGGGAAGAAAAAGTAGATGTGGTAATGGAAGTTGTAGAGTTTTGTGACGGCAAGACTTGCATTATCAGTAGGTTCGTGTATACTCATAAGGCTCATACGTCCGCGCTTTAAGCGGACTACCATGTCCCACATGAAGCACACGCTTGGGACCTCTGGACCAAAAAGCCGCACGGCATATGGTTCAGTGCAGGCATTTTTTGTATCGCATTCACATGAAATTCATTCTTGCAACAAAGGAATACATGACACAGATATACGACGCCAATGGCATCGTACACCCGGCTACTGTTCTTGCAGCTGCACCAAACACCGTCACGCAGATCAAGACCAAAGAGGTCGACGGTTACGCTGCGGTGCAGGTTGGTTGCGGCGTCAAGCGGGAAAAGTTGATCAACAAGGCTCAGAAGCCCAAGGGGCTCTTTCGACACTTTCGAGAGTATCGTGTAGCACCGGAAGAAAGCATCACCCTTACATCGGGCGCAACCATTCATGTCGGCGACGTGTTTACCGTTGGCGACAAGGTGACCGTTTCCGGCACATCCAAGGCAAAGGGTTTTCAGGGTGTTGTGAAGCGACACGACTTTTCTGGAGGTCCTCGCAGTCACGGTCAGAAGCACAACGAACGCTTCCCGGGCTCGATTGGTGGAGGTTTGCGGTGTCGTGTGCCCAAGGGTATGCGCATGGCAGGTCGCACCGGCGGTCGCGAAGTGTCCGTGCAAAATCTCACAGTGGTCGCAGTGGACAAGGAGAATAACCTCCTGTATGTTCAAGGTGCAGTGCCCGGCCGTCGCGGAACATTGATCGAGGTCGCAGGTGTATAGTTTTTGAATACCATCATGCAAGCAACACTCTACAATCAAGAAGGCAAACAAACGGGATCGCTCGCTCTTCCGGAATCGGTTTTCGGAGTGCGCTGGAACGGTGATCTGGTACACCAGGTGGTGAACGCCATGATGGCAAACGCACGAACACCTCTCGCACACACGAAGAACCGTGCCGAAGTGTCGGGTACCGGCAAGAAGCCTTGGAAACAAAAGGGGTCAGGAAGCGCGCGACATGGTTCACGTCGAAGCCCCATTTGGCGAAAGGGTGGTGTGGCTCATGGTCCTCGCAATGAGCGTATCTACGAGCAAAAGATCAATAAAAAGATGCGTACCAAGGCCTTGTGTGCGGTACTCTCACGCAAGTTCGAAAAAGGGGAGATACTTTTTGTTGATGAGCTTTCCTTTACGGCACCACAGACCAAGCGAGCAAAGGAGGTTGTCACCTCGCTGGGTACCATAGACGGTTGCGCTACCTTGGCAACCAAGCGCACGAATGCACTTCTTATCGCTCTTCCTGAAAACAATGAGACGGTCGTTAAGAGCTTCCGCAACATGGGCAATCTTTCACTCGATGAGGTACGTAACTTGAATCCGGTTGAAATCATGAAGTACAAGTACCTGGTTTTCGTTGGGGGAGAAAAGGCGGTTGAGGCGCTTGCCGCTCGAGTCACGAAATAAGTTTGATACAACATACTACCATGGCATTGTTTACACCAAAAGAAGATACCGCAAAGAGCGCAAAGCCGTCTGTAAAGACTGTGGATGTGGCTGAAAAAAAGCCTCGAGCAAAGGCGAAGAAGGTTGTGCACAAGATTTCCAAGTCTGCCGGTGCAAACCTGACAAAGACGCCGGGTCGTATTTTGAAATGTCCGCGCATCACCGAGAAAGCCGTGTACATGACTCTGCAGCACGCCTACGTTTTCGAAGTTGCGGCTGATGCAACAAAGCGTGACGTTGCGACTGCAGTACATGCTCTGTACAACGTGCAACCTGTCAAGGTGAACATGGTTGTAAAGCAACCGAGAGCCTACGTTGCACGTTTCCGAAATCGACGTGGCACGAAAGCGGGCATGAAGAAAGCATATGTGTTTTTGAAGAAGGGAGAGAAGATCGACATTGCCTAATGTATAGCCAAAAGAGACCATGAAAACAAATCGACCTACAACCGCATCACGCCGACACATGACCGTACGTTCGTACAAGGATATTGTGACCGTGTCCTCACCGCACAAAGCACTCACGACAGGCGGTCGTCGCGGAGTTGGTAGGAACAGTGCAGGCAGGATTACCTCGCGCCATAAGGGTGGAGGTCACAAGCGACGCTACCGTGAGATTGACTTTACGTTTGACAAACACGACATTCCGGCAAAGGTTGAATCGATTGAGTACGATCCGAACCGAAGCGCATATATCGCACTCTTGTGTTACGCAGATGGCGAGCGACGATACATGCTCGCGTACCGTGGACTGGCGGTTGGTGACACCTTCATCGTCTCTGCGAATGCGAAGCCGGTCGTGGGAGTCCGCATGCCGTTGCGTTCCATTCCGATCGGTATGGAAGTGCACAACGTCGAGATACGACCGGGTGCCGGAGCACGTCTCGGACGCTCTGCAGGAAACTTTGCCACTATACTTGCGCAAGACGGCACACACGCCCATTTGAAGATGCCCTCAAGCGAGGTGCGCAAGATAGCCGGTGATGCGTGGGCAACCATTGGAGTGGTGTCAAATGAGGAGCATCAGCTTATTACGATCGGTAAGGCGGGTCGCAGTCGTTGGCTCGGTATTCGCCCCACCGTCCGTGGTAACGCTATGAACCCGGTTGATCACCCACATGGTGGCGGTGAAGGCAAGCAAGGGCGCGGACACAGGCGTGCACGCAGCATCTTTGGCAAGCCGGTCGGCAAGGGTCACAAGACTCGACGACCGAGTAAGTACAGTAATAACCTTATCGTTTCTCGCCGCAAGGTTGGGAAAAGGAAGTAAAGTTTGACAATCGGGGGGTGGTTGCGTAGTATATGCGCACCTCCCAGTACGGGATTTTTATTTACCACATCATGTCACGATCACTCAAGAAAGGACCATACGTCGACCCGCGCGTTTTGAAGAAAGTAGTCGGAAAGAAACCGCAGGAAAGCACGCTCATAAAAACGTGGTCGCGCGCATGTACCATTTGTCCGGAAATGGTTGGCTTTACATTCGGTGTACATAATGGCAAAGTGCACACACCGGTTCTCTGCACCGAAGAAATGGTTGGTCATAAGCTTGGTGAATTTTCGCCCACAACCATCTTCAAGCGTCATGGTGGTAAGATCCAGAAGGAGCTTGAGCAGAAGCGCAAGGATGCGGAAATAACGGCGGCAAAGGCGGCAAAGGCGGCTGCGGCGGGTGGTAAGACCCTTGGTAAGAAGTAACACACACCATGAAAGCTTTTCTGAAAAACTATCGACAGGCTCCGCGCAAAGTGCGACTCGTTGCGGACAGCGTACGCGGGAAGCAGGTCTCCGTTGCGCTTATTGAGCTTTCACACATGACGCAAAAAGCGGCACCTGTGATTAAGAATCTTATTGCATCAGCCGTGGCAAACGCAGGAGGAGTCGATACGGCGGTTTCGCCCGAAGCACTCAAGGTTGATCGCATTACGGTCGACAAAGGCACGACGTACACTCGGTTTCGTCCTCGCGCATTTGGCCGCGCGGCACCCATCAACCGTGAGTCGAGTCATGTCCGTGTTGAGCTTGCACCGATTGAGGGTGACCGTGCGGTTGCAAAGTCCGCGTCGCAAAAATCAAAATAATGCATTTACATACCAGTTCGTAACACCTCAAAGCTGATTTCACCTTATGACCCACGTAGCACACCCATACGCACATCGACTTGGCATCATTCGCGGTTGGCGTTCGCGATGGTTTGCACGTGACCGCGCATCGTACACTGAGTTTTTGCGCGCGGACACGTTGCTCCGTGAGTGGCTGGTGAAGCGCCTTAAAAACATGTATGTGGCCGATATTGAAATCGAGCGAGCACAGCATCAGGTACGCATCATCGTGAAGACATCTCGTCCGGGCATGATTATCGGTCGTAGCGGTGAGGGTATACAGCGAATCCATAAGGACATCGAGAAGAAGCTTCGTACATTCGGTTTGCGTGAGGTGCCCACCGTCAAGATGGATATCGAGGAAGTGCGCAACCCTGAAAGCAACGCCGAAATAGTTGCACATATGGTTGTGGAGAGTTTGGAAAAGCGCATGCCATTCAGACGCATTTTGAAGCAGACCGCTGAAAAGGTCATGGCAAATCGCGAGGTGCTGGGTATCCGTATCGCACTTGCCGGTCGTATCGGTGGGGCGGAAATGAGTCGCAACGAGCAGATCAAGCGCGGTCGCGTGCCTCTTCAGACCTTGCGTGCCGACGTTGAGTTTGCCCGTGCGGAAGCGTACATCGCATACACCGGCCTTATCGGCGTCAAGGTATGGATTTACAAGGGAGACGTGTTTGATGATGTACAGAAATAGTTTGAGTAGTTGTATTCGATACCACAGATAACCATTAACGATCAGGATTAACGTTCCCACCATGTTACTGCCAAAGAAAGTAAAATTCCGCAAACAGTTCCGCGATCGTAACGGAATGCAATACCGTCATACCGCAACGCGAGGCGTGGCAGTGTCTTTTGGTTCTTTCGGTTTGAAAGCCATGGAGCCCGGGAGGATTCGGAGCAACCAGATCGAATCGGCACGCCGCACCATCAGTCGCGCTATGGGTAAAACAGGTCGCACGTGGATACGTATTTTCCCGGATGTCCCGTATACGCAGAAAGCCGCAGAGGTTGGTATGGGTAAGGGTAAGGGTGATGTGCAGGCGTACGAAGCAAAGATATTGCCCGGCCGAGTGCTTTTTGAGGTAGACGGCGTGAGTGAGGCGATAGCTCGGGAGGCCTTGCGAAAGGCGGGCGCGAAGTTGCCGATTAAGACACGTTTTGTCGCACGAGAGCGCTAATCATTGCATTTTAAGGCCGTACGTGGTATATAAAGCAAGCCCATATGAACAAATACATGCAAGCATTGAAAGATAAAAACGCCGATGAGCTTGCAAAGCTTCTTGGGGAAAAGCGTGAGGAGCTTCGTGCGTTCCGGTTCGGCACGAAGGGAAGTCGTACTCGTGACACGCTTCTGGGCATGCGATTGCGCAAGGATATTGCTCGCATACAGACCATTACCAAACGTTCGGACATCGAACAATCAGCATAACGCACATGAACGACACCAACACAACCCAAGGAAAAGAAGAACGCGGCGCAGTGCTCCACGGTGTGGTGGTGTCCGACAAAATGCAGGATACGGTTGTGGTCGCAGTCAATCGTTTTGTTAAGCACCCGAAGTACCGGAAGTTCATCAAGCGCATGAAGAAGTATCACGCGCATGATGCAGGGAACACCAAGCAAGTAGGCGATAAGGTGACCATACGAGAGTGTCGTCCGCTCAGTAAGCTCAAACATTTTAAGGTGGTGGAGCTTGGCAAGTAACACACGGAAACGCGGTACGAGAAAGATGACAGGTGACTCGTTTCGCACATTTCGGTACATACATTTGGACTTATGATACAACCACAGACAATCGTAAAAATAGCAGACAACACCGGTGCCAAAATCGGCCGAGTGTTCAAGGTTCCGGGAGGAAGCAAGAGACGCTATGCTCGCATCGGTGACATTGTCATTCTTTCCGTGCAGGTGGCGGAGCCACGCAAGCAGGTGAAGCACAAAGACGTGGTGTACGCTGTTGTAGTGCGTTCCAGACAGCCATTTCGCCGAAAGGACGGTTCGTACATTCGGTTTGACGAAAATGCGGTTGTCATTATCGACAAAGCCAAGCTGGAGCCACGTGCAACCCGCGTGTTCGGGCCGATTCCGAGGGAGATAGCTGAGCGTGGATACCAAAAAATCGCAAGCATGGCACCTGAAGTGCTCTAGATAGCAATACACACACGATATGAGGATACACAAGAATGATACCGTCAAAATACTTGCAGGTAAGGATAAGGGCAAGACCGGCAAGGTGTTGCATGCTTTTCCGGCACTCGAGCAGGTGATTGTCGAAGGCGTCAACATGCAGACACGTCACGAGAAAGCCAAAGGGAACACCAAACAGGGTGGAGGGATTATTTCCGTCGCCGCACCGGTCGCTGTTTCTTCTGTGGCGCTTATCGACCCTAAGACGAGCAAGCCCACCCGTGTCGGCGTGAAGCGTAACGAGGCGGGCACCAAGAATGTTCGGTATGCCAAAAAGAGCGGTACCGTGCTCAAGTAATCATTTTTTACACTACCATGATCACCTTCCGTGAACGACAAGGACGAGTATTTGAGGCGCTTAAAGAGCGTTTCGGGTACGTAAATGTTATGCAGACCCCGACCATGACAAAGCTGGTGGTTTCAACCGGCATCGGTAAGGTGAGCGATCCGAAGCAGGTCGAGCTCATCCAAGACCGTCTCGCGCGCATCACCGGACAAAAAGCGGCTCCTCGAGGTGCAAAAAAGAGTATCGCGTCTTTTAAGGTGCGACAGGGTGATATTGTTGGGTACCAGACGACACTTCGAGGTGCTCGCATGCGAGACCTCTTTGACAAGGTTGTCCACATCGCGCTTCCGCGAACACGTGACTTCCGAGGTATTTCTCCGAAAGCAATCGATGAGTTGGGTAATGTGACAATTGGTATCACCGAGCACACCATCTTTCCTGAAACGTCAGACGAAGAGCAGCGCAGCATCTTCGGTATGTCGATTACTTTTGTCACTACCGCAAAGAATAAGGAAGAGGCTGAAGCGTACTTGCGCTTCATGGGCATGCCACTGAAAAATATCTAAAGCGTCATACGTAGGGGGTTGATTTTTATGCCCCTTTTGAAACAACCTCTCCGAAAGGAGAGGTTGTTGTGTGGTGTAGTCGTAAGTTATCCACATACCAAAAAACCACTCACCAATCATGTGCGGTATGATAGTAAAAGCTGGCATACGCCTGCCTATTTATTTTTTATATATCAAAACCATGAACGAAGAAACCCGCCCAACCTGCAACGTCGACCCGATTCGACTCACGAAGCTCGTCATCATCGCAATCGTTTGTTTCGGTGTCGGCTTTTTTGTCGGCACGCGTACCGAAGGTGTCGTATCGGAGGGTGACGCGGTTGGCGGTGATTTTGCCGCAGGGTATGAAGCGGCACGCACCAAACTCGTTGAAGCTGGCTACATTGCAGCTCCGGCAACGATAGTGTCGGGAAGTGTGAAAAGCGTCAGTAACGGTGCCCTCGTACTCTCCCGCACTCCACTGGACATGCTCGACAATCCACGTGACGTCACCGTACTGGTGCAGGCTGATACTGAGGTGGTGCAGGTGACCCCTAAAGATTCCGACATGCTACAGCAAGAAATGGCCGCATACCAGAGTGCGCTGTCCGCTGTGACGTACGACGAAAACGGCACCGCCTCGAGTGACATGCCGCAGATGCCTATAACTGAAACACGTACTCCGATCACACTTACAGATATACCCCAAGGGAGTATGGTCACCGTACAGACCACAGAGCCGGTAACGCATGCGAGCGATTCACTCACCGCCCGCGTCGTTGAGCTACGCATGCCCGCACCGGAAGCCGTCCAGACCTACGTCGACACCACTGTGGAGCAGGGCGTTGACGAGGGTGCAGCACCCGAAGGAGGCAATACGTTTCAATAGTGTTTCCAATGTACGTTATTATAAATTTTTTAAACACGCAGTAACACAACCAATATGTTTCAATAGTGTTTCCAATGTACGTTATTATAAATTTTTTAAACACGCAGTAACACAACTATGAACAACAAACAGACAAGTTTCCAACGCACCGGCATCATCGCACTCCTCGCTCTCGTGGTTGCGGGTGGAGTCACCTACTCCGTTTCCGCATGGAGTGTGCCAAACAGCGCCGCACCCGGTGGAACCGTCTCTGGGCCTATCACGACAGGGGCTACGGCGCAGACGAAGAATGGTAACCTTACGATTGGATCGGGGTATTCCCTCAGTGCGTCTAACATTTGTTTAAGTGGTTCGTGTAAAACGGCGTGGCCTGTACCTACAACCGCATGTATTGCAGACCAAGCCCTCACATGGAACGGGTCATCGTTCAGTTGTATTTCAGCAGGGGGAGGAAGTGATATTTGGCAAAAAAACGGAAACGATATCTATTACAATAATGGCAAGGTGGGCATAGGCACTCCCAGCCCCGCAGCACCGATACACATCAAGAACACGATTGGTGACATGACGTTCGGTGCCGCTAATTATACGGGCGCGATTTCTGGCGGTACTAGTTGGCCCAACTATATCGGAACAGTCGTAAAAAAAGGTAGCAGTGAGGTTATAGTTGGTATTGGCGGTCTTGGGGGTGACGCTCCCGGCATATCCGCAAGAAATAGTACAGGCCCACAGGTCGACCTTTTTGCACATGGGCAAGGTTTAGCCATTTTACAATCTGGCCAACCTATAGTATTGCAGACAAACCAAGTCGGGATCGGTTCATTTAGTTATGGTACCGGTGAGAAACCGGCAGTGGGTGCCATGTTGCACGTGAAGGGTAGTGTCTTGGCAACGGGCTATCTGCAGTTGAATCCGGCACCTTCTGGCGATGCGTTAGTTCAGGTGAAGTCACGTAGTACCGGAGTTGCGGGTATTGACCTTGAAAGTGATACAAACAATGATTCCTCAATGATTCGCTATCAAAACAGGGCGCTTACGATAAGTGGAAATGCGTTAGATCAAATTAATCTCAACGCCCCGAATGTCCAGGCAAACACAAAAATAACTTCGCCACAGTATTGTATTGGGGGAAGTTGTAGGAACACGTGGGCTATTAATGCGTACCATAGAGATTCTGCATACAGTGGAGATCCTGCGGATTACCAGCTTAGCTGTGATGCGGGCGACCAGCTTGTGTCTACACACAGCTTCCGCGAAGCCCCACTGCTACCGGCAACAGATCCGTTTGGCAATGCAAAAATTGCATTTAAGACAGCAATTAACGGTGAAGGCATGAATGTCTCATACTGTGGTCCTGATGCAAGCTTCTCGTGTACGGCGCGCATTTTCTGCCTTGACAATATCTAAGTAAAACGTTTGTAAAGCCGACATGAGGTTTTTCGATACGTGCAAAGCTTGGTTGGAATCTAAGGGTGTTGATGCGCGCTACTTCGTTTTGGTCGGAATTCTCATGATGGTGCTGTTCTTTGTTGCGGTGGGTGTCGATTGGCAAAGCCCCCCCATAAGACAAGAGTGTGAAAATGCAAATACGTATGAGCGCACGGCACTTGTTAAAGGAGTAAATCACCGTCAGCATATGCTGACGGTGCAGTATGCAGAATATGGTGAAGTATTTCGTGTGCGATTGTATACAAAAAACGTTCCCCTGCATCGCGTACAGCTGAAAAATGGACAAACGGCAGCAGAAGCCATGGAGCTTGAGGATGTGTCAAGTGGTGACAGGGTTGCGTATGTTTACTGTGGTAGTGATGCGGAGAGCGATGCACTGTGGCCTCTTAGCCTTAGTTTGTTACAGGGGGTTTCTTCCACGTTACCACTGTGACACGTGAGACATTATTAAGTTAAACAAAGGTTCCTTATTGTTCACATAAGGAGACGAGTCATGTTCCTATCGTCCACTCATGTCATTTGACTTTATCCCCGTATCTGCTATCATGTAGGTATTGAGTGTTCATATTGGGCACTTAAGTCGCACGCGTTGCAAGTCGGCCGTTGACAAAAAACGACGAAACTGCTACGCTCTGCGGGACGCATGTGCGTTTTATTTTGTTTCACCATGGCAAAAAAATCAGTTATCGCACGCAGCGAAAAGAAACCGAAGTTTGAAACACGGGCAAAGAACCGCTGTTTCCGTTGCGGTCGTGGCCGTGGTTACATGCGCGATTTCGATTTGTGTCGTATTTGTTTTCGTGAGCTTGCAAACGAAGGCCGCATTCCGGGTGTAAAGAAGAGCTCTTGGTAAAAGCACGACACCTAACATCACCTTTGCATGACAGATCCTATCGCAGACATGATCATACGCCTCAAAAATGCCTCCATGGTAGGTAAAGAGGTGATCTCGCTGCCCCTTTCACGCACTAAGCTCGCAATAGCGGAAAAGCTCAAAACGCGTGGTTTTCTGACAGAAGTCCATACTCGCGGAAAGGGCGCTCGAAAAACGCTTGAGCTCACACTCGGTCGCACGCAGTCGGGCGCGTGTCGTATCACTGACGTCAAGCGTATTTCAAAGCCGGGTATGCGCATCTATTCGGGTGCAAACGACATTCGTGCCGTACGTGGAGGTTTGGGTGTCGTGGTGCTTTCCACCCCCAAGGGGATTCTGCTTGGCGAAGACGCGCGTAAGGAACACGTGGGAGGCGAAGTGCTCTTCGAGCTCTGGTAATAGTATATTTTCATCATCATGAGCCGCATCGGAAAAAGACCAATCACCATACCTGCAAAGACCGAAGTCACGGTTGCGGATTATGTGCTTACCGTCAAGGGGCCGAAGGGCACTCTTACCAAAACGTTGCATCCGCTTGTGGTGTGCGAGGTGGTTGAGCGTGAAGTAACAGTGGCACCAAAAAATGCATCAAAGCTTTCTCGCGCATTGTGGGGCACATTCGCTTCACATGTGAAAAACATGCTGCACGGCGTCAATGAGGAGTACAAAAAGAAGCTCATTCTCGACGGTATCGGCTATCGCATGGCTGTCACGGGGAGCGACATCACCCTCGCACTCGGCTTCTCGCACCCTGTCGTCATGCATATTCCCGCCGGTCTCACTGCAGTTGTTGAAAAAAGTGAGCTTACTATCACAGGTATTGATAAAGAAGCAGTAGGGCAGTTTGCTGCAAATATTCGAGCACTGAAGAAGCCGGAACCATACAAGGGCAAGGGATTCCATTACAGTGACGAGATCATACTGCGCAAGCAAGGTAAGAAGGCTTCGAAGTAATACGTCAGTAGATACACCATGAACACATCGAGCATCAAACAAGAGAAGAGGACGCGTCGCCATGCACGGATACGTGCAAAGGTGAAAGGTACCGCTGAGCGACCTCGCTTGGCAGTGTATCGTTCAAATACCGCGGTCTACGCACAGCTCATCGATGATGCGCGCGGCGTGACGCTTGTCGCAAAAGATTCTCGCTCGATTGCGGGTGCGAGTACTCACGAGCGAGCGCATGCGGTCGGTGTCGCTTTGGCAGAGTCAGCAAAGGCCTTAGGCATCACCACAGCTGTATTCGACCGCGGCGGCTTTCTCTACGCGGGTGCGGTACAAAACATCGCGGAGGGTGCACGAGAAGGAGGCTTACTGTTTTAATACCATTTATGACGGACGAACGAACACAACCGCAGACACCAAACGCACAAACGGCTGCAAAGGATACCGCGCCGACACGAGGTGGGGGGAATGATCGCAATGCGGCTCGCCGCCCACGCCGCGAGCGTGCACCACGGGCACGGAGCGAGTTTGACAATAAGGTCATCGACATTCGCAGGGTGACGCGTGTGGTCGCAGGAGGTCGTCGCTTCTCGTTCAGTGTAACGCTGGTCTTGGGCAATGGTAATGGCAAGGTGGGTGTCGGCTTGGGTAAGGCGTCCGACACGGCTCTTGCGATAGAAAAAGCCACTCGTGATGCTGAGCGGCACATGATTACCGTTCCTATCACCGAAGGCGCTTCCATTCCGCACGATGTGCAGGTCAAGTACGCTTCTGCGCACGTTATGCTGATTCCCGCACATGGTAAAGGTCTCAAGGCGGGAAGTGCGGTTCGTACCGTACTCGAGCTTGCCGGTATACGTAACGTTACGACCAAAATCTTCTCTCGTAGCAAAAATCCTCTTAACAATGCCCGTGCAACGGTACTTGCACTGAGCGCACTCAGGGCACGAAAAGTGAAATCGGCGACCAAGAGCGCAGCAAAGAAGATGGAACACGTGGAGATCGTCGATGCTGTGACACCTGAAGGAGAGTAAATACACACACCATGCAACTACACGAACTCACAACATCAACCGGTGTAACCAAAGCGCGACGTGTCGGACGCGGTGGTAAGCGCGGCAAGACTTCGGGCAAGGGTCATAAAGGTCAAAAATCTCGCGCTGGACACAAGATTCGCCCGGCAGAACGAGACATGATTAAGCGCATACCCAAGCGGCGTGGTTTTGGCAAAAACCGTGCACGCACCGTGAACCCTTCACGCGTACGTCCGGTCGGGGTAAATATCGCGACGCTCGAACAAATGTTCGAGGCGGGTGATCGCGTAGACCCAAAGACATTGGCGCGTAAGGGTGTGATACGCACCATTGCCGGACGACCGGCGACGGTGAAGATACTCGGTACCGGCGTTCTCACCAAGAAGCTCACGATTGCAGACTGCACACTTTCCGTTGTCGCACGTGCGGCGATAGAGAAGGTTGGTGGCACAGTGCTGTAAACGAGCGGAGTTTGCTGTTAGGGACTCTCGTTGCAGTACGACGGGACAAGTGTCCGAAGTGAATCCGAGAGAAGTGCCAAGTCTGGTGCTTAAAGTCAAAGAGACACGAAACGGTATGTTTGGAACTTTCATACAAAAACTGAAACTCATAGTCACCGACGACGGTCTGCGCGCGCGCGTTATGTTTTTACTTGGTGCGCTCGTGGTCTTTCGCCTCTTGGCGGCAATCCCTATTCCCGGGGTCGACAAGACGGCGCTTGCTGCGTTCTTTTCACAGAACGAGTTTTTGGGTGTGCTCAATCTTTTCTCGGGTGGAGGACTCGCCAATCTTTCGATCGTGATGCTTGGTGTTGGTCCGTACATTACGGCAAGCATTATCATGCAGCTCATGAGCATCATGTCTCCCCGGATAAAGGCACTCTATACCGAAGAGGGTGAAGCGGGACGACAAAAGTTTACACAATACGCTCGCATGCTCACCATTCCGCTTTCTTTCATTCAAGCGTTTGGTTTCTTGATGCTGCTCTCACGTCAGGGCATCGTAAGCAACATGGAAATGGTGCCTTTCCTCGTCAACGTCGCGGTTGTTGCTGCGGGTTCGATACTGCTTATGTGGATCGGTGAGCTCATCAGTGAGTTCGGTATCGGCAACGGTGTGTCGATACTCATTTTTGCCGGCATCGTCGCAGGCCTCCCCACCATCGTGTCACAGACACTTTTCAACTATGATCCCTCACAGATACCCCTGTACCTTGGTGTGCTCGTGTCTGCAGTACTCATGACCGCAGCCGTCGTCGTTATCACTGAAGCTGAGCGACCGGTCCCCGTCACCTATGCGAAACAGGTGCGTGGCGGCAAGTCGTACGGTGGTGTCTCGACGTACATACCGCTTCGCGTCAATCAGGCGGGTGTGATTCCTATCATATTTGCACTCTCTATCCTCCTGTTTCCTCGCATGATTTTTCAGTATCTACTCGCCGCGTCGAACCCTTCTGTCGTTTCTTTTGCAGAAAAGGCAAACACGCTCATGGCAGATCCATGGTTGAGTGGGGTGCTGTACTTTGTCCTGGTCGTTGCGTTCACCTACTTCTACACGGCGGTGACCTTCGACCCGCAGTCGATCTCGACCAACTTGCAAAAGTCGGGAGCATTCATACCAGGTGTACGCCCCGGCACAATGACTACCGAGTACTTGGGAAACATCATTACACGTATTACGCTCGTCGGGGCACTCTTTTTAGGCACGATCGCGGTTTTGCCAAATGTCATGCAGGCTATTACCGGTTCGAGCGCGTTCGCAATCGGTGGCACCAGTCTACTTATCGTGGTTTCGGTCGTACTCGACCTCGTACGTAAAATGGATGCGCAGGTTTCGATACGCGAATACTAAACAACGAATTGAGATACGACATGTCGTACGCGCAGATACTCTGCGTTTTTTGTTAGAGTATTTTGACCGGCAGTCCTTTGTTGGTTGCTTTTCAAAATATAAAAAAATACACCAGTTCACTTTCGGTTCATGTCGTACCGTGGAATGCTGTTCACCTCATAGGTCAATGCAAAGCGACATAATTCATGCTACACTCCACAAGTATAGACTCCACTGCGCGTTTTGCGTCGGTGCTATGCGTCATTTACCGGTAACATACAACACGCATGGATCTCAAAACAGCAATACTTATAGGGCCTTCAGGATGTGGCAAGGGCACGCAGGCAAAGTTGCTCAAGGAGTATTTGGAAACGCACGACACCGAGCACCCCACGCACTACTTTCAAACAGGTGACAAGTTCCGTGAGTTTATGGAGGGTGACACCTACACCCAGCATAAGATAAAAGACGTGCTCTCTCGGGGTGGTTTGGCACCCGGTTTTCTTCCGATATGGATATGGAGCTCACTATTTATTGAGGGGGTTACGGGAAACGAGCACATCATAACGGACGGTTTTCCACGTCGTTCTGAGGAGTCACCAATTCTACACACGGCATTTGAGTTCTACGAGCGCAAAAATCCCGTCGTTCTCTCTTTCGAGATGCCGGACGATGCTATTGTGGAACGTTTGGTGCATGGTAGAAAACGTTTCGACGATACGACGGAGAAGGTTGCGGAGCGTTTACGCTGGTTCAAGCATGATGTCGCGCTCGCCATTAGGTTTTTTGAAGAGCATCCGTACTATACGGTGGCGCACATCAAGGGCGATCAATCAATCGAGGAAGTGCAGCATGATGTCCTCTGTGCCCTTGGGCTTTCGGTTCCTACGGTGTAACTATGTTGATTAAGACGCAAGAGGAAATACGCGCACTACAGGAGCTTGGCAAGCTGCACGCCGAGGTGATTGCTGAACTGGAAGCTGCGGTGCGTCCCGGAGTGAATACTGCGGAGCTCGAAGAGATTGCATGCAAACGTATTGCGGCGCTTGGGTGCGTCCCTGCGTTTAAGAACTACCGACCACGGGGTGCAGAGCGCCCATTCCCGTGCGCGCTTTGCGTTGCTCCAAATGACGTCGTGGTGCATGGTATACCTACCGAGCTTGCCTACACACTGACAGATGGTGACATATTGGGTCTCGATGTGGGTGTGATGCGTGAGGGGCTTGTCATAGATGCGGGAAAGACTGTGCCGGTCGGCACTATCGACGGTAAGGCACGCAATTTACTCGCAGTCACATATGAAGCACTCATGCGGGGAATAGGGGAAGCATGGTCGGGGAATCACACGGGTGATATCGGGTATGCTGTTGAATCATACGTTCGAAGTGAGGGGTACGGTATTGTGCGAGACCTGTGTGGGCACGGCGTCGGTCACGCAGTGCATGAGGAGCCGCAGGTGCCCAACTACGGTGCGCGCGACAAGGGTGAGCGTTTGGTGCCTGGTATGGTGCTTGCAATAGAGCCGATGGTGAACGAAGGAAAGGGCGCTGTAAACTTCATGAATGACGGCTATACTGTACGCACCAAGGATGGTTCACGAAGTGCACACTTTGAGCACAATATAGCGATCACCCATGCAGCGCCACTCATTTTGACGTGTTGGTAGGCAACTCCGCATTATACCACGTATGTCGCGTATACACAACACCGCCACCTTGTGCGACGTCGTGTATACTGCGATTATTATTATTCCGAGAGGGTTTGCGCGATGCAGCGCAACTGCCCCATAGCCACTACACATTTGTCATATGTCCGAATACAAAAAAGAACGCACTCTCGTTATTATCAAGCCGGACGGAGTCCAGCGCTCGCTTGTTGGTGAAATCATTCGTCGTCTTGAGCGTGTCGGTCTTAAGCTCGTGGGCATGAAGTTTACCGTACCTTCGGCAGACCATGTTGCGGAGCACTACACCCTTGACCCTGCGTGGAAGCGAAAAGTGGGTGAAAAGAGCATTGAGTCATACAAAAAGAAGGGTCAGACACCCCCATCGGAAGACCCGATCACTATTGGCGACGCGGTTGTGGAGCGACTCAAGGCGTACTTTATATCCGGCCCTGTCGTGGTGATGGCGTGGCAGGGTGCACATTCGGTGGAGCTGGTGCGTAAAATTGTCGGGGGCACCGAGCCGAGAAGTAGCGATGTCGGGACTATTCGTGGCGATTTTGTGCTCGACAGCTATGCTATGGCAGACACCGACGATCGCGCTATCCGCAACCTGATACACGCATCGGGTTCGGTGGAAGAAGCGAATCAAGAATTGGCGCATTGGTTTGCCGCGGGCGACATTGTTGATTACCGATTGGTTGCCGAAGGCATCCTGTACGATGTGAACCTTGACGGGATACTGGAGTAGGAAAGCACTGTAGCGACTGCAGAGATGTGTTGAAAAACCCCACTATGACGTGGGGTTTTTCACACTGGAGTGCTGTACTAAAGGCTGCGTATGAAGATGATGCGCTATTCCTCGAGGTCGGCGGGTAGCTCTGAATCGAGTGTGGACGTGTCGGTCGTTGAGGCTTCCGTTTCCAAAACAGAGGTACTGCTTGCGGTCGGTACGACGGGGGCGGGTGGCGGGGTACTGCCTTTCGGTACAACGCCGACACCGGGCTTTGCGTCGGGTGCGATCATGGAGCTGGTGCGGTCTATTTCCTCCATGCGAGCTCGCTCTTCTGCGGTGGGTAAGTTGTTTGGGCCTCGATCTTCGAACCACCCCTTATTTTTTGCGTACCAAAAACCAAGCGCGCCGGCGATGATGACACCGAGCACCAGTACGGTAGGTAGTACGCGAGAGCGTTTCTTCTTCATGGTGGTGTCAGTATACCAGAGGGAGGCGGTGCTTTTCCATACCCGCACATTGGTCTATACCCTAAATCGGGCGTGTTTTTCTAGTGCGGAGGGTATGAGATTCGAACTCATGAGGGAGTAACCCCTACCTCGTTAGCAGTGAGGCGCTTTCGACCACTCAGCCAACCCTCCGTGTACACCTTGGGTGTGGTGTGTGCTGCAGCACACACAAACGACCACCGTACGATGTGATGTACATGCTAGCACATATTTGCTGCATACTCCACTTTTTACAGACTGCTGTTTAGTGTGCAACCGCAACGCACAGTACTGTACGTGCGCCTGCGTCACGGAGTGAGCGCGCTGCTTCGTAGAGTGTCGAGCCGGTCGTGATAACGTCGTCAACAAGAATAATGTCTCGGCCGGTGACAAGGGAAGGGTCTGGGACGGAAAAAGCGCCACGCATGTTTTTTGCGCGCTCTTGCTTGTGTTGAGTGCGTGCTTGCGCGTTGGTGCGCTTGGTACGCACAAGTGCGTGGGTGAGGCAGGGCACATGATCACTCCCCAGACCCTGTAGCATGGCCGTAGCGATGCGTTCCGATTGATTGAACCCTCGTTCTCGTTGTCGTGCACTGTGAAGCGGGATAGGAATACATACAGGATCGGTATAGGTGCCGAAGAGTCGCCGTTCGGCAATCTCTTCCGCAAGGTAGGGCGCAATACCCTCGCCCAAGAGATGTGCCATGTGCTCATTGTTTCGGTACTTGACCGCTTTAACCGCGTGCCCGACTTCGCGATGTGTGTAACGAAGAGGTGAGAGGCAGTCTACTCGTCGGTGCACCCACACGGTATCCTCGGTAAATCGTGCAAAAAAGTCGTCACAGCTGATCGTCTCCAGCCACACATCCTGTGGGTCGGAGGGGAACATGAGTGCGAGCAGTGTACGCCATACGGTATCCACGTATCGCATGCAAACAGTCTATCGCTCTATAGGTATGTTGGTCTATACTGAACAGATAGGTATGTCTTTTGTTGATAACATGAAACAGCTGGTGACTTCCCAGCTTATTCCGAAAAAGCGTGATTCGAGTGTGCTCGGTATTGACATTGGTGATTCGGCAATAAAGCTGGTACAGCTGCGAAACGAGCAAGGGGTCGCGGTACTTGAAACATATGGTGAAATAGCTCTCGGCCCGTACGGGGACGCGGTCGTCGGTCAGCCGGTACGTTTGGAGCCGGAGACGCTCGCAAAAGCGCTTAAAGAGCTTATGCAAGGTGCCGGTGTTACGTCTGCGTCAGCCGGTGTGTCGGTGCCCTACTCGGCGAGTTTGGTAAAGCTTATCGAGGTGCCGGCACTTGACGCAAAACAGCTTGCGACCGTCATACCCATTGAGGCGCGTAAATATATACCGGCACCCATAAATGAAGTCCAGCTCGACTGGTTTATTGTACCCGAGACAGAGCAGAGGTTGTTCGAGTCTCTTGGTGATTTGGATGAAGCCGCGCGCTCCCCGCTTCAGAAACGTCTCGTACTCGTGGTTGCCATGCACAACTCCATGTTGGAAGCGCATGCGCAAATGCTGAAGCTCGCGGGGATAACCCCTTTGTTTTACGAGATAGAAGCGTTTTCTGTTATGCGTGCTGCGGTTGACCGCAGCTTGACCCCTGTTGCAATTATCGACGTCGGAGCACGCACTACCAAACTGTACATCATAGAGCTTGGCATCATTCTCGCATCGCATGTTGTCCAAAAGGGTGCGGGTGAGATTACAAAAGCGATTGCCAGCAACACCCATGTGAGTATGCAAAAAGCGGAAACATTAAAGCGGCAGTACGGGGTTGGAAACGTTACCGAGGGTGCGGACTCAGGTGTGTCTCATGCAGGGACGCTTATTGTGGAGCAAGTGTTTTCTGAAATGCGTCGAGTGCTTGCGGGATTTCAGCGTAAATACAATAAAGCAATCTCCAAGGTCGTACTGACAGGCGGAGGCGCGTCCCTTGTTGGCATGAAAGCGTTCGCTCAAGAACAACTGGAGGTCGAGGTTGAGCTTGCGTGTCCGTTTGCGCGCACGCAGTCACCGGCATTTTTGGAAACCACGCTGCAGCAGTCCGGGATCGACTTCACAGTTGCTGTTGGACTGGCGCTTCGCGCGCTACACGAAAATAAATAGTGTAGGATTTACGCATGTGGATGAAGTTTGCGAAGCCAAGGAGCAGTATCAAGATATATTGTGAGCCGGTTTGCGACGCGGGCGACAAAGAAATTCGCAAAATACGTACGTCCTAATAGTGGATAACAGGTGTTTGGCGAAAGCCGTGGTACTGATACACTGACAATACCTACACTGTGCGTTTGGGGTAGGTGCCAGAGCAACTATGGAGCCATCATTCAACTCATCTTTTATACCGAAGCATCAAGGGAGCGGATCTTTCGTAACACCGAACCAGTCACCCGGTGTCGTGCCTGAGAGAAGAGGGGGTGGATTCAGTCTCGGTTTTTTTGTGAGCGCGCTATGTTTTTTCTTCTCCATACTCGTATCTGTCGGTATGTTTGTGTATGTCAAAATGATTGAACGATCTATCGCTGACAAGACCGTTCAAGCAGAAGCGCTGCTTAAAGAATTCGGGCCAGGAAAAATAAGCATACTTGAGCGTCTGGATGTCCGCATGAAAGAGGCGAACAAATTGCTTACTGAACACCGCGCGTTAAGTGGTTTATTGGCAACGCTCGAAGATGCGACAATCAAAGACGCGCGATACACCTCTCTTACTTTTACCGAATCTGCGGGTGGCGGCACAGAGCACTCGGTGTCACTGGTCGGTGAGTCGCGGACATTCGGGCATGTGGCCGCACAAACAGACAAATTTGTTGAAGCGGGCTCTCTACTGCGAGCACCCATTGTGAGTACGCTTGAACGAGGTAATGGTGTGGTGAATTTCAAGGTTGACATGCGAGCTGCACCCGAGCTCGTGCGCTTTGGGCAAGTGCTCGAACGTGATTTGTATACCCAAAAGAGCACACCACCCACTTCCGCAGATGTTCCCGCGCCGGCAGCAGTGATTCAGTTTGCGACAGATGTTCCCGCGACATCAACCGCTGCCACGACCACGCCGGAAGAGTGAGTATGTATAGTTCGATAACTGTTCACTGATGTTACACCATGGATAAAGTAGTATTACCCTTTGCGTTGATGACCGTTACAATCGGTTTGGTTTTTTCGTACATACTGCCTGCCGTTGATGCGTACAAGGCATTGAATGTGCAAGAGGGGCGCATAACTCAGGTACTCAACGACTCGCGAACATTTAAGGAAAAGTTTGAAGCATTAAATATGCAACGGGTGAGCATTTCAGAAGAAAATAAAGAGCGTCTCGAACACATGATTTTACCCGATCATTTGGACGTAGTACGTTTCATTATTCACCTTGATATGCTTGCAAAAAATAACGGGGTACAGGTTCGTAGTTTTGCGTTTCCGCGCATCGCGGAACGCGCAGACTCTTCCGAAAAAGATGCAGAAGGTACGCAGGTGAGTAGTGCGCTTTTTACGATTGACATGCAGACCAACTACAGTCAGTTCAAGAGCTTTTTGCAGGATGTCGAGCAAAGTGCAAAACTTATGGACGTCGTGTCGTTGCGTGTGGACGTGCCGTCGGCAATCTTTTTGAAAGAGGACGGAGGTGAGCGATTAACCGGAATCGCTTCCAAGGAGCAGATATATACGCTCGGTATTCATACGTATTGGCTTGAATAAAAGGTTTGTGTATAGACGAAGTTCGTAATGTATTTTTTACCATGAATAGTTCCACCATTAAAAATATCGTCACCATGATTGTTGTGTGTGCCGGTATGTATGGTTTGTATGTGGTCGCATCCGATCCCGCCTTGCGCGCGAAGATGTTTCCGAGTGCTGAATCCATCGAAAAACAGACAGCGAGTCTTGAAAAGGACGTGTTGAGCAAGCTCAACAACATAAATGCGCTCAAGATCGATGAGGATGTTTTTTCAAAGCCGGAATTCCAAGCACTTGTTGAAACCAAGCTAGACCTTCCGCCTGTGACGTATTTCCGCACTGACCCGTTTGCGCCGTATTGATACGGGCGTACACCTGGTTTGGTATAACGCATAATGACTCGGCACAGGGTGTCGTAGTGAGAGAGGTATGTTACAGTTTCTTCACATTCTTGTCACCAAAGGCCTGCTGCAGCAAAATCTCGTTGAAGATATTGCACGAGAAGCGGAGTCGACGGGTGTGTCGGTAGAACAACTTCTTCTCGCTCAAGGTGTCGCGGAAGCTAGTATACTTGAGGCAAAAGGCGAAATGTGGGGTGTGCCGGTGGAGCGAGTGAGTGGAGACGGTATACCGTTCGATACGCTTAAGATTATTCCCGAGGATTCAGCACGTCACTACCGCGTGGTACCCCTTGGTCTCTACGATGGAGTGTTACACGTCGGCTTACTCGATCCCGATAACGTGGACGCACTTGACGCGCTCAACTTTATTTCGACAAAAGAAGGAGTTCCGTTCAAGGTGTTTTTGATATCTGAGTCCGACTACACCAAGGTGCTTGAAATGTATCATGGTGTGATGGGGGAGGTGAATATGGCACTCTCGGAACTGGAGACCGCCGAAAGGGCTGTGCCGGCACGTAATGAAAACCGCGGGGGGCAGGAAGAAGGCATGGACGATCTCGACGCCGCGATTGCGGCGGCAAGTACCAAGGGTGGTGCGAGCGAAATCCATGATGATGCGCCTGTTACCAAGATAGTGTCCACCATACTTCGAAGCGCCATTGATGCGCGTGCGTCGGATATTCATATTGAGCCGACACGTGAGCAACTGCGTGTACGTTTTCGCGTAGATGGAGTCTTGCAGACTTCTCTGGTATTGCCAACCAAAGTAAGCAGGGCGGTCGTTGCTCGCGTCAAGGTGCTCTCGGGCATCAAGCTTGATGAACGCAGAAAACCCCAGGACGGACGTTTTTCCGTGACGGTCAGCGGTCGCATTGTCGACTTTCGCGTCTCCACGTTTCCGGTTACGTACGGTGAAAAGGTGGTGTTGCGTATTCTTGACAGCGCGCGAGGCAAGATCACCCTTGAGACACTCGGTATGGACGATTACCAGCTGCAGCAGGTACGCGACGCTGTCGCCTCTCCGTATGGCATTATCCTCATTACCGGTCCTACAGGGTCGGGTAAATCGACCACATTGTACGCAATGATGGAAGAAATCCATCGCGATACGGCAAACGTGATATCGCTCGAAGACCCGGTTGAGTACGACATCGAAGGAGTGAGTCAGTCGCAAGTTCGGCCGGAGATTGGCTACACCTTTGCGAGTGGCATTCGAAGCGTGCTTCGGCAAGACCCTGATGTGATTATGGTTGGAGAGATCCGTGACAAAGAGACCGCACAGCTTGCGGTACAAGCGGCACTCACAGGACACTTGGTGCTCTCAACGCTGCATACCAACAACGCGATCGGTGCGGTACCGCGTCTTATCGACATGGGGGTTGACCCCTTTCTGCTCGCTCCCACCATGCGACTGGTTATAGCACAGCGTCTTGTGCGTAGGATATGTCCGGATACCGGTATACCTATTTCCATCGAGGGTGCGCTCAAACAGCGGTTGGATAAATTGTTTGCACCGGTGCCGGAGCAGTATCGTTCGCGTATCCCCGAAGCGTCCTCACTTTTTGGTATTCAGCCTACGAGTACTTGTCCAGTCGGTACGCGAGGGCGCATTGGTGTATTTGAGTTGATGACCGTGAACGAGCATCTGCGCACCGCCATACTGGATTCGACGCGAGAAACCGAGCTCCAAGAAATCGGGTTTGAGCACGGTATGTTCACAATGGAGCAGGACGCGTTTATAAAGGCAATGCGCAAAATGATACCCTACGAGGAGATAGCACAGGTGAGTTCCGCCATCGACACGGACACGGCCGGAACCACCATGCAGTCCGAAGAAAGTGTCGGGGAGTTTGCGGAAGGAACTGATGAAAAGCCCCCTGTCGTGGGCGAAAAAAGTTACCAACACGATTTGGTATAACATTTCGTATGAGCCATGGTATAGTGTGAGGGTATGATAACACCACAGAAAAAATACTCAGTGTATATTGTCGACGACGATGCATTTTTACTCGACATGTACAACCTGAAGTTTCAGCGCGCGGAGCACGACGTACACTGTTTCACCGATCCGGTACAAGCGTTGGAAGAGATTCGAAAATCCGACACGCACATCGACGCCGTTTTGCTCGACCTCATTATGCCGAAAATGACGGGTTTTGAGTTGCTGAAAGCGATACGTGAAGAAAACCTCTGTGATGCACAGACGGCAATTGTAGTCCTTTCAAACCAGGGTCAAGATCGCGACATTGAAGAGGCGCGTTCGTACGGCATTGACGGGTACTTGATTAAGGCAAACACACTGCCTTCCGAAGTGTTAGAGCGAGTCACAGAAACAATCGCCGAAAAGCACAAAAAATAGTTTACGACACGTTCGTATTTTTATACCACTATGCCACAGTCCGCCACTATCAGTGAGTACGCCGAGCACCTTGACAAGCTCATCTCGCTCGTTGAGGTCGAAGGCGCGTCCGACTTACACCTCAACGCCTTTTACCGGCCGGTCATTCGTGTCACCGGCCTTTTAGTGCCACTCGCTGGTGAGCAAGAGCTGACACACGAAGACACTGCCAAGTTCCTTGCCGCCATGCTGAACCAAGCACAGCGAGAAATGTTCGATGAAGTGCATGAAGTCGATTTTGCGTACTACAACGTTCGTAACAAAATGCGCTTCCGTGGGCATGCCAGCTTGCAGCGCGGTGCGGTGTCTATTGCCCTCAGGTCGATACCCTCCGACATCAAGTCGCTCCAGGATCTCGGCGTACCCGAGCAGCTCCTTCGTTTTACCGAGTTGCGTCAGGGTTTCTTTCTCGTTGTCGGGCCGGTCGGTCAAGGCAAGTCGACTACACTCGCTGCGATGATGGAGCATATCAACAAAGACCGTGCGGAACATATTGTCACTATCGAGGACCCGATTGAGCACGTGTATACGCCCAAGCAGTGTATCATCGACCAGCGCGAAGTCGGCGTTGACACGCGCTCCTTTGAAGCGGGTATCCATGCGGCGTTTCGCCAGGACATGGACGTCATACTCATCGGAGAGATGCGCGGCTTCGAGGCTATTTCCGCAGCGGTCACTGCCGCAGAAACAGGGCACCTTGTCTTTTCAACACTTCACACCAACAACGCATCGCAAACGATCAACCGTATCATCGACTCCTTTCCGCCACACCAACAAAACCAGATTCGCGTGCAGTTGGCGTCGAGTCTCTCTGGCATCTTTTCGCAACGCTTGGTGCCGCGCATCGCAGGCGGTTTGGCGCTTGCGTACGAACTTCTCATTCACACCCATGCGATAGGGCATCTCATTCGTGAAGACCGCACCCACGAAATAGACTCCGTCATAGAGACAGGCACAGAAGAAGGTATGGTCAGCATGAACCGCACGCTTGCAAATCTCGTGCGCGCTGGTGAGATTTCCGTCGAAACCGCATTTCAGACATCCTTCGACATTAAAGCCCTCGAGCGTCTGTTGTAAGGTGTACTATAGCATCGTCCGTTTCGACTGAGTGTCAAATGTAAACACGTTTTCTAGGGTATGTTGTTCAAATATAGTGTTATCAACCAAACGGGCGCGGAGCAAGCGGGCACCATAGACGCGGTGAGTGAAGACAGTGCCATTACCACACTCCAAAGGAATGGTTACGTCATCACCCGTATCGAATCAGCCGAAAAGAAAAGTGGCCTTAAGGCCAATATTACCTGGTTTGAGGGCGTCTCACAAAAGGAGATCGTCATTCTTTCCCGTCAGCTCGCAACCTTGTTCGGAGCACAGGTGAGCGCCCTTCGAATATTCAAAATGCTTGGGAGTGAAGCGGAGAATCCGGTCGTACGCCGAGTCCTCACCACCATCGCGGACGATATCCAGGGTGGTATGCCTATCAGTAAAGCGCTTGCCAATCATCCAACCGTCTTTTCCGCCTTCTACTGCAACATGGTGCTGGCGGGCGAAGAGACGGGTCGACTCGAGCAGACTTTCGACCACCTTGCCGAGTACCTCGATCGCACCTACGCGGTCACCTCAAAAGCCAAAAACGCACTCGTGTACCCGGGGTTTATTATCGGCACCTTCTGTGTGGTCTTTTGGCTCATGCTCACGTTCGTGATACCGCAGCTTGCGACCCTCATTGAAAGTTCTCCCGGCGCGGACCTTCCGATTTATACGCGTGTGGTGATGGGGTTGAGCGGGGTGTTCAAGGAGTACGGGGTGGTGCTCTTCGGGATGCTGGCACTCGGTGTTGTGGGGGTGTGGCGCTACGTCAAGAGCCCCGGCGGGCGGCTCTACGTCGACGAGCTCAAGCTCGGGCTACCGCTCTTTGGTGAGTTGTACCGAAAGCTCTACCTCTCGCGTATTACCGACAACATGTCCACCATGCTCACAAGCGGTATCGCGATGGTGCAAGCGCTCGAAATCACGGGCGCGGTAGTTGAAAACGCCCGCTACGAAAAGGTGATACAACAAGCGCGCGAAGACCTCAAAAACGGCTCGAGTATCGCACAGGCGTTCAGCTCGCACCCCGAGATACCCACTATCATGGTGCAGATGATACGGGTGGGTGAAGAATCGGGCGAGCTTTCGAACATTCTCATGACACTCTCCAAGTTTTACAGCAGGGAACTCGAAAACACTGTCGACACCATCACCGGCCTCATCGAGCCCATCATGATTATCCTGCTTGCAGGTGGCGTGGGAGTACTCCTCGCTTCGGTGCTCTTGCCTATCTACAGCATCACGACTTCTATCTCGTAGGGGTGCTGTGTGCATGCTATCCACACCTCTGGTGCGTTATCGCTTTCGAGTGCAACACACTCGGGGTATTATGGGGTGGTAAGTCTGGTGTGTTTGCAAACACTGGAAAGAGAGTGCTGTCTGCAAAGATTTTGTCGGGCGCGTTTGCGGACGGTATGCTGTTGTATTTTTATTAGCAAACATTATTTAATACATTGTATGTACGATATACACAAGAAGTATGCGCTCGGTTCACGGGGCTTCACCCTCATCGAGCTGTTGGTAGTTATCGCGATTATTGGTATTTTGGCCACAGTGGTTTTGGCGGGGTTGGGGAGTCAGCGAGACAAGGCGCGTGAGACGCGAGCACTGGGTAGTGCAAGAAGTGCTGTACCGGTTGCGACAATTTGTACAGACGCACTCTCAACACTCAATACACCAGCTCCGGCAGACGGTAGCGATGGAGATTTGGTGTGTACAAGTGCTGCGGCCGCTCCTGACCCATGGCCAAGTATTGTAAATCAGGGCTGGAGGTACGAAATCATAAACAACGGAGCATCGGGTGCTGCATGGAGTTTCCGAGTATGTAAGGAGGCGGTCGGGACAGCGTGTGGTACAGGTGACATGCAATACGTTTGCAACATTAGCGGGTGCACAGGTCCTACAGCGATGTAATAAAGCAATTATTTAGTATGTACTACAAAACAAAAACGGGGTTTCCCCGTTTTTGTTTTGTAGTATTGGTGATTGTAAGGCAGAGACGGTAATCTGTTGATAGTCTTCATTGCTCACGTACCCACATGCGGTACAATACAAGTGTATGCACCACACCACATACGAGCGCGGGTTTACCTTGCTGGAGATGGTGACCGTCATCTTCATTATCGGGGTACTCTCCACTATCGTCCTAGCCGGTCTCCAGAGCTCACGGGAAAAGGCGCGCGACGACGAGCGGGTGACCGACCTTGCCACCCTGCAGCTCGCACTCGAGATGTACTACAATGCGTGTGGCAGACAGTATCCCGCTCCTGCATCCGGTGCTCTGGATTTGACTGCACACAATGGCTGCTCAGGCTCTGTGGAGTTCGGAACCTTCGCCAAGACTCCGCTCCCTAAAGACCCCCTCAATTCTACTGACTACGTTTACGCCGTGAACGCCACACCACCGACGGACTACGTGCTCAAGGCAACGTTTGAAACCGCCCATCGCAAATTGAGTGAGGATGTTGACGGTACTAAGTTCGCATCCCCTGCCGCAGGCCCTGAGACTAGTTGTGGTGCGAACGATGCCACAGACAATCTTTACTGCGTCACTCCATAAAAAAGACCCCAAGGGTCTTTTTTCTATGAATATACGCGCTCGATTTCAAGAGGGCTGTGTTTGACATTCCTTTAATGGCATGGTATCATATGTATTCGCCTCGGATTGGCCGGGGTGTGCACACAAGAGGGAAATAGCATGCCTACATTTGCCGTGTACGGGGTTCCGTGCTCGAATCTCCGACATTTTCTCAAGGGCTACAACGGAGTCAATCTTTTGTACCCTGATGGCCCTGTTTCAGTACTGTTGGTGCCAGAAGGGGTAGGTCTGACCCCCGAAGTATGCAAAAGGGCGTTCCCGGGCGTTCACATAAACGCCACAAAGGAAGACCTTGAGCGTGAGTTGGGAGTTACTCCTCAGGTTCCGATTGGAGAGCCCAAGTTGAGTCGGCCTTCCGACAACCTGGGTGCGTCCTCCACCAGGAGACGCATTATATAACATCGGCCGCAGTTCCCACAGGAACTGCGGCTATCTTTTTATTTCAATCATTAAGGTTAAGCTCTAATCGTCACTTGCACACATCTTTCGCTCGACCGCACAAAGATGCTACTCTTATAGAGACGGCAGTCTTGCCTCTCACACGGTACTCCGTGGGTAGGGGTGGGTACTGTCGGAACACGACACATGCTTTACACGCGCACAGGTGACGATGGTATGACCAAGCTGTTTGGCAGCGGAGTACGTGTGAGCAAAACTTCACTCGTTGCCGAAGCACTGGGTGCGCTCGACGAGGTCAACTCGTATCTGGGGCTCGTACGCGCCGACTTGAAGCGGTCGGGAAGCATGATGGTTCCTGTTGGTGCTCGACGCGTATCTGCTGAAGTACTCCTGCACAGTATGCAGGAGGTGCTCTTTATTGTGCAAGCAGAAGTGGCTGGTGCGCACAAGCATGTAGAGAAACGAAAGGTAACAGCACTTGAATGCATTACCGACAGTATCGAGGATGCGATGCCCCCGTTGCACACATTTTCACTTGCGGGCGGCACGTACCGTTCGGCGCTCTTTGACGTGGCACGTACTATGGTGCGTAAAGCGGAGCGGCGGGTGATTGCCGCACACGGCGATAGTGTACCCAAGGTCGGTCATACCCTTCCGTATCTCAACCGCCTTTCTTCCGCACTCTTTGCGCTTGCTCGCTACGCAAATCACACGGAGTCGGTGCAAGAGGAAGCACCTACCTATACCTAGCACCATGAACGCACTCTCCGATCGTCATGTTCAAATGTGGCTTACTGTAATGACAGTAGTGCTCGCACTTGCGGGAGGCGTCTTTGCCGGCACGCGGTTGGGAGAAGACCGTTCGGTCGTGTACGATTACACCGTATCTTTACCAGAGAGCGGGCAGGGAGGGGCTACCTTACAGTACGGTGTGTGGCCTGCGCTTGCTGATATTGACTTTTTCACCAAGGTGCATGAACGTTTTGTGGCAGAGCGCGCTCATTTTGTCGAAGCGGATCTGACTTCCATGACGCTCTCGGTGTATCGCGATGGTGCGCTTGCACTCACGGTACCCATTAAGAGTAAGGGGAAGGAAGGTACCTGGTGGGAAACACCCTCCGGCCTGTACAAAGCACAGGCAAAGTCGGGGACACACTTTTCAAGCTTTGGGCGGGTGTACATGCCGTGGAGCATACCGTTTCAAGGAAACTTTTTCATACATGGTTGGCCGTACCACGCAGATGGTACCCAGGTACCCGAAGGCTATTCGGGTGGGTGTATTCGCCTCGCGAACGAGCATGCTGAAGCGGTATACAAGCTCGTTGATGTAGGTATGCCCATTCTCGTGTTTGAGCAGTCGAATGCGGTTGAACCCTTTACGTATCATCTAAGTGCACCTGCTGTGCAAGCGGAGTCCTATTTGGTCGCGGATCTTGACACGAATTTCGTGCTTGCGGGTGGTAATGAAGAGGAGCTTACGCACGTATCGCTCCTTCCTCCAATCATTGCCGGGCTTACCGCTACCGAGCATCTTAATATTGAACAGCGCATGTCCGTAGGGGGCACTCCGGTGCCACTTCGCGGAGCGACGCTCGAAGGGGGTGGAAGCTATCGTCTGTACGACCTTCTTTTTCCGCTCATGCGTGATGCGTCGTCGGGTGCAGCCGGTATTATCGCCAATCATTTCGGTGAGGCGCGCATCGTGTCTTTAATGCGAGAAAAAGCACGCGCAATCGGTATGACAAGTACCACCTTTGTAGACGCGACGGGTGACGGTGTAGAAGGACGTACGACCGCAAAAGATATGTTCATGTTCCTTAAATATTTGCGTGCAAACCGTTCTTTCGTACTGAACATCACCGACGGTCAATCAAACGGTATTGTGTATGGTGAGAGTCCTCTTGAAGGGTTTGGGTCTGTGCACCCGTGGCAGCATGACCCATCCTTTCACGGCGGTTTCGTTCGGTCACCTGTTACGGATGATGTGGGTACGGGCAATGACCCCGCGGCGGTCATGCTTGCGTTTGCGAGCTCATCTTCTCAGCGTATGGACGGTGTCGCTCGTGAAGATTTGATTACTGTCGTCTCGTATCACTTCAATGGAAGAGAGCGCTCGCTTGCTGTTGTAGTATTTGGTTCCGCGGATGCACGCAAGGATACGCGCGCGATACTCGATCATGTCACGCGTGTGTACCATTAACGAGTAGGTCGGTGAAGTTTGCGGGGCTCGTTTGACGTGGTATAGTGAGCCGTATGACACGTGAAGAAGTGGCAAAACTTGCACAACTTGCGCGTATCGCGGTCTCTGAACACGAACTCGAGACACTTGCCGGAGAAATGGAAGCGATTCTCGGCTACGTTTCTGATGTGCGCGCACTCGCAGAGGTGTCCGCAGAGGTACCACCCACCTATGATTTGGTGAATGTACTGCGTGAGGACGTGGTCACCAACGCTCCGGGCACATACACTGAGCGTATTGTTGCGCAGTTTCCTGCACGGGAGGGTGATTTGTTGCGAGTTCCAAAGATACTGTAGTGTTATTTTTTCACCATGGACCTTACCGCTTGTACTATTACGGAAGCCAGAATATTGCTTGACACCAAGCAGGTTTCCGCGCGGGAGCTTGCCGACGCGCACTTGGACTCGATAGCAAAACGTGATGTAGACATTCACGCCTACCTGGAGGTGTACGACGACGTACGTGCGCAGGCCGATTCCGCAGATGCTCGACTGGCACAAGGCGAGACCGGGCCACTTGTAGGTATTCCACTAGCGATGAAGGATAATATTCTTGTTGAGGGAAGGGTGGCGAGCGCGGGTTCAAAAATGCTCGAGCACTATGTGGCAACTTACGATGCGACCGTATCAGAGAAGCTCAAGGCCGGCGGTGCCGTTTTTCTAGGAAGGACGAACATGGACGAGTTTGCCATGGGAAGCAGTACAGAAACGAGCGCGTTTTGCACCACCAAAAACCCTCGTGATATGTCACGAGTGCCGGGCGGCTCCTCGGGTGGTTCGGCAGCAGCGGTCGCGGGTGGTATGGCACTTGGAGCGCTCGGTTCGGATACGGGGGGCTCCATACGCCAACCGGCTGCGTTGTGCGGGCTTGTCGGCCTGAAGCCGACCTACGGGAGTGTGTCACGTTTCGGCCTTATTGCCATGGGCTCTTCGCTCGATGTTATCGGTCCGCTCACGCGCAGTGTTGCAGACTCATCTCTCATGTTTGAAGCGATACGTGGTCATGACCGCATGGACTCAACCACGCTGCCGGACGATCGTTCGCGAATAGCTAAAAAAGAACACTATACCATTGGAGTGCCGCGCGCATTCCTTGCAAGCGGTGTCGATCCGGACGTGCTTACGGCTTTTGAGGAAGGTCTCGCACTGCTTGTGCAAAAAGGTCACACGGTCGTGGATATCGAACTACCTACCATTTCACGGTCACTCGCAACGTACTACATCATTATGCCCGCGGAAGTGTCCACCAACATGGCGAGGTTTGACGGAGTGCGGTATGGTCTGCACGTTGCCGGCAAAAACGGTATTGATGATTACTCGGAATCACGCGGTGCGGGTCTTGGTAAAGAGGTGCGGCGTCGTATTCTCCTGGGTACGTATGTCCTTTCCTCGGGCTACTACGATGCGTACTACGGTACTGCCATGCAGGCGCGAGAACGTATCCGTGCTGACATGCGACATGCGTTTGAAGAGGTGGATGCCGTTGCTCTTCCGACCACTCCTTCGCCCGCGTTTCGCTTCGGGGAGAAGACCAACGATCCGCTCGCGATGTATCTTGAAGATGTCTTTACAGTCTCGGCAAACATCATTGGTATACCGGCCTTGAGCGTACCGTATGGGACAGTCGTGCGAGACGGCAGTGACCTTCCTGTCGGATTTCAACTCATGGCACCCTCACTCGGTGAAGCGACACTCTTTGCGCTCGGTGCGCTACTCACAGGCGAAGCAGACTCTCACTCCGCGTAGTACCCTTGTACGGTGTAGAATAGGGGCATGGCTGCAGGTGGTGAAGTAAAGACCAATACACGAACCGAGGATATCATCCTGGTGATTTTTGCTTTGCTACTTATCAGTAACGCACTTAAAGCTGCGCCGCAATTTGCACAAGATAAGCTCGGCATAGATGTGGGTGCGCCGTACCTTGTCGCGACTGCGGCACTTACGGGCGACACTCCGATTGGTGCTGAGGTGAATGCACTCGACGGCACACCGTACTATGGTGCCGCGAACGGGGGGGATGAGTCAGGCAGGTTTGCGCCGGGTACCCACCTCGTTGTGGTGGACGGTCCGCATCAGGTGTTTGGAGGAGCGCGGTGGTGGAAGGTTGAAGACCCTTCAAACGGCACGTCAGGATGGGTACCCGAGCGCGCGCTCGTGCGTGAAGGTGTCGGGGGTTTTGAACTGGGTGCGGCGGCAGGGATGAAAGTGCGGGCGATTGCGGACACGTCGCTTCGTGCCGCACCTGGGGCACTTGAAGATGTTGGTATGGTGGTAAAAGGGACCGCTGGTCGACTTGTCGAGGGGCCTACAAAGGAGCGGGGTACCAACTGGTGGCTTTTTTCTTCAGAAGATGGGGTATCGGAAGGGTGGCTGCCGGAAGCGGCCTTGGTGTTTGCAAGTGACCGTGCGTGGCAAGTGGGAAGTCACGTAAAGGCAGCATATGATGCTGATCTGTTCAGTCGTGCAGGAGGGGGAACAACTCTCGGTGTGGTGACCAAGGACGAGGAACTGACGGTCATAAGCGGTCCGGTGCGCATCGGTGGCGTAGAGTACTGGTGGCTGGTGGAAACGAGTGCCGGTACGGAAGGATGGCTTTCAGAGAGAGCACTCGTGGAGGGCGGGGCGGCCGGGTGGTTTTCAGGTGTCATGGCGACGCTACTCATAGTGGCGGTCGTTATTTCAGTAGGCCTTGCGAGTGGGGTTGTGTATGCGGTTGTTCGCACAAATCAGATTCGCGCCGGTGAAGCGCGTCGGATTCGCAACGCGATACCAAAGACAATACAGCCGCGTCATAATGACCGATGGGAGCGAGTGCTGACTCATGTAAACGCGAACAATCCCAACGACTGGCGCATTGCCATTATTGAGGCGGATGTCATGCTCGATGAACTCGTGATGCGAATCGGTTACCCGGGTAGCACACTTGGCGAACGTTTGAAACAGGCGGTGCGGGGTGATTTTAATACCATTGATGCCGCATGGGAGGCACATCGAATTCGTAATGAAATCGCACATACAGGGAGCGATTTTGTGCTGACACAACGTGAAGCAAAACGCGTGATAGCACTCTACGAGAGCGTATTTGAGGAATTCAAGTACAGTTAGTCTGGGAGAGGCAGTGTGGGTGTAAGAAGACGCCTCCTCATTCTTGGGACGTGTCGTACCTCGTTGGGCGTTTTGTATGCAGGTTGTACGGAGATAACGGAACGTGCTTGTAGGGCGGCGGGATTGCATATATCAAAACCGGAGCGCATACTCATCATCAGGGTGTATCTTGGCTACTGACAGTTGTGGGAGGTGGACGATGACCATAGGAATGCTTGCTTCTGTGTTATTTGGAGTCGGTCTTGGCTTGTTGATAGGATTCTTTGTTTGGTCAGACGCTTTCAGATCGGTACCGAAGTTTGCCGAAGTGCATGAGGAGGATGCTGACCCGCATCTCATTGGTGCAATCAATTTGTCGGGGAAGGAGCGTGCACTGCTTGGTGATATGGCACCAGATCCTGACAAGGAGATCATGACTGTATATTTTACCCTGGCGTATGACGACGTCAATCTCGAAAGTCTGGTGCGTTACCCTGTGTGCGGTGTGCAATGGACGGTGCATGCCGATGGTAGACTGAGTCTAAAAAGAGGAGCTGTGTCGGGGGCGACACAGACGCTTGTGCTTAACGATGAATTCATCGAAGAAGCTCAAGCGTATGCCTCACGGTGGCCACCACGACCGCATATGAATCCACCGCATATTCATGCAAACGACGATAGGGTGTATCGGCTCGTGTGGTACAAACGCAACTGGTATCTGAAGGGTGCCGACGATGAGTATCGTATGCGTGTCATGTATGTGTGGGCGCTAATGGCTAAAGCCCGCGTGGAAGATTTGGTGGACAGACACACTTCTGTATAGTGTTGTGAGGTATAGTAACAACCCCGTAGAGCTACGGGGTTGTTTTTGTGTATCGGCAGCAACCCGTACCAGAAATACCGACCAAAATGGCCGGCATTTCTGGTACATGTTGCGGGGACTGGAACCGGTCACGAGTTGCTAAGTGTTGTGCGAAGCTTTGCTTCTCAAACACTAAGCACTCTCGACCCCACCTCGGCTGTTCTTCGGCGCAGGAAAGGCGCCTTCGAACATGCCTGCGGTTTGCAATTCCAGATGCGAGCAAAGTAGCTTGCTCGCTTCCCCGCAACATGTACGATACAACCGCCTCAAGGCGGTTTTATCGTACATGTTGCGGGGACTGGAATTGCACCAGTGTCTCAAGGTTATGAGCCTTGCGAGGTACTACTCCTCTACCCCGCAATGGGGTATGCATACCCTACCACACAAAGGACTACATTCGCAAGCTGCGTTGCGAGCCCGCGCAGTATACTACCTGCAAGATGTGCCCGAGGTCAGCGTCTGATATACTGTAGGTATGTATTTTAAACGTTTTACAACAAGTGTCGTTGTCGGTGCTTTGTTTTTTGCGCCACTTTTTTCGGTGCAGGCCGCCTTATTGCCGTCCGGGGAGAAAAAAGTCTCACGTGCTGCGGATGAGCCGTGGTTGATGGCGTACTATGTCGGGTATCAAAATGGATACCTGAAACCAAAAGATGTTGATTACTCACTCATGACCCACATTGTGGTGGGTGGAGTCGGGGTGCGCGCGGATGGAACACTTGACGAACATTGGCATCTGCCAAACGGCGATGGGCGAGCAATGGCTATCGACGTGCAGCGTCGCGCTGCAAAATCGGGCGTACGGTCTCTGATCTGGCTGGGCGGACCTAATGAGCAGAACGATTTTTTGAGTGCCTCGTCTGACACACATCGTGCCGCATTTGTCGAACGGGTCGTCAAGCTTGTTCGTGAGCTTGAGTACGATGGTGTGGATATAAACTGGGAACCGATACGTGCGCAAGATGAGAAGAGCGTGCTCGCACTCGTGCGTGACTTACGCGCTGCTGACCCCGACATGTTAATCACGGTGCCGGTGAATTGGGTGCAGAGTACGCTTGCGAACAAAAAAGATCTCTCGCTGTATAAAGACCTTGCCGGGCAGGTAGACAGACTTTTCATCATGAGCTATTCGATGGCTGGGCCTTGGCCGGGTTGGAGGAGTTGGCACGGTGGTGCGCTTGGTGGCGATGATACGGCAACACCCGGTTCAGTACAAACGAGCGTGCAGGCCTATACACGTGCGGGTGTTCCGGAGGGGAAGTTGGGCATTGGTATTGGAACGTATGCGACGTGCTGGGAATACCCGGTGAAGAGACCTCGTCAGCGTATCCCGAGTGGTTTTGCACCCGGAGACATCGGTACTATGAGTATGCGCACTATGATGGGAGATTACTACACAAAAAAGTCCGTTAAATGGGATTCGCGTGCTGAGGTGCCGTATCTTTCCTTTACGCGTGCACGCGGTGCCATGGACTGTGGGTACATTTCGTATGAAAACGAAAGGTCGGTAACGGCAAAGATGGCGTATGTGCGTGACGAATCGCTTGGTGGAGCAATGGTGTGGAACATAGGCACCGGGTATTTTCCTGACGCGTCACAATCGAAGCGAAACCCGCTTCTTAAGGCGGCGTGGACAGGACTTTTTAAGTGAGCGGTATCCGTTGAAAACGATGCGCGCTCGTGGTACCCTATCACCATTGTCGGGGTAGCTCAGATGGTTAGAGCACAGCACTCATAACGCTGAGGTCGTGGGATCGTTCCCCACCCCCGACACCATAACAATGTACAGGGAGGGGAGCACGGTGCCTGCGCACCGTGCGTGTGGGGAACGATGCGCCGGAGTATGTTCTGAGTGTGCGAAGAACGACGAGGCGCCGTCCAAGGACGCGAGGTGGTTTGTACATGCTTTGCATGCACAAACCACCCGCGATCCTGGGACGTGAGACACCCCCGACACCATAACAACGTACACGGAGGGGAGCATGGTGCTTGTGCGCTGCAAGGGTGCTCTGTTTGTTGCAATCAACACTTTAAACACACGGATGGTGAACATTGTGTCCGGGTTTGGTATCATGTGAGGTACGATGAGTAGGATACCAATGTCACGTATTGCACCACTTTCTTTGGACGACATGTTTCGTGTGGTCGATCAAGTGCATCGTGAACACGGTATCGCCTATCTTATACCCGGTGACTTACATCTTTGGGGAGCAAGGGGAGGGAACCTGAGCAGTTTATTTTTTCGACTTCTTCAGGAAATTCCCTATCGTAAGGTGGTAGTGCTCGGCGATTTGTTTGATGGGAACAGACACGAACGCGAGACCATGTCCGATCGGCAGGTACTGGAGCACTTGCGCCTGCTTGATGTTGCTGACCGCTTACATATTGTTCGCGGGAATCATGATCGCGCTTTATTGCGAGTACCCGAACTCATTGCAAAGCGTGCGCGTCGGGTACCTGTGTTTGGTGAAGCTGGAGTACCGATGTTGATGGATTGGCTTGTTCGTCCTCGAACATTCAGTGATGTCGTGTATACGCGGGTGGATGATGTTGAGTATGGGGTTGGCGATACTGCGCATCCGGGGAGTAGTGATGTGCTCGTACTACGTGTCGGTACAAAGAACGTTTTATTTGAACATGGCGATGCGTATGATTCATGGGTACGTCGTACGCACACAGGGAGTGTCCTTACGGGGGTGGGGAAGTGCGCGTATGATCTCATGGTACGGATTGAAAAGAATCACACGTCCCTCGCGGATCTTTCTGGAACGCTGAAACAAAAGGTGAGCGTATGGCGTGGCGTATGTCATGCTGTTGCCGTAGGCGCGCACGCTCGTGGGAGTGCACTCGCACATCCGATTCATGCGACCGTTTCAGGGCATACACATTACCCCGGGTACATCCCTTTTGGCGAAGTGCCGCACGTGAACGTTGGGAGTTTTCGAGGGTATCGCCCTAGCTTCGTTCTCGTAACGGAGCGTGGCGATGTGTTGCCTCCTATCGTCGTGCAGTGTGGGAGGAAGTAGCTGCCTAGGAACATTCATGCGGCACGTGCGCTGATGTTGTGGGTGTGAGATCCTCAGACGTTGCGTATTGGTTGTGTGAAGTGCTTAAGTACTCGACGAACAAGAATATCAGTATATATACTGATATTCTTGTGCTGCATTACTTGTATTGGCACTATAATTCATGTTGTTATGTAGTGCGTGGCGTGTTGCGGTAGGGATGGATGGTGTCTGTGTATGGCTGGGATTTGCAAAAATAAAAAAGGTGGTATACTGCAAACATATGGCACGAAGAAAATCAGAAGAACGGAACGTGCGGTCGCTCTTCAAGCTTGCAGGCGGGAAGAGCTACGCCATCACGATTCCGATCGAGACCGTGCGCGAGTGGGATTGGCAAGAGCGCCAAAAACTCAAGCTCACGATCGACGAAAAAAAGAAGAGAATTATTGTCGAGGATTGGTCTAAGTAGCAAAAACAGCACACGGAGCACGTGTGCTGTTTTTGGTGTGTTGGCAGGCATGTTGCAATACAGTGCAAATGACTCTATACTGCTGTATCGTTTGATGTATCGAGCGGTTTCTGGTAAGCTGGAATTGCCGAGAAAACGCAGAATGTTCGAACGGTACGGAGCTATGCGGATGTAGCTCAACTGGTTAGAGCACCCGCCTGTCACGCGGGAGGTTGAGGGTTCAAGTCCCTTCGTCCGCGCATATGAAAGGTCCCCCTCTTGGGGGATTTTTCATATGCGCGGACGAGCGAGCAAACTGCTTTGCTCGCGTAAGGGACTTGAAAAGCGGAGCCATGTTCCGAAGGAACGGGCGAGCTCGGGTAGGAGCCACCCGATAGAATTGGAGTGAGGTACGAACGAACAATTCTATCGAGGTGAGCTGACACCAAGTCCCTTCGACCGCACAAAGAAAACACCCATATTCTGTGTGGGTGTTTTCAGTAGGAGAAAGGGACGTTCGAACCTGGTGGTACCGTCCTCAAGATGTTCTGAGGGCACCAGACGCACAGTTTGCATTATTTTACACAGAGGATATTGTATTCATCAACCAGGACATGAAAGTATACCGCCGTCATGAAGCACTCATTGTTGAATCGGAATCAATCATGAAATTGATTGGTTGTATGGCGACTGGACGCTACGGGTATGAGCGTGCAAAAGGTGCGGCGTTCTACCCCTTCCTTTTTGTGCGAAGAGAAGAGTTTGCAACTCCACTCATAATCAATCATGAAAGAATCCACTTTAGGCAGCAGATCGAGACGTTATTTATCGGTCTCTTTCTGCTGCGGATTATTGAGACCGTGTATGCACGACTGGTTCTCAAACTACAAGCGCCCAACTACAACCTATACCTGGCGGCCGAACAGGAAGCGTACCGTAATCAACATGACATGCAGTACTTAAATGGGCGAAAATGGTTTAGTCTATTTAAGTACATACGTGATAAACGACAACTGACGTATGTTGAAGGAAAAGCACCTGAGGTCGTTGTTGGTATACCTTGGTAATTCTTTCGAGCAAGAGAATTTAGGAGGCACACGCGGTTTTACCGATATGTGCCATTATCCCTCGAGTTTGTTATTCACCAAATACTCCCTAATCCTGGTTCCAACTGCGTCTACAATACCGCGCATAGTCAAATCACCCTGGGGGCATCAGCCTCCAGGGTGATTTGTGCTACACGTGGTGGCGAAGGGACTTGAAAAGCGGAAGCCCGCGTGCCCAAGCACGAGGAAGGGCTGAGCTGGGGTCGAGAGTGCTTAGAATCTGACGAGCTTGCAAGGAATGATTCTTAGCAACTCGTGACCAAGTCCCTTCGTCCGCGCATCAAGAGACAAAACGAGATCAAGGTCTCGTTTTGTTGTATGTGAGCCACTGTTCTGGTTCAAACTGTGCACAGGGCCGGTGCCTCTTCGTAGAGAGTGGTGCTATGATTGCGCTATGGACGAAGAACAAATGCAGGAAACGCAAACCGAAACAAATCTAGAACGAGACAAGTGGTACTCCCCGCTTACCCGCGTCACCCCGCTCTCAAAGTATCTCTCGCTCGCGCTTTTTATTATCCTGCCGTTTGTGGGGTTTTGGTTGGGGGTGGGGTACGGTGAGAAAGTGATGCAATCGTCGGTGGTTAATGTGCCCACGCACTATGATTCCGCACGTGATGTACGTGACGACACACAGAACAATCCCGATGAGGTTTCGCAGGGTGATGACTATATTTTGTATCGCATGCATGCGAGCTGGGGTCCGTGTGCTGGACCAGAAGGAAGTTGCTGGGAGGAGGTAACACTGAGTAGTGCGGGGTTGTATCAGGGGGTGAATTACCGTAGCACCACAACATATACACTTGGCGCGACAGTGATTGATGAGTTTAAACGTATTGTGCAAGCGAATGACTTGCTGTCAAAGCAATGTGAGGCGCCAATGGTTCTTGATGCTCATAAGACCTACTATTTGCATGGTCGTGCTGATCCAATCACGTTCCCGGGGTGTGAAGATGAAATGCGCCAACTTGAGCAACTTATACAAACGAGGCTCGACGAAGTAATGAATGGGGTAATGCCTGACGGCTGGACATGGCAGACATATAATTCAAAATTGGGATTTTCGATACAATATCCTTCCGTGTGGACTATGCGGTTTCCGGAGGATGATGAGTTGGTGTTTGAAGGCGGTAACTCACGGGGTCTCGAAGGTATGGCTTTCATACATGTCACGCAGACTGCAGATCGTATCCCACCCGGCATGTCCATAGAAGAGATGTACAGCGAACGTATGGCACAAGAGGGATATTCCAGCCCAGCAGAATCTAGAGAAGTATTCATTGTAAACGGACACACCGCCGTGCGTATAACACTGATTCATATCGGAACCGAAGTCGTGACCTATATTCAAAATGGCAATGATGTGATTGAAGTTGCTTATAACGCTTCGTATGCGCCTGCATTCAATGAAATATATGAGGAAATGATACGGTCCCTGCAGTTTTCACCGAATACTCCCTAATCCTAGTTCCAACTTCGCACCACAAGGGCACTTCTTGTTTTCTAACTTCCTCCGGTCGTAAGAAAACAATGTCGTCCACGAGTCCGCGCATATGAAAGGTCCCCCTCTTGGGGGATTTTTCATATGCGCGGACGAGCGAGCGAACTGCTTTGCTCGCGTAAGGGACTTGCACCACAGGGGCATTTCCATTTTTCTATTCCTTGCAGTCATTAAAAATTAGGTCTACCACAATCGCACACTTATAAGGAAAATTGGTTAACTGCGGCGACTCGAAGCCAACTTTGGAGCGAAGCGGAAAAGGTGAGTCGTCGAGTGGAGGTCAATGGAGTGAGATAGTTTTCAGGCAAAGCGAAGAAAAATATCCGCGAGAGCGATCAAGCCCACTAATGCGCCCAGAACCGAAATTTGTCCTGGTTCTGGGCGCTTTAAGGGACAAAAGGAGATGAACGCATTTTTTGTCATACGTGAGTGCCATAGTCTTGGTTCCAAATCTGGTTTTGCGCGAGAGTGATGTGCTGATACACTTGTGCTATGGAAGAGAGGTACGTTTGTGTGGGAGAAAGAGTATTACTAAGTAAGCACAGACGCATGTTCTTGCGCTTGATTGAGCAGGGTATAGATGCATATCTTTTACGTACTGACGGCGCAAAGATTCGAGTCTGGGGAGACTACGAGAACAATTTTGCGAATACGGTGGAGGCAACGTTATATGTTAGACAAGATGATTTGGCGAGAGTAGACGCACTACGGCGCAATCCAATACTCGACAGTGATGGCAATCTTGGCTGGTTCGCAGGATTGTATGTCGTTCTGTTTACGACGCTAGTCCAGTGGCTAACATCAGTACATCTGTCGGACTCGACTATTTCTCTGTTCAGTAGGTATGGGCAATACCTTCTACCATGTGTATATATGGTTTTCGAGGTGATGATATGGTTGAAGGTGCCTCATGAAGCTCGTAACGCCATCCCCATAAACTTAGCCCGAGCATTTTTTGCCAGTTTCCTTATCGTGTTGCTACTAAGTCTGCCTCAATAAAAAGGTCAGGAGCGTTTACGCTGCGTTATCGACATACCAGGAGCGCCTCTGATGGTGGACATTGCGACATTGCGAACTGTTACTATCACGTGCTCAATTGTGCGAGCGCGCGGTTGATGCTGTTTGATTCCTAAGAAGACTACGATGTATTTGGGGCAGTACTAGCCGAAGCGGTGGGAAAGTACAACATGCGTCTGTTGTACCCCATCATTTTTATTTGGTTTTCCTACCCGTAAGCGATGGTAATCTCTCAGGATTCATGTACTAGTCCACCACGAGACTCGCGTTGCCTTGGCATGCTGTAAAACAAACAATCGGCTCAGGATAGAGATTCCAAGGAAGGTGCAAATCTTTTTTTTGTACAAGACGATGAGCATCTTCTGACGGTCATACGGTACGTCGAGCGAAATCCGCTGCGGGCAAAACTGGTTAGAGATGTCAGTAAGTGGAAATACTCAAGCTTGTATCGCATGTTAAACGACAGTGTGGCGCAGAAAAGTTACTCACAATTCCAAGTATTTCATTGCCGAATGATTATGTGATGTTTGTGCAAACGCCACTTGCTCCGCAACAGCTGGAAGTAGCTCGTCATTCAGTGAACAAGGGACCCTGTACGGAAAAGGGGGAATGGAAGGAAAAGATGATAGACCGATTTCACTTACAGGGAACCAAGAAGGGTAAGGGTAGACCAAAAAAATGCTCCTGACCCTTTTATCCCCTAATTCGCACACTCATAAAGAAAATTGGTCAACCGAGGCGAGGCGACACGAAGCTCACGAAGCGACGGCCTGAGCGAAGGTCGAGAGTGCGTAGCATTTTGCGAGGCACGGAGCAAAATGTTTAGCATTGGTGACCAAGTCCCTTCGTCCACGCAAAGTCAGAAATACACCGAACGTTAGGTTGATTTCCACGTTGTGTGCTAGACTAGTGTCTGTGAGTAACAGACAAAATAATTACGGTAAATTACTACAAGGTAAGATTCCCTGTCCATGGATTACTATCCCTGTCGTGGTTGCTGGTATTATTTTTGTTGACTTTGGTAGTCTGCTACAGCTGGTTGCATTGTTTGCTGTAATAATTGCTCTGTACATTCTATGCCTCAAACACCATGGTGCAAATGAGCAAACAACAGAAGGGCAGCAGGCAGAAAGGACAAGGGTGGAGTAAAGTAGGGGGGACGCCTGGCACGTCTTTCTCTCAAACCATTCTATTTGGACTCTTTGCGTTCCTGGTGATCGTATATCTCATCATTAGTGGTTTTCTTATTTTGGAAAATGCACCAACGCTAATCATGGCTTCAGTATACGCGTTTGCTTCATACTTTTCGTACTACATTGTACAGAAGTATGCTCCTACACCTCTGCAAAAAATGCCACAAGGTGACAAGGTGGAGAATGCTAACGCGATGTTCTATCAGTACAAGACACTTCGTTCAGTGATTGATAGTATATTGCGACTCTATCTTGTGGCAGTTGTGATACTTGGTCATACTGCAGTGTTACGGTACGTTCCTTTGCCTGTTGCAGACACCAGCTCAGTGTACAATGCTGCACTTGTGGTGTATGGATTGACCGCAGCAGTGTTTTGTCAGATTGTGATTATGGCGTTCAAGAGAGAGCAGAAACATCATCTGAAGTGAAGTTAGAGAAAGTAACTAATGAAAGTCACATCGTCCATGTTGACATGGTAACAACTACTCCAAAATCCACCGCCAGCTTCCTCACCTTAGTTCCAACTTCGTCCACAATTCCGCGCATCATACAGTTAGACCCTGGCGCGAATAGCGTTGGGGTCTAACTGTATGACCGTGGCGAGGGACTTGCACCACAAGTGCATTCCCATTTTTCTAACTCCTTTTAGTCGTAAGAAAAATTGTTCAAAGCCGGAGCAGCGGGCCCCCGCCCGGAGTGTAGCGGAGGGAAGGGGCTGCGAG
>CAZWNC010000007.1:0-55655 GCA_964635195.1 uncultured Candidatus Saccharibacteria bacterium | reverse complement strand
GCTACCAAACCCCATACGGAAACGATCACAAACAAGGCAATCACACCCCATACCATGAGACGCTTACCACGCGCCTGCGCATCGTCGTCTCCCTGTGAAAAAATAAAGACAACCAATCCCCAAATGAAGAGGAGCAGTCCGAGTGCAATAAGGACCGGTATGGCTGCATTAATAAGTCCGCCGATACTCTCTAATGCGGCGTTGAACCAACCGAAATCTGGCTCTGTTGTTGACTGCGCACTTGCCATAAAAGGCAGGGCGAGTGAAGCAAGAATGCCGTACGAAATATATTTATTCATAAAAAATAATTTTATTACTAACTATATAAAAATAGACGCAGCTAACTTAGTACTTCCTTAGTGTATCGCCTTTTGCACAAAATACAACGTCTGAAATGGCACAGTGTGGAAAACATACAATCTACAATCAGAAGCAGCTTTTTGTTGTTATTGATCCCCCGACTTCCATAGTGGGGCTTGTGCAGTCGTCTTGATTCCCAACTCCAACCATTGTTTGCAGTAACTTGACAAAGCCCCACATACTCACCACCACCGTAAGACCGATAACGCCCCAGGTCATCTGTTTTCGTGCGTCCGCAAGCTCAGTATCACTTTTTGTAAGGTATATCGATCGCACAAGACCCCACACAAATACACATAAGGCCAGTGCCACACCCACTGCCACAAAGCCTCCCAGAGATTGTGCAAAAGCCTTAAGGATGTCCGTAATCGTGCCGGCGGAGCGCACAAAGAGAGGGTCTGGAAAAACAGCAACGCAGCTAATTATAACGAACAACCACTGTTTGGTGTGTTTCATACTAGGTTAACCGAATATTGTCGTATACATGATCTTTACAATACCCCAGACTGACACCATTACAAAGAGTGCAACAAGACCCCAGGTCATGATTATCTTCCCCGATGAACGACTCTTTTCGTCACCTGCAGTCGCGATAAAACGTACCATGCCGAAGACGAAAACGACGACGGCAAGTGTGACAAACAGCGCCACAGCACTGTCTACAAGCGGGAGCACGGTACCTGTCACTATTTCTTTAAGTGTCAGCGCGTGCGAAAGTGTCGGCACACAGAACCCAAGTACTGTAAGTGCGAGTAAACCCGGTTTGCTGCATGTATTGTCAGTGCGAACGTGCATATACAAAGGTTAACCCGTAATCTCAACCACTGTCGCTTCAATCGCAAGTGCAATCGCCTTTGCACCCAACACCACAAGCGCTCCCACCACAGTCCATACCAAAGCCTCCCGCGCCTGCGTAATCTTTGTCGCGTTCCCTTGGGCAGCCACGAAAAGAAAGCCGGTGTAGACTATCATGAGGACGATGAATGGAAAGAGGATATAGACAGCAGCATTTAATATTTTAACGAGCAAATCATAGAGATCACCCTCAACTGGCGAGATGAAAGCTGGGGTCTGTCCAAACGCCAAGGCCGGCAAGCAAAATAACATTACAGCCAGTGATTTTGCCAGCAAGTGTGGAATATTTTGAGCTAGCCAAGTGTGATATTTTGACATAAATTCAATTATTTTTATGACGCGGTTCGAAGACTGTCCACCGTCGCTTCAATCGCAAGTGCAATCGGCTTTGCACCCAACACCACAAGCGCTCCCACCACAGTCCATACTAATGCTTCTCGTGCTTGACTGATCTTTGTTGCGTTTCCTTGGGCGGTCACAAACAGAAAGCCGGTGTAGACGATCATCAGGACGATGAACGGAAAAAGAATATACACAGCAGCATTGAGAATTTTGACGAGAAGCGTGAAAAGATCACCATCAATAGGAGGGATGAAGCTAGGCGTACCCGCTCCGAACACATACGCCGGCAAACAAAGTGATGTTAGAGCAAGCGCTTGCGCGAGCGTCTGCGAAAATACATGCCGTTCCGGAGAGTGCTTTATCATAATAAGATTTAGTTTTCGTTATACTCCTGATACAGCGCTTCCAAGTCCCTATGCGCCTCGGCGATGGCGGATTCCGACGACTCTTTGTTTGAAACCACCGTATTCACCAGTGATCTGAACACCTCACCGACATCGCGCCCTTCACCCCTTGCCGGCTCAAGCCAGGTGCGCGCCATAATTGCGGAACGTACCAAAACATCGGCATATGGATCATCGTTTGACACTTCCGTCAACATATCCCTGCGCACACTTGGTAAAAGTGTGGCCGCTTTCCAAAAATCCGTACTCGTACGCTCAGTAAGTGCGCGCATCACACTGAAAGCACGGTCTTTGTTTGGTGACGTTGCAAGTAAGGCAATCCCATAGACCTTACCATAGGTTACCTTTTGAGTACCCACCGTCGACTGCGGCCAGAGCGCAAGACCGAAATTGAGGTTCGGATTGGTTTGAGTCAATGTGGGAACCTCACTGGCAAAACCTGCATACATTGCGACCTTATTTGTGGAAAATGCCTCACGCGAGCGTGCGAATTTTTTATTCCATGAGTAGACTAGCTTATTAGGATTCGCAAAATCGGTATAAAACGTGAGCGCCTTCCCCGGGCTTCGTGCAGTTTGATCTTGCGCAACAAGAAGTCCGCTTTTGAACTTTCCATTTATACGTTGCATAATCGGGTTACCAAGCTGAAACATGAGTGCACTCAGTATCTCCTTTGCATGCATAACATTATCGTATTCGCCAAATGCAATCGCACCCTGCCGTAGGTCGGCACCGTTTGCAATCACAGAAAGACGAGGAGCGAGTCGCACGAAGGTATCCCAATTTTCCGGCACCTGTGCAATGGCACTGTTTGTAAAAATATCTCTATTCCAAAACAGCACCAACGGATCGACCGCAAACGGAAGCGCATACACACCCTCATCCTGCAGGAATATTTCTCCTATCTCGACAAAATCATGACGAAAATCACCAATCGAATATGAGCCATACGGGATGGGTCTGAGCTTATTCTTCAACGGCAGCATGCTCTGCTGGTCAAGAATCACCATATCAGGCGCGTTACCGGTTGCTATCGCTTCCAGTGTGTCACTGTAGAGGGTCATAGGGTGCTTTTCTACGTATGTAACCTTCTCCAATCGAACGTCTTTTTTAGCAAGATCTGCAATGAGCATTGACACGTTCTCACCGGTAAATCGAGGACCCCATATGGTAACCGGAGTAACTGGAATAACTGTCTTTCCTATACCACCTCCCCGCGCAAGTACAAATACACCAATGACTGCAAGCATTGTGAAAATCGCAACCAGCACTATTTGAAACAAGACTTGTTTGTTACTACCCATGTTTTTTTTGACAAAGCAAACCGTAGTGATGTGCCCCTGCGTCAATACGCTTGTGGTATGAAAAATGTGCTTCCTTAAGAAGCGCGCGCGCCTGACGCTCCGTGAGCACATGTTCGGGCTGCGGGCCAAGCCCTCCATAAGATTCACTCCAGTCAACAAGGAGCAGAAAACCTCCGACGGCTAACACTCGATACGCCTCTTGTAGTACCTCGAGCTTTTTTTCCATCTGGAACAACACGTTTGTGAGCAAGACCAGCTTCAGACTTTCGGGAGGGAGCGTGGAACCGGAACCTCCCTCAAGGTCGGCATGCACAAAAACAAGCGAATCGAGATGCTGTCGCTTTGCAAGATGTGTTACCTTTGTGAGGAGCTCCTGCTGTATATCAACCACGTACACAACTCCCTGTGAACCGACTTGCTCAGCGACGGCTACAGAGAAATATCCTGCACCTGCTCCAAAGTCAGCTACATGCATTCCGGAGGCAATGCCGAGCTGCGCGACAACTTGTTTCGGATCACAAAACGCCATACCCGCAGTATACCAGAAATATCCTACGAGCCCGTACACTCCGTGTGCATAACACTCTCTATGCAACGTAAAAAATACTCTATAAACAGATCATCGCCGCAATAGAATCACCTGCACGAAGTTTCATAATTCGTACACCCTGCGTCGAGCGTCCTGATGTGGGAACCCCACTCAATTCAGTGCGTATCACTTGCCCCTTGCGCGAAACGACTATAAGTTCCCCTATATCGGGGGTGAGTATGCGACTTGCCATGAGCATACCTGTTTTCTCAGTGACAGCAGTGCACTTGATGCCGGAACCACCTCTTTTTTGTAGCTTATATTCTTTCAGCTTTGTCTGCTTCCCATACCCGTGTTCTGAAAGGACCAGGAGGGAAAGTTCACTTTCTTTATCGTCAGCACGGATCACATCCGCACCGATAATAATATCACCGGAACCGAGTTTCATCGCGTGTACACCGAGTGCGGTACGTCCCATCACCCGAATGTCTGATTCCTTGAAACGGATTGATTGCCCTTTTCGCGTCGCAACCAACACGGCACCGCCTTTGTCTACGAATGCGGCACGCATGAGTTCATCACCGGGCGCGAGCTTGAGAGCGATAATACCAGACCGACGCACATCATGAAAATCAGCCGCCTTGGTTTTTTTAGCAACTCCACCTGATGTAATCATCATGAGCGAACCACCACTTTCTTTAACCGTTTTTGTCATGGCAACAACAGAGGTGACGTTTTCACCTTCTCCAAGCGGTAAGAAATTCATGACACTTTTACCTTTCGTTGCACGTTTTCCTTCGGGCACTTCATACATTTTGATCTGGTACGCCTTGCCACGATTCGTGAAGAACAAGAGATCGTCATGCGTGCTTGCGGTAAGGAACAGGGTGACAAAATCTTCGTCCTTCGTGTCAAGATCGACAACACCTACTCCGCCACGCTTTTGCTGTTTGTATTCGTTCGGATTTGTACGTTTAATGTACCCTCCCTTCGTAATCACCAAGACGCTATCCTCCTCAGGTATCAGATCTTCGTCGGAAAACGATGCAACACCACCACGCACAACCTTGGTTCTACGTTCATCTCCATGCTTCGCTTTCACTTCCGCGAGCTCGCCTTTAATGAGCTCCGCCATCTTCTTGACGTCTTTCAGTATTGCGGTGAGCCATTTGATAAGCGCCTGCACCTCCTTCAACTCATCTTCGATTTTCTTTCGCTCCAAACCGGCAAGTTTTTGTAACCGCATCTCCAATATTGCTGCAGCCTGCCTGTCGGAAAAACCAAACGTCTTCATAAGCGCCGCATGCGCGGTTGGCACATCTTTGCTCTTTTTGATGGTGCGTATGATTTCATCTATGTGATCAAGCGCTTTTTTGAGTCCCAGCAAGATATGTTCGCGGTCTTCCGCCTTACGAAGATCGAACTCGCACCGCTTGCGTACCACAAGCTTACGGTACGCGACGAACTCTTCAAGAATTGATTTGAGCGAGAGTGTCTGCGGAACACCATCTACGAGTGCAACCATGTTGAGATGGAAGGTTTCTTCGAGAGAGGTATGCTTGTACAGGTAGTTAAGTACCTTTTGGGGCTGGGCACCACCCTTAAGTTCCACCACAACGCGAATATCACGCGTTGACTCATCACGCAGGTCGCGAATTCCCTCAAGCTTCTTTTGCTGTACCAGATCGGCGATGCGAGTAATCAAATCCGCTTTGTTCACCCGATACGGCAAGGAGGTAATAATAATCGCGAAATGACCCTTCTTGTCTTCCACCACTTCCGCTTCCCCGCGCACCACCATCGGACCCTTCCCTGTCGCATAGGCATGGCGAATGGCCTTTTGGTCGTAAATGACCGCGCCTGTCGGAAAATCGGGCGCTTTTATGTATTTAAAGAGATCTTCTTGGGTGGCGTCAGGGTTGTCAATGAGATGTACTGACGCGTCAACAACTTCACCAAGATTATGTGGGGGTATACTGGTCGCCATACCAACCGCAATACCGAGCGTACCGTTCAAGAGTAAGTTTGGAATAGCGGCCGGGAGTACTTCCGGCTCGTTACGAGTACCGTCATAATTCGGGCGCCATCCAACCGTCTCCTTTTCAATGTCACGCAACATTTCTGCCGCAATACGTTGCATCTTCGCTTCCGTATAGCGCATGGCAGCGGGAGAATCTCCGTCAATCGAGCCGAAGTTTCCCTGTCCCCATACGAGTGGATACCGCATCGAAAACTCCTGTGCCATCTTTACCATGGCATCGTACACAGCCATATCACCATGTGGATGGTACTTACCCAGCACATCTCCCACTACCGCAGCGGACTTGCGAAATTTTGCATTCGACGCAAGCCCCATCTTGTGCATGGTGTAAAGTATTCGGCGATGCACCGGCTTCAATCCGTCGCGTACATCCGGAAGTGCTCGAGAAACAATGACCGTCATCGCATACGCGAGATATGACTCACGCATTTCATCGCTGATCGAGCGCGCTATGACGGATGCCGTTCGCTCCACTTCAACAGTCTTGGTAGGTTCTGACTTCTTTGCCATACTATAATGAGTCGGTATTGTAACTTATACGGTTAGCGGAACATGGCACAGTATACCACGACACGTCACCCTGTCGCCATCATCACCTGTTTAGTTTATTTTTGTCAACAGTTAACGCACGTAACCCTTCAAAACCTCCCATCTTCGCCACAAGAAGCATTATGAAAATGATCAAGGAGTCACGTGTACCTCCTCCTCCGCCTGTGCTTCACCCGTATCTACAGGAGACTCCCCACCGGTTGTTGTGGCGGTGTCCATCTGTGTATCCATACTGCTCGTCGCCTCCTGCGGTGACACAAAGGTACTTTCAAGATTGAACAAAGGGGGAGTGTCTGTCGCCTGTTCTGGAACTTCCGGTGCACCGGAATCCAGTCCGAAAGTCTCACTGAACACTCGAACAGATTCTTGAAAATCAAAGCTTTTTTTGGTTATTTCCTCCGAGACGGGACTTTCGCTCAAATCGTTCGGTCGGCCTGCAAAAAGAGCCAGGAGCCAAAAAAGGGCTATCAAAGCTGTGATCGACAGTGATGTAAAAAACGCAAAACGTTTCCTTGCCCCCTTCGGCTGTGCACGCACCTTTGCAAGATACTCGAAGAACATACCGTATGGATCTTGGACTGAATCAGGATTCAATCACGACAACGTCATTTTGTTTTCCATCAATGTCTCGCGCCTTGAGAGTGAGTTTATCGACGCGAGAAGCACCCTCTCCAACCTCCTTTAAGAAGAGATCTATCGATTTATCAACACCAACACCCTGCCAGTGCATCGGTATGACAAGCTTCGGCTCAATAGAGACTGCAAGTGCATGCGCAGGACTTGGCTCGAGCACCCCGTCACCTCCCACAGGCACAAAGAGTATGTCGACGTCGTCGAGCACTTCCTTTAAGTCAGATGGGAGTTCTTTGTTGCCGAGAGCACCCAAAAAGAGGATGTGCATTTTTTCGATACTTACCAAATAAATGGTGTTAATGCGCTCGACTCCCCCATACCAGGATACAGAAGGGTATCCCTTGATAAGAATGTCATTCACCTCATACTCACCGGGACCGCGCGCAACAAAAGGCACTTTGTCTCCATGGGTGACCTGCTCCACTCCGTACATATCAGGATGCTCAAGGGTAACCAGTGCGACATCGGCTCCAAACCGAGTCTGCTTGAGTTTCGAATCTTTTGAAACGGGATTAAAGGCCAGCGTCGTGTCCCCGAAGGAAACTTTAAAAAATTCGGCACCGTAATGAGTGATAATCATAGCGTATACAGTATAGCATATACGAAAAAGTTTGCTGACGTACATAACCTGCGTTGATATTGACAATTGGCAGATATTTAGCTATAATATACACAGACTCGCCGTTGTATGCGGTTTTCTTTCACAGAGACAGGAGAGCGAAATGAAACGTTACCTTGTTGTATTGTTACTTATTGTCCTCGTCGTCCCTATCAGAGGGTTTGGGGCAGCGTCTCCGCTCGAGACGCCTGACTCCATCGCGTTACTTAGGGTCAAAGCTGCTATTGAGGAATACCGTCGCAAGACGGCAGAGGCCGCACTTGCGGTATTCAAGGCTGAGCTGCAATTGGAACGGAGGAGCCGTGTGGTTGTCCAACGGCAGCTTGCCCTTGCCGAAATGGAAGTTGCTCGACTCAAGACTGAGCTTAATGCCCCGGTCCGCGTGAAGGTGACGGTGCAAGCGGTCAGAGACGATCAGCGGACATCCGCAACCGCGACAAAAGCGCCGCAAGTTGCTACTGCAGCAACACCGCGCGTGGAGCGTCCAGAAGAGAAACGGACTTCCAACAAGTCGGTGGTGCAATCGACACGGAAACCCGCACCTTCCGCGACTCCCACGCAAGTGCGTCCTGCAAAAAAACCCCCAGTGGTACGACAAGCGCACGCAAAGCCATCCGCGGCCAATACGCCCAAACCAAGGGTTGCAAAAGAGCAATCCACAGTGGTGGACGGCCTTCGGAAAAACTGGCCTGCCGATGTTCCATTCGACCTCGCAAGGGTTGAGTTCAAAAACGTCAGAAAAGATTCCAAAGGCAACGGACTGGCAAGTGACGTTTTTGTCAATGGGAAACCACTGAAGAACAAGGAGGGCGACACTATCGTCGCTCGCGGTGCCCGTGCTGAAGAAGTCGCACTCGCCGTTTGGCAAGCAAAACAGGGGTGAGACTGACGTATCAGAAGTTTGTGTCGGAACGTACCAACAATAAGAACACGTCCACACATGCTTACCTATGCAACTCCTGTTGATAGAAAGTTCCCAACTGAGGTACTGCGACACCGCTGTACCGAGCTACGCTACGGACGCTCTAATAATAAAAATGCGTCCGCGTACGCGATTCAAAGGTCCCGACTATCGGGACTTTTTCGTACCCTGTCTTGAGTCATCATACGCACAACACGCATCACACAGGCGACGTATGGCATGCTATACTTCCAAAGTATATGCGCACACTACGATTCTTTTTTCAGTGGCTCGGAGTGCTAGTACTCCTGTACAGTATCGGCCTCACCGTTTTTTTAGTGTACTCACTGCATACAGCAAACAACACCACCGCATCTCTCTCTGCTGAAATCACCACACTCCGATCGACACTTGCCGGTGCCGCAAGTACGACCCAAGAACGTCTGGATGCCGACGACCAACGCTATACGATGCAGTCTGACCTCATTTATAAGCAGCAGCAGCAAATCGATGAGATTGCAGACAGTATCCAGGGGTTTGACCGAAAGGTGGGACGCCTTTCGGGCACCGTCCAAACACTTGAGAAGCTTACCACCACCGATCCGGAACTCTTGCAAAAATATTCACGGGTGTATTTCTTAAATGAACATTATAAGCCCTCCGATCTCGTTGTCATAGATGAGAAGTTCGACTTAGTGAATGGGAAAGAAGTATCCATACACGCCGATGTGTGGCCATTCCTTGAAGAGATGCTCAAAGATGCTCAAAAGGACGACATAGACATTTCAGTACTTTCGGGATACCGCTCCTTCAAAGAACAAGGAACACTTAAGGCAAATTACACTCAGAAATATGGGACCGGCGCAAACACATTCTCTGCGGACCAAGGATACAGTGAACACCAGCTCGGAACTACGGTCGACCTTACCAACACTACGATCGGGGAGAATATTGCGAGTTTCGAACAAACTCAAGCGTTTGCATGGCTCTCGAAAAACGCGTACAAGTATGGTTTCGTTATGTCATACCCACGAGACAACGCGTACTACGTCTACGAACCGTGGCATTGGCGTTTCGTAGGTATAGAGCTTGCACAATACTTACACAAAGAAGACCTCCACTTCTATGATCTCGAACAGCGAAAAATTGACGAGTACATACCAACTCTTTTTGACGACTAGTCCCAATCCGTAACGTACCACTTGTCCACCAGGAGGTTAGACACTCCGTTTCTTACGATGATGCTCAATAAAAAACCGGTGAGTGACCGGCTTTTTATTTGCGTATGGTTGAGCACGAAATTATCGCTTACTCCACTGTGGTGCACGACGAGCTTTCTTAAGACCGAACTTGCGTCGTTCCTTCATGCGTGGATCGCGAGTGAGGTAGCCTGCGACCTTTTGAGATTTGCGCCATGTTGCATTGTACGCAATAAGTGCACGTGCAACACCATGACGAACCGCGTCAGACTGCGAAGAAATACCGCCTCCATGTACCTTTACCGTTACGTTGAACTTCAAAGGAAGTTCTTCGACGTTAAAAGGTGCGAGCACATTATTGCGCAGTGTCGGGGTTGGAAAGTATGAATCAACAGACTTGCCGTTGATATGCATCTCTTGCGTGTCGGCAGGGGTTATACGTACACGAGCCGTTGACGTTTTACGTCGACCGGTCGCTTCCGTGTATCGCTGTACTTCCTGTGTTGCCATAAGAATATTATTCGGAAATGATAAGCTTTTTCATACGTGGCGCTCTAAGCTTGTTGCTTGGAAGCATGCCAAAGACCGCCTTTTTCATAATCTCGCGATACCCGCTGCGTGCGATAAGTTTTTCCATGGAAAGCACCTTACGTCCATCGGGGTATCCTGAGTACCTGTCGTATTCTGTCTGAACACGCTTTTTTTCTGAAATGTAGAGCTTTGACACATTCGTGATGTTGACCGTCACGGGAAAGTTTATGTGTCTGGTCACGTCAGTCCTGTGTTTGCCTATAAGAAAGGATGCTGCCTCGGTTGCAACGCGACCGAGCGACTTACCGTTTGCGTCTATAGTGAATGTCTCAGGTTGCATGTTCATACAAATCGTTTAGACAAAACCAATGAAAGCCTGCACTGAAGCGTCACCCGCTCGTACACCAACCTTCACAATACGCGTGTATCCACCCATTCTCTCTTTGTATCGCGGGGCAATCTCACTGAATAATTTCAACGTCGCTGCATCATTGTTTCCCAAACGTGCGTAGACCAGTCGCCTATTTGCAACCGTATCGTTTTTTGAATGGGTCAACAAACGTTCGATGAACGGACGCAAGGATTTTGCTTTTGCCTCGGTCGTAATAATCTTTTCCTCTAGAATGAGGTTGCGAGCAAGCGATCGAATAAGTCCATTACGTACTTTTCTCTCCCTCCCGAATTTTCTGATGTTATCGTGGTGTCGCATGGAATATGAGTATACCTATTGTTTCGAGATATGCAAGTCTAGCGGAGGGTTACTCCAAAATCAGACAACGCGCGCTTGATTTCTTGAAGACCCTTGATTCCCAATCCTTCAATTGCAAGAATGTCCTCCTCTTTTTTGCGTGCCAATCCACCAACAGTACGAATGTTTGCACTATCAAGTGCTGCTATGGTGCGAGAAGAAAGCTTGAGTGATTCGATACGAGTCTTTAAAACCTCAGTATCCACCTGCTCTTTTGTCTTACGACCACTTACTTGCGCAATAGGTGCAAGAATATCGACCGAATCATCGATGGAGCGGACGAGTTCTTCGTCATGAATCTCCTTAAAACCAACAATTGCACGTAGTTGATGTATCATAATCTCAATCGAACGTTCGAGTGCTGCACGCGGAGTCATGGTGCCATCCGTTTCAATAAAAATACGAAGGCGGTTAAAGTCGGTACGGTCACCGACACGCATGTTATCCACCTCGTAATTCACGCGACGAATAGGTGTAAAGGTGGCATCAAGCGGTATGACACCGATAGTTGCCTTTGCTTCTCCGTGCGACTCACGCGGCACAAAACCAAGCCCTCGTTCGACAGTGATTTCCATAGAAAGCGACGCTTTTTTTTCAGTCAAAGTGGCAATATGCTGCTCGAGATTAAGTATTTCAACCTGACCTCCCCCACGAATGTCCTTTGCAGTAACCTCGCATTCACCCTTTACATCCAGCATCAATACTATCGGCTCCTCACACTCACTCACAAAGCGGACGCGCTTTAGATTGAGAAGTATGGTAATGACATCCTCCTGAACACCCGGTATGGTGGCAAACTCGTGCGATACGCCATCAACCTTTACGGACGTAACCGCCGTACCTGTAAGTGACGAGAGGATTATTCTTCGAAGCGAATTTCCGAGCGTGTGGCCATAGCCCGGAAACAAACCGTCTATCTCGAACATGCCTGAAAGATCGTCCTCGCGTACGACGCGCGGCTTAGAAGGGAGTGCTACATTGTAATCCATATACGTGGGGTGGTGCTAAAATTTGTAAATAATACAAGCTCAACTACCGACTGTAGTACTCAAGTATAGCACTAACGCTCCCCACCATCTCGGTGTTCTCAACAGTTGGACGTGCTTTGACAGTGCCGGTGTAACTCTTTGGATCATAGGAAAGCCATACGGGGAGTGTCGCGTTATTCCACGCCTCCTCGATATGTGCCATGATAGGGAGCGCGCGTGTACGTTCACGCAGGGTAAACGTGTCACCCTCGATAAGGGTATGGCTCGGTATTGTCGTACGTACCCCATTGACCAGAACATGTCCATGACTGACAAGCTGTCGTGCGGCACGCCTTGAAGATGCAAGGCCTGTTCTGTAGATGATATTATCAAGTCTCATTTCAATTCGCACAATCATGCGTTCGGAGGGGTCTTTTCCCAGCAACGCCACGCGATTTGCCTCTTCAACAATGCGACGAAGTTGTCGCTCGGTAATACCATACGCAAAACGAACGCGCTGCTTCTCAAACAACTGCTTACTGAAGTTTGACACTGTAGCTCGTCGCTTCTTGCTGTTTTTTGCGTGACGCGCCTCAGAAACGGCAAACTTTTGAGTCTGACACTTGTCGAACATTCCCGCACCGAGGCGTCGACAGACTTTGTAGGTATTCTGAGTGATCATAGCGTCTGGTTTATACTATCTATATACTGTTTGCCGTTTTTAATGTCGTGAGCCTATAATACTGCTACACGCGTCGGGGCTTCTTCGCTCGGGGTCCATTGAAAGGTACTGGTGTCACATCACGTATAGCGGAAAGAGATACACCCTTTGCAGTAAATGCACGCATGGCAGACTCCCTGCCCGGTCCGACTCCGCTAATAACCACATCCGCCTCCATCATACCCATTTGAAGTGCCTTCTCAGCCACTAGCTCGCCCACTTTTGCCGAAGCGAATGGGGTACTTTTCTTTGCGCCCTTGAATCCAAGACTACCGCTTGAACTCGACATGAGTGCATTTCCCTGCTTGTCTGTAAGGGTGACAATCGTGTTATTGTACGTGGCTTGAATATGCAAAGTCCCTCGATCAACCTTACGCTTTGCCACTCTAGAAATAGCGCGTGCGCGCAGTCCTTTGTTGACCGTACTTCCATGCTTTCGTACAATGCGTTTTTTTCCCATACGTGTGTAGTAATAAAATGGTTAGCTTGAATTTCGAGCCCGTATCCTTATTTCTTTTCAACCTTTCGACGACCACTACCCATGGTCTTTCGAACACCTTTATGTGTTCGAGCATTTGTTTTGGTTCGCTGACCTCGGCACGGCAAATGACGAATATGTCGTGAACCGCGATAGCTGGCGATATCCTTCAGGCGCTTAATGTGGGTCTCGACTTCGCGACGTAACTCTCCTTCAACCAGTATACCCGAAGACTCAATCACGGAACGTATTGAGTTTTCTTCATCTGTCGTAAGCGTGGAAGCTTTTCGACCGAAGTCTATTTTTGCATCATTCAGGATACGTTTTGCAAGAGGACGACCAATGCCGCGAACGGAGGTCAGTCCAATTTCAAGCCGTTTATTGTCGGGAATGGTGATACTTGCAATTCTCATACGTGTGATACAAAGAAACTACCCCTGGCGCTGTTTATTGCGCGGCTTTTTCTTATTAATGACATACAGATGACCATGTCGGCGTACGATTTTGTCATCCGGACTTCGTTTCTTGATGGAACTCTTGACTTTCATACGATCGATAGACATTAAATTCGCCGCACTATCCGCGCCCGTCCGCCGTACGGGTCTAGTTTAAGGAGTACCGTATCTCCTACTAGAACCTTGATGCGATGCATACGCATCTTACCTGCAAGGTACGCTAATATCGACTCATGTTCATTCTCAAGTACAACGCGAAAAAGAGCGTTCGGGAGCGCCTCCTCTATTACTCCTCTTGCCAACTGCTTTTCTTCATGCATTGAAATCGAACGTGTAGGTGCAATCTTATCAGAACACAGGTCAGTCGTCAAGCGATTGAACAGTAAGTGTGATGTCATCCGGTTTACTTGGAAGAACCTTCTTCCAGAAAGGACGACTGACAACATGCACGCGATCAATACCCGGGTAAGCCGCTCGCATATCTTCACTCAAACCATCTGCAACTGCACTTTTTTCTGCTCCAAGAAGACTGTTTTTGAAGGCCACGTCATCAATCTGCCACAGAAACGAGGCTTTTCCTGAAACAATGACCGTATATGTACCCACTTCCCACGCAAGTCGAGCAGTAGTGGTACCTTCTTCCTGCACCTGCACAACAACGGAGAGGTCATTTCTGTTGGTAATCTCGATTGGCGCATCTACAAAACCCACAATAGTGCGCCCCGCAATGACACGATCAAACGCTTTGGTATCGAATGCAATTGTATGCACTTTGCCTGAAAGTGAGAGACGTACATTCTCTCCTTCTGCAACCTCGTCAGGTAGCGGACTGAATTCAAAAAACACCGTATCGGGGTCAACCCAAGCACCTTCAGGGAGAGACCCCTCTTCCGTGAGTGCTGCACGCAACTCATCACGCAACTGTGTTTCGAGTGCTTCGTAGCTCGCGATGCGATCTTTTTCAAGTACAGTACGTTTTGCGCCCAAAAAACCACCCGTAATTTCAGTGTCTGCGCGCGCATAAATTTTTCCCTCCTGGGGGTAGTCAACAAAACCCGGTACTGAGAATGCTCCGGGGGCGTGATTGTACTCTTCGCCCGGCTCCTCTGCATACACTGTGACGTCTACACTGCCCGGTGTTTCGTCGTCCTTTCGCCCAGGTACTTCGATCGATTCGCGTATGCGATACACCTTGCCGTCTTCCGCCTCAAACCTTGTATTTTTGATGAGTCGTTGGGGTGTTTTTGAATACGCGTTATACACTGTAATTTTACCTGAAGCACGTTCTTCAACTTGCACTTCACTTTGAGCAACAACCTCTCGAACCGCCGTGCGCTCAATGGTGACCATTGGCGCGAAAAAATCGGCTTGTGCACCTTGCGTACTCACCGTAAAACTTGTATCTGCGACAAGCGTCTCCTGTCTCGGGTAGACAGTCACGGTGGCGCCGGAAAAGGCGAGTGACAGCGCAAAAGCGCTGCCCACAAGTGCTACACCCACAACGAGTACCACCCATAGCCACGTATGACTTTTCTTTTCTCCGAATTCACTCAGCGAATCATCACGATACTCACGACGTTCAACCTGTGATTCACGCTCGACAAATACCGGCGTGCGTCGAGCAGGAACTGTCGTGTGGCGCAACTCACTGTCAGTCTGTACACGCGGTCGCACGTCACGCGCATCATCAGTGCGATGCACATTACGCATAACAATAACATCTTGAAGTGGGGGCTTCTTCATATGACTTTTCATTAGTATATCACAGAATCACGGATGTCGAGCCAACTTATCGACAGCTGTGCATAAGATAGCTGCTCGTCGATCACTTGTTCCACACTTTTTTTTAGCAACACCGTCGTTGTCCTCCATGTCACACAAAGAAAAGACTTTGCATTTTTGTTGTCCGCCCCGCGCGATATGCGAAATCGAATTCTCGGTAAGTGCAGACATGTAGTGCTGGTACCACACTTCTTGCACCGCAATGACAACATGGTACGGAGGCGTGATACCATCTGCAAGCTCCGTCATCTGCTCAAACACGTGTTCCGACCAATCCTTTAGGACACCTCGGGCTGTTTCCGGAAGTGATGCACCCTCAAGACCGAAAGAAATGGACGTACTCTCCGCTTCTTTATAACTCGCAGCATTCGGTGCAAGTGTACGAAGGAGATCCAGTGTGCCGTGTTCGATAATTGAAATACCGAGGATATTGGTTCCATGCATCAGTGTCACACTTGTATGATTTCCACCAATCTCTAGAAATACCTCCCGATCGGTCAAATCGAGGTGCAGCATCTGTTCTGACCGCGTAAACAAGTACGTTGCGGCATGAAATTCAACACGATGATGTGAAAATGTACCGTGCACAATACTTCGAATTTTGTTGATAGTATCCGTGGGCGTAAGAGAAGTGAGTGAATGTACGGCAGCGCTACGCGCTTCGTGCCTATGTATGTGCGGTATCTGATAGCCGTCCAACAGAACAGACTGATCATACTGCTGCAGAATGGTCGCAGTACCATACACATTACTCCATGTTCGGCACGAACTTGAATCAAGGAGTTTGGTATATCCTCCTGCGCGCAACGTATCCAATACTCCATGTTCAATCGGCTTTCGCTCCTTAAAATCCAATGACGCCAATGACGCATTTGAGAAGCTCCACGGATACGCCAACGCGCACGTAACAGTCATATGTCGCACATCACCTTGTGAACGAGAAAGTGCGGGGATACCTTCCTGTGCGGTACTAGAAACAATTTCCATAAATGCCGCACAAAGACGTTTACATCGGTCGAGCGGTGACTGTATGCGCAAGGTGGCATACACAATGTCACTACTCCAAAGCACATGCATGTGCGGTACCTCATCTTCAACCATTCCCACGGTCACACTCACACGCTCGTCCGTAAGATCGAACACGATATGTGACCGCCGTGCAGGCAAGATTGTTCCCATGTATAAAAGTATACCCCAAGACACCCGGTTACTCGAAAGTGGTGCGTGGATAAAGCATCACTCGGCGATACTCTCACGTAACGCATGTACTATGAGATTTAAAAACCAGACACATCGGTGCGACCCTCAGGAACTACATTTCACCTCCTGCATCTCCGGAAATCAATACCGCCTTCACTCGACGCACTCCGGAACTCGAGGCTTCCTCTTTTACTATTTTAAACGTTCCAAGTATGGACGTTGTCGCATCAACGTGCGGTCCGCCACATAACTCTTGTGAGTAGATAGTGCCGTCCGGTGCCTGCACGCGATAGACGGTCACCGAGTCCGGGTACTTCTCCCAAAAACTCCCCTCGATTCCTGCTGCTCGGGCTACCGACTTATCCATAGTGAGCGTTTCAACGGTACATCCTTTTTGTATCGCCTCATTCACATAGCTTTCGACACGGTCTAACACCTCGCGTGATACTTTTTCAAAGTGAGTAAAATCAAAACGTGCACGCTCTGCGGTAATGTTACTACCGGCTTGGTGCACATGGTCGCCCAATTCCTTACGTAAGGCGGCAAGCATGAGGTGTGTGCAGGTGTGTAGCATGGTCGTCCGTTCCCCGGCATCCGCAAGGCCTCCTTTAAACTTTTGCTCGGAACCCGTACGTGACTTTTCTTTATGCGCATCAAAAAGGGTTCGGAACGAATCTGTAACAGCGTCAGGTACGTCAATGTCTCTGTCGCGGAGTATCTCGAGCGACACTTCAAAAGGAAACCCATCCGTCTGGTACAAGTCGAAAAGTTGTTCCGCCGTGAGAGAATGATTGTGCGCAAGAAGTTTTTCAATCTTTCGTAACCCACTACCGATTGTTCGTCGAAACTTCCGCTCTTCCTCTTCAATACTCTTTCGAACATCCTCAATATTCTCCCGCAACATGGGATACTGGCACTCATACATAGCTACAATCGGCTCAACAACAGCTGCGAAGCCATTCTCATGCACTCCGAGTTTGTCTGCATACCGCACAGCTCGGCGAATCAGTCGACGCACAAAATATCCCTGATCAGCATTACCGGGATGCACACCATCACCTATCAAAAATACCGCCGCTTTCATGTGGTCAGCAATGATACGAAATGCGCGAGTCTCCTCAATATCAACTCCATACTGTTTACCCGTCAAACGCTCGAGATGTTCCACGATAGGTGTGTGACATACCGCAACAATGTCGGGAGTATTGCGTACGGCCATAGTAAGACGCTCAAGCCCTCCTCCGAAGTCAACATTTTGTTTGGGCAAGCGTTCAAATGAACCATCTTCGCTTCTCCTGTATTGCATGAACACACTGTTTCCTATTTCAAGATATCGACCGCAATCACAGTTTACATGGCAACGGTCTCCAAAACGCACATCATGCTCTATGTCACTGAATTCATAAAAAACTTCACTGTCTGGACCACCTGGCTCACCTACAGGCATTGCTTGCGGTGCGCCTGCGCGGCTCCACCAATTTTTTTCACGGTAAAAGAAAATACGCTCGCCCTCGCGCATGCCGCGTATCGCCGCTTCCTCCTCGGTTACCATACATGCAGTCGCTGCGGAAATTCCCTTTTGAGCGAAGAGTTTCTGCCATATGCTTGCGGATACATCATCTTGCTGCACTCCCGCGCGCTCATCTCCCGCAAAAACCGTAACGTATAAACGCTGTGGATCGAGCTCTAATACATCGGTAAGAAAATGAAAAAACCACGTCAACTGTTCTTCTTTGCCGTATTCACCCAAAGACCAATTGCCAAGCATCTCAAAGAAAGTAGTGTGTCGATTATCACCAACCTCGTCAATATCACCCGATCGGAAACACTTCTGACTATTAACGAGTCTGGTGCCTGAAGGATGATTCTTACCCAGAAGGTACGGAATCAAAGGCTGCATGCCCGAACCGGTGAACAATGTTGTGGGGTCATTTTCAGGCACGAGCGGTGCAGAGGGTAATACGACATGTCCACATTCACGCATGTAGGTGAGATATGCGGAACGGATATCATGTAAATTTTTTATAGTATTCATGGTAATGTATGATAATAGTATAGAGTGGAACGAATTTCAATATGCGCCGACTCAAAGTACACCTAGAAATCCATTATTCTACGAAAAGCTCGCGAATATCTTCCCACGTCAACTTTTCCATAAGTCCGCCACTTTCTTCGACAACCGCATCAAAAAGCCCTTGTTTCTTGCGTTTGAGCGCTTGAATCTTTTCCTCAATAGTACCCTTTGTGAGTAAACGATACACATTGACCGACTTCGTCTGCCCGATACGATGCGCACGATCGATGGCTTGGTTTTCAACACTTGGGTTCCACCACGGATCAAACACAATCACCGTATCCGCTGCAGTGAGATTGAGGCCGGTACCACCGGCTTTCATGCTGATCAAGAACGCGGTCACCTTCGGGTCTGTGTTGAAGCGATCTATTACCTGTTCTCGTCGTTGTGTTTTGCCCGAAAGATACGCATACCCTATGTCCTGAGCAGTGAGCGCGCGAGCAAGTATGTCCAGCATGCCGGTAAACTGACTGAACACCAGTACTTTGCGTCCACCCTGCCGCACCTCTTCAATCAACTCAAGGCATGCATCCAACTTTGCAGATTCGTAAGCGGTGTAGTCTTCTTCCTTGGTAAGAAGTGCCGGATGGTTACACGCCTGACGTAACTTAGTAAGCCCTGCGAGGATATGTATGTGTGAACCCCTAAAACCTCTTGCATCGACGGCAGAAAAGACAGTTCCCCGGACATCTCCTAGAATTTGTTGGTACACGATATTCTGAGCATCTGTAAGAACACACTCCACCACTTGTTCAATCTTTGGTGGAAGTTCCGCGAGCACTTCATCTTTGGTGCGACGAAGCATGAAGCACTCGATCTTCTTGCGCAAATGTACAAGTGCATTCCGATCGTTCCCTTCCATAATTGGCTTATGATACTGCTCCGCGAAGTGATCATGCCTCCCCAAAAAACCCGGCATGAGATAATCGTATATAGACCACAGCTCGAAGACATGATTCTCGAGCGGCGTACCGGTGAGTGCCAGGCGATAGTCCGCAGGTATCTCTTTCACACATTGTGCCATTTTAGTCATATGATTCTTTATGTATTGCGCTTCATCCAAGACCGCATAATTGTATCTACGATGCGGCGCACACAAAACATCAGCATCACGTTTCAAAGTTGCATACCCAACAACAATGAGGTCGTGTGCGACAATGTCGATTTGAAGACGTTCACGCTCAGCGGGAGTGCCTTCATATACGAGAACACGCAAATCGGGGAAAAATGTTGTCGCCTCGTTTTTCCAGTTGTACAGGAGCGATTTTGGGCACACTACAATGGATGGCACCCCCTCAACCTTTTCAAGTGCGAGAACGGTGAGCGCCTGCACGGTCTTACCCAATCCCATATCATCGGCAAGGATACCCGCAAAACGATATGACCGGAGGAAATACAACCATTCTACTCCTTGCTTCTGGTATGGACGCAACACATCTCGTACTTTCTTTGGTAAACTCACTCGCTTTATCGGTCTACCCGCCTCAACTCGTTTCATGAAGGACTGAAAACTCTTTGATTGCACCGCACTATAATGTGGAGAGCTTGTGAGCACATAAGAAAGTTCCGGTGCGTGATGCAAACCTCCCTCGAAACCACCATCTTGTCGTGCACGAAAATTTTGAAGGAGTCGCACCAATCGTTCCAACTCTCCACGGTTTTCAACTTCAACCAAGCTGCCGTCCTCCTTGCGCCAAAACGCCGAACCGCTCGACATGTAGTCGTACAACTTTTCAAGAGTGACCTTTTCTCCCGCACAATACAAGTTCACATCGAAGTGCAGCCAGTTCCGGTCCGCATCAACGTCGGGAGACGTAAAATCTGCACGAAAGGACACACTTTCCCTCGGAAGCGCATCATGCGTAAAGACAATCTCATACCCCCTACTTTCGGCGAAGGCTCGAATCACTGGCCACACTTCGCCGACATAACGCATAACCTTACCTTTCCCACGAAGATGACACGTGAGCATCTTTGTAAATCCAAGCTCCTCACGGTGTGCCTCAATTTCTTTATGGAACGCAATCTCTTCTTTTGCATTACGTTTTACATAATGTAGCACGCCATCCCCATCTTCCCTCAAGACGTGAGTTGTGAGAATTTCATACTGCTCTCGCAGCACATAGATGCTACGGCCGTGGAATCGACGCACTACGGTATCAGCAACGGCGCATGACCAGCCATCATAACGCACGCACGGCGTAACGCACAAAACATGTTCTGTACTATCAAGATCAATTTCAATAACCCTCGCAGTATGCTTAGAGTGCACCACCAAAGACCGAACCGATTCAGGGACGTGCATGTCGATCTGTGGAGGAATATCGGTCAGGAATGCGGAAAAACGATCGAGAACCTTCGGCGAAAGTGAGACTCCATGGTACAAGTACTCGCCTGCACCCCTAAAGTCCTCACGATACCGTGGTACTACCTCTTTAAGTAATTCCGCCCATACCGAATCAAGTTCAAACAAGCGTAGTTTCGTATCTTTTTCTTGCAACATGTATGTACCGAAACGAGACCATATCGACCTTCCGACACCACGTCCCGGGGGTCGCTCGTCCGGAAGAATCAGCACAATCTCATGCCGTATGCGTGCAGGATCCCCAAGATGTGGAGATTGTTCGTGGAGTAATTCAACACGAACTGGAGGTGGTGTAAGATCAAGCACAATCGGTCGAGGTTCATACGAATAGTAACTATCATTACATACAACACTGAATCCGGCACTTGCGAGGAGCGGGAGAAGAATCGTCGGATCTGATGGTGTCACACCATGTCGTGTATGTGCAAATCCATTATGATTATGAATATACGTAAGGAGTGTTCTATCATCGTCCGTCATAGGCACGCATGCCAGCAACTCTTGAATATTCACCTGCTCATAATAGCGATCCTTCCGATGCAAGGATGCCGCATACCTGCGATGTCTGTGAAGCATGATGATATACGTACTCCGATCGAGACTGGCGGTAACCGGAACACCGTCAGATCCCAAAACGTCATACGTACGAGCATGATCAGCATCAACTTGGTATGAGAATGCCTCTACATTTTTTTGAGAAATTTCGGACGGTAGATCACCCTGATATTCTTGAGAGGCATGTTCCGTACGCACATCCACGACGCTGTCAACGGTTGAATCCGCTTGTTCGTTCAATACCGAGTCAGTGTACGCAAGTACAAGCGCGACTGTATGTTTACACCCGTATTTGTATGGGCACGTACACGAAAGTTTGAGAAATCTCCCAACGTGCCTGTCATATGCGACGTTCGTATGGTAAGAATCTGAACCGACAACTGTCCCGCTGATACGAATAATCGGATCATTCTTTGCACCGACCCGAAGTCGCGTCACATGGCCACGCTTAAAATACCCGAGTCCTCGGATATAAATACCGGCACCGACCTCGGCATGGAGTACTTGGCGCATGTCTTCAAGCGAAGGCATAAATCAAAGGTAAGTCGCATTGCATACGACGTGCGTAATCGAAAGTAAATTCATTGACACTAAAGTGGGGCTCCATCAGAGTCAACCGAACCCGCGGCAGCGGTAACAGCAAGATCGTAGCGAACATGCGACTTGATGGCGGTATTCACCTCACGCAACGTAAGCGCCTCAACAACCGAAGGGAAATTGTCAACATATTCAATACCCCTTCCCGAAAGAACGGCAGCAAACATAGCTCCTGCAATACCTCGCGTTGTTGAAAGACCAACCTTATGGTTGCCGACAAGCTCTTCTTTACGCCGCAAAAGCTCACTTGATGTGACGCCCTTCTCTGCCCAACGCGCAACCTCTTCCCGCAACGCACCCCTACCCTTTCTGAATACATCGTTCGGGAATATTGCATTTGCAAGCAAGTACCCCGCATAACCATCCGTCATACCGGCAAGAGATGCATACGCTCCATACGTAAGACTTTGCTTCGTGCGAAGTGATGTGAAGAGTCGCGAGGAACATGAACCACCAAGTATGCTAACACCGATTAAGAGTGCGTGATAATCCGCATGATCCCGCGCTACTGAAAGCGGAATTGCAAGCAGAGTGTCAACATTCATCTTTTCACGCATCGAAATGATTTCGTCCTTCTTACTGACAAGGACGATTCGATCCGGATGCACAGGGGCGGATGCACTGCGCAAGAGTGGCAGGCGCGCATAGACATCTCGCAAGAGAGACGTCATGTGCTTTTCATGCAAATCACCTGCAACACACACAACCGCACCTACGCCGGAAAAGGTTGCACGATGAAAATTCAATACTTCTTGCATATGCACTTTCGTCACTTCATCACGCAATTCACTCGGTAGTGGTGCCCAGTGCGGATGCCCGGGCGCATAGAGCGACCGAACAAGTGCGATACTCGCTTGCATACGCGTATCCTCACGCGCATGCTCGTATGCGGTACAAAGCTGAGCAACCGCTTCTTGGAACTCTCGCGAAGTCACGCGAGGATTTGTAAGTATGTCGACAACCAACGTGAGCGCGTCAGCGAAAACAGCAGTGCGACTCGCAAGAGTAACCACGAGATGTGTGTGTGTCACTTGAAAAGTAAGGCTTACACCGAGCGTGTCGAGTGCCTCACGCACAGTAATTCTCTTGTGCGTTGATGTGCCTGTTGGAAGTATCGTCTCCAAAAGATCGGCAATCGTCTGCGTATCATATGTTGCATGGTCGCCACCCGGAAATGCCATGTTGCAGACCACGATATCACGCACATGCGTGCGTAAAAGAAAGACATCAACACCATTTTCCAATCGTTCGTAGTGTGTGCGATCGTGTACGTTCATATGGTTTCCGATGATTGACTTCTATAGTAGCCGACAGTCGATGTTGCGGAAACAAGATATCGCAGCGCGACATCCTGCACATCCTGCACAGTAACCCGGCGCACATTGCGTGGCAAATCAAAGAAAAAACGCCAATCGCCGGTCGCTATTGCTTCATTAAGTGAAGAGAGTAACGCATACAGACCATCTCGAGCGAACGCCATCTCTGTCTCAAGGCCGGCTTGCACCCGAGTCAGTTCGGCACTAGTCACTCCCTCTGCCTGAACACGGGCAATCTCTTGCAGTATTGCTCGTTCCACACGCTCATGAGCAACACCATCAGCAACAGTCGCGTACAGCTGTAACAGTGAAGGGTCATAAAACGGCATTGCCATTACTTGTACCGACGAACATAAGCGTGTTTCAACGAGTTTGCGGTGCAAACGCGAAGTCTGCCCACCAGCAAGTACATTACCGAGTGTCAAGAGCGCAGGCATGTCTGCATGCCTTCCCTCAGGCGTCTTAAATGCGACACACACAAGATTACGAGTACCAGCTCGAATCACTTCAACAAAACGCTTTCCCGACTGAGGAGGTTCTTTCGTGTACGGTACATGCACAGGGTGTGGTGAGCGTGAATGAGTACCGAAATGGGTATATACCAAAGCGAGTGCACGTTCGCGCGCAACGTTGCCAACGATAGTAACGACCGCATTATTTGGCCAATAGAATTCGTCGTAAAAATGTCGCAATCGTTCGATAGAAACGTTTTCGAAATCATCCTGCCAGCCGATAGTTGAGTGGTGGTAGGGATGTGCCATGTATGCAGTCGCCCAGACATGCTTATCCAATGCTTCAAGCGCGTTATTTTCGCCATGTGCGTATTCGCTACGTACCGCAGGCATTTCTTCCGCACGATCTTTTTCTGTAAGAATGGCATTACGCATCCGATCTGCTTCTAGCGTGATTGCGAACTCAAGATGTTCATCAGGCAACACTTCGTAATAATTCGTTCGATCAAGCCATGTCGAAGCATTTACCAAAGCGCCCTTTTCACTGAGTTGGTCTAATACCGACACTCCCTTTTTGGGAGGAAAGTGCTTACTCCCTTTGAACATAAGATGCTCAAGTAAGTGTGTTGCACCTGTATACCCGACCGCTTCATGCCTGCTTCCCACAAGATAGGTCACCATGAGACCGGCAACAGGTGCCGTATCATCAAAGTGATACAGCACCCGTAGACCGTTTTTTTTGAGCTCATACTCCTCGATTCCGTGATACGTACCACAGGAGAGGAATGTATTGTTTCCAAGGACACTTTTTCGCGCGCGCTCACTCATGAGCAACTAGGGCTTTATTTCAATTTGCGCATCCTTACGTAAGGTTTCAATATACGCATTTATGATTTCGGCACTCTTCTGCTGCAGAAGCTGCTCACGTGCAACATCTTTCACTTCTTCAAGAGGTGGCATCGGCTGATCTTCAGGTGCAACAGTTTTCGCCTCATCATAAATCTTCGAAATCTCGGCATCCGTAACGGTGATTTTCTCAATATCTGTCTCTTGATCTAAGAGTCGTCGAACCATGAGTTCACTCTTAATGTTCTCGCGAAACTTTGCTTCATCCAAACCAACATTTTGAAGCTCGGCAAGCAATTTCTCATTACCGCCAATTGATTCCTCGAACATGGTATATTCTTTCTGTACATCCGCATCAGTTACGGTGATTTTTTTCTTTTCTGCAGCATTGAGCAAAAGGCGCATATTTACCATGTCTCGCATGACACTTTCTTCCAATGCGTTCGGCTCAAGTGCGGCAATCGCTTCCGGAGAAAGAGAGGTTTTGACATTTGTAAGAGTTTCCTCAAACTCGCCTCGCGTAATACCCGCCCCGTTCACAGTCGCTATCACCATCGCCGCTTGCTCGGGAGTAAGTTTTGCTGCGGCATCACCTTCCGCAGGCACGGCAGGAATCCCAGCATCCTTTGCGTCGAACATTCCCGACATCCATGCTGCGGCCACAAGGGCTAAAATAACGACCACCACAGCGCTTACGCGCACAAGACTCTTATTCCCCTGCTTACTTGATACACTTGTCAGTGCATCGTTCGATGAGGAGGAAGTGCTGTTTTCTTGCTCATTCATAAGATATAGATCAAAAGTGATTGATAACAATTGTATAGTCTAACACACCTGGGTGATATACCACAACGCCACTATGCTAACCTTTGAAATAAAACTCTTTGTCAAGTGATTCTGAAGAATCCACGGGCACAAGATTAAGCGTTGCGGCAGTGCCATTCCAGGTGGCAGAGATGCGTGCATCCGGCTTTGCGGTAAATGTAACCTTGAACGTTGCGTCTGTTACGACTTGGGGACATACGCCGCCCCCGAGAACGGTCGTGAATCGCAGCTCGACCTGTTCACCGGATTCGTCATTCATGAAGGGCTCAACTGAGACACTATGACAAGGACTGGGCATGCTCACACTGCCGGCAATCGTATGCATATCGCCACCGACATGATGCTTCGCATCTATCGCCTCAGCTTTTTCTAGAATTTCCTCTTGTGGAGGCGTCTCGGCCACCTGCTCAGGCTGCGAAGCAGTACGTCCAAAATAAGTGTACGCAAACGCAGCGACCGCAAGAGCTAGGAGGAGTGCTGACCAAAATAGTACATTGTTGTTTAAGCGATAGTCCATAGGGGTAATGTGTTTACTGATAACGTTTACTTTTCGAGTGTGAAGCTTCGCGAGTAGATATGCTCCTTTGTGTCGTGACTCGCTCAATAAAACGTTCGAAATACCAAATCGCCACACACACAAAGAGGACAAGGAGTGTGGCAAAGGATGCTATGGCGTAATACCCGAAACCGACGGTAATGCCGATGGCGCTCGCCGCCCATAAAGTCGCAGCGGTCGTAAGGCCTTTCAGTTCATGCTGAAAAATAATGAGCCCTGCTCCGATAAAACCGATACCCGTCACGATAGAGCTTGCCATACGAAGTGGATCTACGTTAAATATCCCCACATACGAATGAGCGACATTTTCTCCAACTATGACGAACAAACAAGATGAAATCGCAACAATCCCGAACGTGCGCATACCCGCCTCCTTCCGTGCAATAAGTCGCTCAAGACCGAGAAGTGCACCTAACGCAAAGGCGATGATAAGTTGCGTGAATATTGTTACCATATCAAACGGATACTCCATACATGTATTAACAGTATACTATCGAAAGTCGGACTTCCCGTGCACATGCGTGCATAACTCTCCGATCTCCTTCCAAATCGCCTCGCGCACACGCTCTGAGATCTCGAGCTGTTCAAGCACTTCCGGATGATCATGGAGGTCTTTGCAGAGTACTACTCCAGACTCCATCAGGCGTCGTTTATGGGCACGTGACAGAGTCGTCAGACATGACACCGGATGGACACCCGTCTCTTCTATCAACATCCGCAAATTACCACTCCGTGGAGACTCCCAAGTGAGCAGTTCGAGACCCACACAAGCGGCGTACTCATGCGCTTGTTGCGTACACTTTGTATTAGTGACAAGCATGGGACGTATTGGAGACTTCGGATCAAATGAAGGTGCAGCTTGTATGTCTTGAAAGCGAGCGTGTACATAGAGAGCAACCTTAGTATCTGACTTAACCCCCGTACTGTTATGGAATTTGACTTCCGCCATGATCATCTCGTTCGACGTACTCGCAACAAGGTCGACTTCGTGACTTGTGCAACGACCGATATGCGTTGTGCGTGTTCGAGTCGTATAGCCACGCGCTCGAAACAGTGCCGCCAAAAAATCCTCAAACGGGTATCCGGATGGACCAAGTTCAAGGAGTGCGTGTTTAATCGAGTAGCGCGCCGCAACAGGCCGCGCCATAAGACGTAGTTGTGTGAAAGCACGCGCATAAATATCTCGAGTACTTTCACCACCGCGAAACGTACTGCCTATCTGCGCGGTTATTCGATCAGCGTCTTGCACAGAAGCACCACTTTGCACGAGCGAGGCGTAGAGTTTCTCAGCCACAAACGGCTCCTCTCCGCCCCACGCTTTGACAACAAGCGGCTTTGCGCTATTCGGCATAGGCCTTGAGCACTGCAGCCTGTTGCGGCTCTTCTTCGGTAAGATTACTTACCGAAACCGCTACAAGCACAATGAGTAGTGCAACAAGCACCGCTGCCATACGCTTTACATGTGTTCGATCTTCCATACATACATCATACCCCTAAGTCGCCATGTCGCAAAATCGCCCATGGGGACGTGCGACGAACGTCCTTGGTATCAATACACGCGATCAATTATGCCGCCACCCAAGCACACCGAACCCTCATACAACACCAACGATTGTCCAAGGGCGACATACTCCTGTGGAGTATCGAACGTGATCTCTGCAGAATCACCCTGTGCACGGGCTACTGTGACCGGTACAAGCGATTGACGATACCGGAAGCGAGCAAGACAGCGATAGTTGGAGACGTCCGAGGCCTCAGTTCCGGACATCCAGTTAAGGTCTGTCAGGTGCACGTGCCGCTTAGCATCGTTACTGACCGCAGTCTCACTATCGTTGCGCGGTGCAACCGTAATCGTGTTCGATTGTATATTTTTTGAGACAACATAGAGTGGCGGATCGCTCGAGCCTGTGTGTGCAACAGTAAAACCATGACGTTGGCCGAGTGTAATGAACGCAGCCCCGTCATGTCTCCCAATCACTACTCCGTTTTTGTCAAGTACGTCACCTTGCTGAGAAGGGATGTAATGATATAGGAACTCTTTCATATCAACCTGTCCTAAAAAACAGATACCTTGGCTGTCTTTTTTCCGCGCAGTCGGAAGTCCATACGTTTCCGCACGCGCTCGCACGTACGATTTCTTGTATTCTCCAACCGGAAATAGTGTGTGACCAAGGTGATGCTGTGTTAGTGTCCAGAGAAAATACGACTGGTCTTTGTTGGTATCGACGCCAGCGAGGAGTGAGTATCGAGTCACGAGTGGCGAGTCATGAGTATCGAGTATCGAGTCGCTCGACACTCGTGCATAGTGACCGGTTGCCACGTACTCGAAACCATGGTCTATTGCCCAATCGAAGAACGCACCGAACTTGACGTGTTTATTGCACATCACGTCAGGATTCGGAGTACGACCGGCTTGATATTCTTGTACCATATACTGCACGACATCTCGCTCATACTCTAGCGACAGATCGACCGTATGAAATGGTATATGTAAAGACTCAGCCACCCGCAGAGCGTCGAGACGCTCGTCCCTCCAGGTGCAGGGTAACCAAGAAGGCGACCAGGGCACTATAAACGCACCTTCCACTGCATATCCTTGTTCTTTAAGCAGCGCAGCTGACACTGAGCTATCCACCCCGCCACTCATTCCCACCAACACACGTGCACTCTGTATAATAGTTGTATCCATTGTTTTTTGTGACAGTACGTATGCACGGACAGAGAAACGCTAACTTCCCGCAGCATACTTACCACTTATGTTGAGAGTATCACAGACTAATCGAGATACAATCGTCTGTTGACAAGGTGGTCTGTGTAGTCCTTGGCGGTATGCAACATACCATCTTTCCCATGGAGGTAAAAAAGGGCGTCTGTCTCTACAGGCGTAATCGCAGCGCGGATTGAGGAAAGTGACGGACTGCCAATGGGACCCGGAGGTAAGCCCTTGTTCTTGTAGGTGTTGTAGGGAGATTCGACTTCAAGATCGGAAAACTTCGGACTAAAGGTTTCGCTTTTTTCAATAAATCCAAAAACGGCATCGACTTGGAGGGGCATGTCTATATTGAGGCGTTGCCACAATACGCCTGCAATAATCCGGCGTTCTTCATGATCCCACGCTTCTTTTTCCAACAACGAAGCCATGGTAATCACCTCATGTACCGGTCGACCAAACGACGCGATGGCAGCTTCGACTTCACCAAGACGTTCATAAAATGTTTGTTCGAGGGTCTCTAAAACCTGGGTCGTATTCGCATTTGGAAGAAATGTATACGTGTCCGGAAACAAATAGCCTTCTTTATCTTCAGTGAGTAGCAGAAACGCGACCGCATCAAATCGCTCAAGGAGTGAATCAAACAAGGTCGCCATTTGATACGTCGTCGCCCCTTCGGGGACGACGATTTCGATAGGCTCAAGTCCAAAGACACCGTTGGTGACCCGTTGTGCGACCTCCAGCAGAGTGAGCGGGTGATCGAAGTAGTAATCTCCCGCCTTCACCTGCGTATCCCTTTCAATGAAACGCAAAATAGCCTCCAACGCGACGCGCGACCGTACTGCCTGCTCTCCGTATAAAATGACGGCTGTCTCATGAATTGTAACCCCTTCGGGAATCGTAATGATGGTACGCACGGGAAAAAAGGAAGATGGTAGATACACTCCCACATACGCATACGCGGAAAGCATCAGGAACAGTACCGAGAGTATGCCCATAATCCGCACTGCACCGCGACTGAGCCAAGAGATGCATGCTCGCCACGCTCGAAACACAGTGCGCATGCGATACGTAGGTGTTGGTTCCTGAATGTTCATACGTGCTATTGCTAGGGGTCAAAAAGGAAGGTTTGCCGGCGCACTTGCGCGTGTTGAATCGATGCGTTGCATGGTGGGTGTCTTTGCGACAGTGCCCGGCAGGTGAAAAAGGGTCGCGAGTTCGGTGCTCGTGATTACGAAAGATCGAAAACGGTATGGCGCATGGAACCATGAACGCAACCGATACGCATCAATCGCTTTTATTTTCATGCGATTTTGTCGCATATCATTATAGTCCTGCCAAGGATAATCCAGCGAATTTTGACCTCGTCCCGCAGGCCTGAGAGTGTTGTACCCCGGTGAACTGAATGGCTGCCACATACCCATCATACCTGACACATTAGTACCATCGTACCGTTCATGTTCCGCGAGGTAGAGAACTCGCACGCCGACATCCCATGGGTAGCTCGCCTGCACATTCCGCTGGATAGACTTGATGGTCTGCTTCTGTTCCTCGCTCAACGCCTTCCCCTTTCCACCGTCCGCAAACACGACAGCATCTTCGGGACTTTTACGTATCTTTTCGATAGCCGCACGCGCCATATCTTCGTACGACTGTTTATTGTAGCCATAGCCATAGGTAAAGTCTTCCGGTTTGTGAGCACGTGCGAGTATTTGGATCCAGAGATGCTCACCCTTACCCATCGAGCCAAGAAACTCGAGCAAATGCGTCATTGGGTCAGTCTTTTGTTCCTCTTTCGCGGTCGTACTATCGAGTGAGTACTCGGTGAACGTTTTCAAAGGAAGACCGGAATGTTTCCCAAGCTCGTAATCTGAGCCATACAGATTATGCGACTCAAGCGAAAAAGGAAACGCAAGGGCATAGTCTTCAACGGACACAATTTCGGTATCCGGATAGTGTGCATAAAAGGAGCGCTCAACAAGGCGCTGAAACGCTTTCCGAGTCCATACATACAGATGCACCTGACCCTCAAACGAAGCCATCTCAAACGAGTACCACAGGCGCACTTTACCAGTCCACATTCGATCGATAAACGTGCTTTCTCCACCCTTAACCCACAAACCATCGAGTACCGCCTGCATGGAGAGTGGAGATTTCATCACCTCCTGCGGAAGACGAATCTCAAGGAGGACGCACTCCTGGTTTGCAATAAATTGCGCACGAACGTAACGCATCCACACCCGCCAAAAAATGACCGGCAGCACGAACGGCGCCCAATAGATCGAGCTGGAAAAAAACAGACCAACAAGATTGAACGCACTTGCAAATAACTCTACGAGCGACGTGCCGGACGACACTGCCTGTGCAAGCTGAAACAGAGAAGACTCCATCGTGTCAAGTATACCAGAGTTGCTGTCACTTCCCCACTGCATGGTGTGCAAAGCGTAGTGTGTTCATATGACGAACTACCTCTCACTCATGAGAAACGCACATTCTGATGCGGTACATATCTCTCCATCAGTACGACACAAATCAAACGGAGTAGTGGCGATGCACTACTCCGTGAGAAAGCGAGTGAAGATGATTACTTCGACTCCCGAATGAAGTATCGTCCCTCAGTATCACGTCCAAAACGTGCTGCGTCCTGCAAATTAATGAAAATGGTATTGTCTTTAACGTACCGTTCCTTTCGCACCGCGTCTATCACCTCATCGCGAGTGAGTGGCCCTTGTCGACGGAGCATTTCGGTAATAACCTCACGTACCGGACCGGCACTATAGCCCCACTCTTTGAGCGCGTAAATACCGCGACCCACAAGTACGAAGCGTTCGTCCTTGATAAGCTCGTTATGGCAGGTCGCTTCATGTGCATTTCGTTTAAAAATATCAGCGATTGCGTGTGCGACTTCGCGAAAATGCATGGGCGAACCATGACGCTTAATCACAAGGTACGCATAATCACGCATGCCCTTCACACGAACGTTTGGACTATGCGCGCGCCCCCATTCACCCAGTGGGTTTTTACCGATACTTTTTGAAAGATTAAGCCATCGCTTGAGTACCTCCTCGTTTTTATACTCCTGATTGAGTTCCTGTAATTCGCGCAAAAATGCATCAATGAGCGTGGATTCTTCGACGAGTTCGTCATCTTCGAGCGCGTCATACAAACGACGTAGTGAGTTATGCACCTTGTCTGCAACATCGGAGTTGATATGCCAACGATGACGAAATTCGTCGGTTTCCTTTTCACGCGTAAAGGCATCACCGAGCACAAGGAGAAAATGTATATGATTTTGAATACTTCTATCTTTGTTGAGATGTTCAAGTAAATCATCCTCCGCAACCAGAACCCCCATTTTTGCAACAACTTGTTGGAGCTCCTCGAACACGGCCGATTCTTTAGTGTACTGATCGGATTTACGTATCGTCCCAAGAGCATAGTTCTCGATCTGTCGGACACGTTCGCGCGTGATGCCGTATTCTTGACCTATCGCTTCAAGCGTCACCGGAGTTGTGTTTTCACCGAGACCGTAACGCGATGTAATAACATGACGCGCACGCTCAGGAAGCACGCCTAGAAGACGTTTAACGACCATCTTTGGTTTAAAAGCGATTTTCTCCGCCATAAAAGAAATTACGTGAGGTGATCCAATAATGAGGGTGTGGTCGAATCTATCATCTACCACAACAAACTCTTTCCTACGGGATAATATCAAAATAGCACGTTGGTGCAATTTAGTCAACACCAGTATGCACAGCACTTCATCATATCACTCTGGTACAACAGAACATCACTGCGTGACCACAAAATTTACCAATCGGCCGGGCACCACAATCTCTTTGACGTCTCGTATACCCACCAACCGCTCGGCAACCTTGGGGAGCGTTCGCGCCATAGTACACAGTGTCGCCGTATCCACACCCTGTTCGACTGTGAAAGTGCCACGCACCTTTCCATTCACCTGCACCACAATAGTAACCTGTGCCGATGCCAAAATTGAAACGTCATACTCAGGCCATGACGCGAGGTGTACCGATGTCGTATAACCACACGACTCCCACAACTCTTCAGTGAGATGCGGCGCGAAGGGGGCAAGCATACGAATGAGCGATTCGTATGCTTGCCCCGGAACAGACTTCTCTTTTTCGAAAGCGTTGACCAATATCATCATCTGACTGATGGCCGTATTGAAACCGAACGACTCTATATCTGCGCCAACCTTTTTGATTGTTTGGTGTAACATAAAACTAGTTTCGCGCGAGAGCTCACCTGCTTCCACCACCCTATCCTTGAGTCCATACACACGCTCGAGGAAGCGTCGAGCGCCCACCATGTGGTCTGTTGACCATGCGATAGATTGAGCAAAAGGGCCCATGAACATTTCATACATGCGCAAAGCATCAGCTCCCATGTGCTCAACCATATCATCCGGATTGACGACATTTCCCCAGCGTTTACTCATCTTTCGACCATCTTCGGCAAGTATGATACCAACCGTGTGTAGTTGCTCGAATGGCTCTGTACGAGACACTACTCCAATGTCAAAGAGGAATTTATGCCAGAATCTGGCGTAGATGAGATGGCGCGTGGCGTGTTCCATGCCACCCACATACACATCTACCGGTGACCACAACTTTTCCTTAGCGGCATCGATAAGTGTCTTCTCGTTGTGCGGGTCGATGTACCGAAGGTAGTACCAGGAACTCCCTGCCCATTGGGGCATGGTGTTGGTCTCACGTTTACCGGGACCACCACAGGTGGGACAGGGTGTATGCACCCACTCGGTCATGCTTGCAAGCGGGCTTTCTCCGGTACCGGTGGGTTCATATGAATCAACATCAGGCAACCGTACCGGGAGATCTTCCTCGGGCACCGGCACCACCCCGCAGGCGTCACAGTGAATGAGTGGTATCGGCTCACCCCAATAGCGCTGACGTGAGAATACCCAGTCCTGGAGGCGATACTGTATAGTCATTTTCCCACCCGCATGTTCGGTGATCTTCACCTTCGCTTCCTCACTTTGCATGCCTGTGAATGGACCGGACTCAACAAGCTCACCTTCGCGAGTCCAGCACTCCTCCTTACCGACGACAATACGCACATCCTGCTCACTGCCAGCAGCAACATCTTCATTTGTTGTTACGCGTGTTGTTAGCGCATGCGGGATAACAACATTCCGTAATGACAATCCATACTTTTTCGCAAACTCCCAATCCCGTTCATCATGCGCCGGCACCGCCATAACAGCACCTGTCCCGTAGCCCGCAAGCACGTAATCGGCAATCCACACCGGTACCTCCTCGCCGTTTGCGGGATTCACCACCTTCACCCCTTTCAGCTCTACTCCTATCTTTTCCTTCCCCTCCTTGCGCTCCATATCCTGCTTCGTTTTTGTTTGCTCAATGTATACCCGCACTTCCTCGTGATTCTCGATTCCGCATGTGTCATTCCCAAGAAGCTTCGCAACAAGAGGATGCTCGGGAGCCAACACCACATAGGTCACGCCGTAGAGTGTATCAGGACGCGTGGTGAATACCTCTATCGTTTCGTTTGTACATACTTTATTTACAACATTGAACGTAAGAGACGCTCCCTCACTCCTGCCAATCCAATTGCGCTGCGCTTCTTTCACATACTCAGGCCACGGAACCGTGTCGAGGTCTTTGAGTAAGCGATCGGCATAATCGGTTATCTTCAGTACCCACTGCCGCATGGGCTTCTTTTCTATAGTACTATCACATCGCTCACAGCGTGAACCGTCAAGATCTTCATTCGCGAGTCCTGTCTTACATCCCGGACACCAGTTTATGGGTTCGTACGACTCAAACGCCAGACCTTTTTTAAAGAGCTGGACAAAAATCCACTGAGTCCATCGGTAAAATTCCGGGTCGGTGGTGTTAATTTCTTTGTCCCAGTCGTAATCAAAGCCAATACGCTCGAGTTGTTTCTTAAACCGCGCCACATTCGCCTCTACGGCTACTCGCGGATGCACTTTGTTCTTGAGGGCATAATTCTCCGCAGGGAGTCCGAACGCATCCCAACCCATAGGATGGAGCACGTTAAAGCCCCGCATACGTTTATATCGGGCGTACACATCCGTGGCGATGTACCCCTTGGGGTGTCCGACATGAAGCCCTGCTCCGCTTGGGTACGGGAACATGTCGAGCACATAGCATTTTTTCTTACCGGCATCCTCAGTGGTGGCGTAGGCCTTACATGTGCGCCACGTCTGTTGCCACTTTGCGTCAATACTTTTGTGGTCGTATGTTTTCATATACACTAGAGTATACTGTAGAATACAAATACGTAGTACGAATCATACCTCGAATATGGAAACCGTCAAAAAATATGCACACCTTTTCTTCGACCTCGACGGAACGTTAACCGCACAGAACGCTCTAATCGCCGAACCTTTACGTTTCAAACTGGCACAGCTCTCGCAAGACCTTGTTGTTGTGTCATACGCGGAAATTGCTCAAATGCGATACCAACTTCAAAGTCTCCCCTCGTGTTTCCTCCTTGCTCGAAACGGTAGTCATGCATTGCACGAACAGGCGACACTCTGGGAGGATACTCTCACAGCACTTGAAGTGTCTGAAATTGAGGCGCACATACGCTCACTCCCCCGTATGTGGCCTGTTCCTGATGAAAACGATTTACTCGAGCGTACTCCGAGCCACATACGCTACAGCATGTACGGTCTTCACGCCCATCCTCAAGAACAAGCTGCATTTGATCCGGACAAAGCAAAACGACATGCACTCCTTCGCGCAGCTCCGCTCCGCTCCGCAAAAACCGAAGTGCGTATTGTTGGCCCAACCTCACTTGAATATTCAAGAAAGGGTTTTAGTAAGGGAAGTAATATCCTACGACTCATCGCTCACCAAAAGTGGGATGTCGAAGACTGTATATATTTCGGCGATGAGATATTCCCGGGAGGAGATGATGAGTCGGTGTATGGACTCTTGCAAACACAGGGTATACAAAATCCCAACCAAATGCTTGAAATAGTGAGCACCTTATCTGCCTAAAATATACGCCCCTGCCACAAAAAACATATACATATAATCTACGCAAGATTCAAAAATTATGAACACTCCAACCTACACCCATCTCTTTTTTGACATGGATGGCACCGTCACCCGCAGTCGCTCGCTTATTGCCCCAAAGATGAAAACATTGCTCTCATCAGGCTCGTGGGACATTGTAATCGTATCGGGTGCAAATGCAGAACAAATGGCTTTTCAGATGGATGGCACGCCGTGCTACATGCTCTGTCAAAACGGCAACCACGCACTCCGCAACGGAGTCGATATGTGGAAAGATGACCTTACGCCACAAGAAGTCGCGGAAATTGAAGCACACATCGCAGCACTACCCCGCACATGGGACGTGCCTGACTTGCACGACCTTGTCGAATACAGAGGAAGTCAAATCAGCTACAGCGTCTATGGGCACCATGCACCTGTAGATGAGAAGGAACGTTTTGATCCTGATCAAACCAAACGCAAAGCGATGCTCGCAGCCGTACCACTCATTTCGGAAACGGTCGAAGTCAAGATTGCAGGGACGTGCACGCTCGATTATTTTCGAAAGGGCAAAAACAAAGGATACAATGTCGCTCGTCTCATCGAACACGCGGGCTGGCATACTGACAACTGTATCTATTTTGGAGACGCCATTTATCCTGGCGGCAACGACGAAACGGTAATCGGCGTCATTGAAACCGTCGGGGTTGAGAACCCAGACGACACGTACAGAAAGTTGCTAAATCTATATAGTGTGGTATAATATAAGAGGTACAAACAACCTTCAAAGGAGGTTCCTGTGTGTGAATTATTGAGAAAACGCGTTGCGAATGTCGTGACGTGGCTGTCTTCGGATGAACACGCGACAAGGACTGGCGCGAAGAACGGTGACCGAATGGTAGAAACGGTGCGACTCGTTGTTGCACTATACGAAATGTCTGCCACACTTGCTACTTCTGTCAAAAGGTGGGAGTGCGGAACCGATACACGCAAGCGAAGGGGTAGTTGCTCGTGAGCTAAAACTTGCATACGGAATCTATGCTGAGAAACATCGTGACTCCAAGACCACACTAGCCCAGAGAAAGGCGGTCACAGAAAAATTAGTACACCAGATTGATAAGGCTGCGACTACATTCCACCAACTAGCTTGTGGAGAGTAGTGAACACCTAACGCACGTCACGAGGCAAGCACTTTCCGACCGGCACCACCTTATGATGGTGCCGGTCTTTCGTTTCGTACGCAATGAGTGAGGAATGAACTACACTCGAAACTCAATAACATCACCATCTCGCACCACATACTCTTTCCCTTCCGTTCGGAGTAAACCTTTTTCACGCACTGCAGGATATGAACCCTCACGAAGCAGATCATCACAGTGCACAACTTCGGCACGGATAAATTTTTCACGAAAATCGGTGTGTATGGCAGCACCCGCCTCAGGTGCGGTTGCCCCCACCGGTATAGTCCATGCACGTGTTTCGTCCTCACCGGTCGTGAAGTACGTCTGAAGCCCAAGCGTCTGGTACCCCTTTTTAATGAGGTCGTTAATACCATTGTCGAGGACGCCGTACTCTTGCCGAAACATATCCTGATCTTCAAACGCAAGTTCTCGCAACTCCCCCTCCACATTCGCATCGACGGAGAGGTACGCTGCACGAGTGTCATCAAAAAAGCCTTTAAGCGTGTGCCACCGTTCATCGCTTTGTTCATCAAAGTTGAAACCACCCGCTTTTTTGTTGAGGACGTAGAGTATCGGCTTCACAGTGAGCAACCCAAGCAGTCGCAAGGTTGCAAGGTCTTCATCCGGCACAGCGCCACGGAGAAATCGACCCGATTCAAGGACGGGCAACGCACGAAGGAGCACCTCCTTCTCCCCGACCGCTCCTTTGTCGCCACGCTTCGCGTCACGCTCTACATTTCCCAGTCGTTTCGAAACCGTCTCCATGTCCGCAAGCACGAGTTCCAAATTGATCACCTCGATGTCGCTCATCGGATCGACCGCACCATGCACGTGCGTAATATTCGAATCATCGAATATGCGCACAACTTCCGCGATTGCATCCGTCTCACGAATGTTTGCAAGAAATTTGTTTCCCAAACCCTCACCTTCTGAAGCACCTTTCACAAGGCCGGCAATATCCACAAACTCCACAATAGCAGGGATTGTCTTTTTTGAATGTGACAGCTCACTCAAACGTCCCAAGCGTGGGTCGGGAACCGCGACGACACCCACCGCAGGGTCAATGGTGCAAAAGGGGTAATTTTCAGCCGGCACCGCTTTTTCGGTAAGTGCGTTGAACAACGTCGATTTGCCAACGTTTGGAAGTCCGACGATACCGATGGATAGTTTTGAACTTGACATATCGTAACGCAATTGACTACTTACAACAGTAGTGACCCACTCCTTACTACAGCATTCCAATCATCCCACCGGCTTTTTTACATCTCCAAAGCCGCTTTGAGCTCCTTCTGATACTTCTTACCAACCTCCATCATAGCAAGCATCTGATCCTTGCCCTCTTTTTTGATCTTGTGCTCAACTTCTTTGCTCATTTTCATGAACAGGTCTGGATTATTCTCCAAAAGCTTCATGATCATATCACGTTGCTGCGGTGGCAGATCCTTCAACTGTCGCTCTGCGACTTTTTTTACAAGAAAATCTTTGATACCCATACTACGTATTGTTTTATGACAATACCTGAAGTTTACCACGATGACAACGGTATGCCCTCACCTGCTGCAGGTTGACATATCCATATTTTAAGTGTAGAATTTGTCATTGTTACCAAACGTATACCATCTAATCCGCACTACCCTACCATGTCTACCATTCGTTCCCTAATTACCTCCTGGTACTCTCACGGTGCACGCCATCCGCGCAAAAGTGCCCTTGCCCTCATTCTTGTGATTGGTGTGACTGTCCTTGCACTTACCTCCGGCGACACCGCCGAGGCACCCTCATCGGAAACAGCAACCACTCCGATAGTCACACTGGCATCAGTTGCCGTGATATCTTCCGATGAATCACCCTTCTCTGTACTTGGCGAGGTGCGGAGCGTCTCACAGGCCGAACTACGTATTCAAAAGACGGGCATGGTCACACAAGTGCACGTGCGTCCGGGGCAGTATGTGTCTGCGGGTCAAATCCTTGCAGAAATAGATGGCGCATCAGAACGTGCAGTAGTCCTTTCGGCGCAGGGTGCGCTCGCATCCGCTCAAGCACAGCTCGACCGTGTACGAGCCGGAGACCGCAGCGAAGATCGTGCAAGCATAGCCACACAGGCAGAAGGTGCTACCGACTCACTCACGAGTGCGCGCAATCGTGCACGAACAGCCTATTCACAAAGCTACACACTTGCACAAGACGCGATTTTTGCACAAGCAGACGATTTGTTTACAGACCCATACACCGTAGCTCCACGATTTCGTGTCCGTACCGCATCTTACGACGAAAGCAAGATGCTTGAAAAAGAGCGAGTCGCCATCGGTTCCCTACTTGAAACTTGGAAAAAGAACACCACCACAGCACTTTCCGACGACGTACTCGATGCACACCTCACCGAAGCTGATAGTGACCTTCAGCGCATCAAGTCTTTTCTCGATACTGTGAGTTCATACGTATCTGAACAAGAGCTCAGTGATGACCTCACCGCCACTCTCAAAGCGGCGCAAGAAGGAGTTGTACTCGGAGCACGCTCCAATATCGACTCGGCTCGCAATGTAATAAACGCTGCACAGACAGGCCTTTCGAGTGCACGTAATAACTCGGAGATCGCTCGACTTGCTGAACAAAAAACAAATTCCGGCGCCCGCATCGAAGATGTCCGTGTGGCAGAATCCCTTGTCATCCAGGCGCGCGGTGCTCTCCAAAGCGCACAGGCGACTTATGAGAACAGCATCATTCGCACCCCAATAGCTGGGACGGTGACAACCTTGAATATTGCGCGTGGTGACTACGTTTCTTCTATGGCCACGGCGGCAATCGTGGCGAATCCCGATGCCCAAGAAGTCGAAGTGTTTGTTAGTGCAATTGCTCGAGAACGCATTACCGTGGGACAACCGGTTTTACTTGCAGGTATGTACAAGGGTGTCGTCACGACTGCCGCACCCGGACTTGACCCTCTGACACAAAAAGCAAGAGTCACTGCTGCACCGACCGAAAAAACAACTCTTGTGAACGGTTCCTTCGTAGAACTTGCGTTTATGGCCACAACCACTCACGCGTCAGTAGCAAGTAGCACGGAGTTTCGTATACCACTTTCCGCTATCAAAGTGCTCTCCGGTGGACTTGCGGTCTTTTCTGTGAGTGACACCGGCGTACTCATAGCACACCCTATTACCGAGGGTACGATTGTCGGCGACCGTATGATCGTACGTGATGTAGCACCGAACCTGTCCATCGTGACCGATGTACGTGGACTGCGAGAAGGTGAATCGGTTGAAGTGGCTCGTTAACTTTTCAATTGCACACATGACAACAATTTGGAATGCTCTCCTGGAACGTCGTGGTTTAACGTGGCTCATTATCGCAAGCTGTGTTGCGTACGGGCTCTTTTCAATAGCCTCGATGCAAAAAGAGTCTTCACCTGAAGTGCAGGTCCCGTTTGCGATCATTACGACAATCCTTCCCGGTGCTTCGCCGGAGGATGTTGAGACTCTGATTACCAACGACATAGAGAGTGCGGTCGGCAACATCGAAAATATCAAGAACCTTACCTCAACGTCGCGTGAAGGTGTCTCAACTGTTGCTATCGAATTCCAAGCAGACGCCGACATCGACACCTCCATTCAGGATGTTCGCGATGAAGTCGACAAGGTACGGGGCGACCTGCCCGGAGACGCAACCGACCCACTCGTGAGCGATATCAACTTTGCCGATCAACCCATACTCATTGCCGCGGTATCGAACGACCTTACGGCGGCTGATTTCAAAGCATTTGCAGACACTATCCAGGACCAGCTCGAACAATTACCGGGCGTCTCGCGTGCAGACGTGTCCGGTGTACGTGGACCCGAAGTCACGGTCATTGTTCGACGCGAGTCTTTACTCGCGTACGGACTCACGCTTGGCGAGGTGGTACAAGCGATCTCACTCCAAAACACCACCCTGCCAATAGGTTCACTCGAAACAAACGGCATCGAGTACACCGTGTCACTCGAGAGTGACCTTACCGACCCGAATAGCATAGCTGCATTGCCCGTAACGACACGCGACGGCCGCACTATTCCCCTTTCCGACATCGCCCTGGTTGCTTCAGGCGTTGAAGAGGCGACCACCATCTCGCGCATTCAGACCGGCGACACGCCATCGACACAAGCTGCGACATTTACAATCTACAAACAACGCGGCGCGGACGTCACGACCATCACAGACTCGGTACGCGCACTCCTGACCACAATAGACACCGAGAGTGACACCATAGCGACCTACGTATCATTCGATGCAGGTGAAGATATCCGTCGGGATTTACGAGAACTCACCCGCACCGGCCTAGAAGCGGTACTCCTCGTTATGATTGCCCTTTTTGCCACACTCGGCTGGCGCGAGGCATTGGTAGCGGGTCTTTCGATTCCTCTTTCCATTTTGGTTTCATTCATTGCACTGAAAGAGAGTGGTAATACAATCAACTTTATTTCCCTGTTTTCACTCATCCTCTCGATCGGTATCTTGGTCGATTCCGCCATCGTCATTACCGAAGCGATTCATGTGAACATTCGCAAAGGGTACGCGAATGTGCTCGCTGCGCGCATGGCACTTAAAGAGTACAGCACACCCCTCATTGCGGGCACTCTGACCACCATAGCGGTATTCATTCCGCTCTTCACCATATCCGGGGTGACCGGTGAGTTTATCAAAAGCATTCCATTTACAGTCATTTTTGTACTCCTTGCTTCTATCGTAGTGGCATTGGGTATGACACCCCTCATTGCTGCGGTTTCATTCAAACAGACAGCGACTTCGCCACTCGAGGAGCGTCAAGAACGTTATGCTGAAGCAATGCGTGCATGGTACCGGCGCAAAATCGTATGGTTTCTTGACCATCGGAAACGAAAGCAGTGGTTCGTGTGGGGCATGGTGGGACTCTTTATCGCAGCACTTGCACTTCCGATCACAGGTATCGTCAAGGCGGTATTTTTCCCGCAGTCAGACATAGACTTCGTATATATCGAATTGGAAGAAGCGCAGGGCACCCCGCTGGAACGCACCGACTTGGCAACACGTGCGGTAGAGGAAGTACTGTATGAGGTAGCAGAGATTGAATCATTTACGACGACCGTTGGGCGTGGGTCAAGCTTCAATGAAAACGCCCAAAGTGGAGCACGTTTTGCAAGTATCAACATCAATCTTGCTAAAGATCGCGAGCGCACAAGCAGTGAGATTGTGACCGATATCGAAAATCGAGTGTCGGCATTTCGTACTTTTACCGTACGCGTATCAGAACCGAACAACGGCCCTCCATCGGGAGCACCGGTCAAAATAACACTCGCAGGTGAAGATCTGTCTACTCTTAAGCGTACCTCTGCTGAAGTGAGTAAAATCCTCACGAGTATCCCCGGTGCACGCGATGTTGTATCGAGCGCGGAAGCGGATGCCTCCGAGATTGTACTCTCGGTCGACCGTGTCAAGGCCGCCGAGCTTGGACTCTCCCCTCTCACGATCGCGCAAACGCTACGCACAGCCGTATTCGGTACTGAGGCGACAACGATCAAAAAAGGGGCCGACGAGATACGAGTAGTAGTGAAAACGGATCTAAATAGAGCATTTAACACCGCTGCAGATACGAATATCGCCACTGTTGATACCCTACGCGAGCTCCCTGTACAGACCCCAAACGGCACCATCCTTTTGGGTTCAGTGCTCAATGTATCGCTACGTGGTGCAAACGATGTCATTTCACACGAGGATCAAGAACGCACCGTGACCATCACCGGCCAGCTTGATGGGGGTGCCTACGCGACAGATGTGACTACTGAGTTTTCGCGTCGAGCCCAAGCAGAGCTTGCTCTGCCAGATGATGTGATCATGACTGTGGGAGGTGAAAATGAAGACGTCAACCAATCATTTAAGGATATGTTCCGAGCACTCATTATCGGCATGTTGCTTGTTTTCGTCATTCTCATTTTTGAGTTCAACCAGTACCGTCTTGCCCTCTTCGTACTGTCAGTCGTTCCGCTTTCTTTGATCGGAGTGCTCTTCGGTCTGCTTGTCACCAACCAGCCGGTATCCTTCCCCACCATGCTTGGCTTCATCGCTCTTGCGGGAGTTGTGGTCAATCACGCCATCATACTTGTCGATGTGTTTAATCGACTTCGCATAGAAAACCCGCAGATGAGCACCCGCGAAGTGGTCATCGAAGGAGGTGCGATACGACTCCGCCCCATACTTCTCACAAAAATTACTGCCATTATTGGATTAATTCCGCTTCTGTTTGCCTCCGATCTCTGGATGCCGATCGCTGTCGCAATGATATTCGGTCTTGCTTTCACCGGCGTACTCACGCTGATCTTTCTTCCAATCTTATACCTCAAGTTTTGTAAAGCTCCGCACGAAATGGCAGGCACACACAAGACGCACGACAACAGCCCGCACGAAGAGGAAGACATTGTCACGCGACCAATGGCGCATATTGGCGACGTGCTCAAAGAACGCTACGAGGAGAGTGCGCTCATGCAGCGTGTGGACACTCGGGAGGTGCAGACAGACACTCCGTTCATCCACAAGAGCAGTACCGGCATATCTGCCGCAGGTATCGCTCTCTGCTTCATAATACTCGCAACAACAGGAACTGCACACGCATCAGTGTACGACAACACGAACATTCAGACCCTCTATCATGAAATGCCCCTGACCTTCACGTTTGACGAAGAGGGTACCGTGACCGGCGAAACGGTTTCCGGAATCACATTCCGCCAATATCGCATCACAAACAGTGAGGCCATTCGACTCCAGCGTTTCGAGATAGGTCTTGCCTTTTGGTATGTTTCAGACCGCGGAGTCATTTACGCAAACAATGACCTTACTGCTCTGTCACTCTATTTGTCGCGCCCTGCATAACACTTCGCGCACAAAAAAGACGGTGACTCTCCTGCAAATGCAGTAGCGCTACTCGCCTTGAAGCATACTCTTTGCCTCCCGGGCACCCTTCATGTAATTGTGTTCGCGCTTCTGCTTTTCTACACGAAGCGCTTGGAGTACGTCATCTTTAACCTTGTCGATCGCTTTTTCAAAAGTCGGTTCCACCTTACTAGCGCGGAATATAATTCCTCCCGCTTCGAGCGTCACTTCGGCATAGCACACATCACCACTCTGATGATGCGCATCATGACGAAACTCAACATTGCACACCGCACCCTCCAAATCATCTTCGCGCAACAGCTTCCCAAATGCTTCGACTTTTTCTTCCGCATACGCACGAAGTGCTGCATCGGAGTCAGTATCCGTAAACTTAAAATTGAGTATCATACATCATGACGATTAGCTAGTAAAAATAACTTGATACAAGAGGTCGCACCTTTTACCATCCTCAAATCATCGGGACGGACTCCGAGCGCCCGAGCAAGAACAACACGGACTCGCTCGTTTGCAAGACCATGCTCCGCCTTCTCTCGTACACTCACAGTGTACACCCCTTCTTCTACAAGCTCCATACGCTCCTTGCGTGCTCCGGCTTTCACTTTTATACGTACATACCGTTCAGGCATAGTGTTCCTGGACTACAGTGATGCTTGTATATATGCGAGAATATCGTCCGACTCGTACATTGCAACATCTTTAGACGTATCCACAAAGAAAGGAACCTGCATCATACCTCCTTTTTCTATAAGCTCGGCACGATTTACGGGGTCCATAACATTACGTTCTTCATACGGCACATTATTCTCACGCAAGAACGACTCAACTTTTCTGCAGTACGGACAAATGGGAGATGAATACAATATAAACATACACATGCAAAAGTTATTGGTAATCGCACGACATACGCGCATACCGCCCCATCAATGTCGTGCTTTCAAGGACATGACCTTCCATGGCCGCACGTACTGTATCCCTCGATGCTCCTTCAGGAAGATCGAGCATCGTGTCCAGCGCATATACTCGAAATAAGTACCGATGTTCGCGATCGGGCGGACAAGGACCCTCGTACGCAAGGCGACTGCCAGTTGTTATCCCTGCGATACAGTGCGGCGGCACTTCACCTTCGCCAATACGTGACGTATCGGGCGGTATGTTGAACATGAGCCAATGAATCCACATTCCATCTTCCCGAATCGTCCGTGGCACGTCAGGATCTTCCAGAATAAGCACAAGCGAAACTGCCTCCTCAGGGATATCGTCAATCGCGAGCGGTGGCGATATGTTTTCGCCATCACACGTATACTTGCTCGGTATTACTCCTTCATGGGAAAACGCCGGGGAACGTACAAACATGTCTATTGTGGTTATGATTTTTCTCAGCGAACCGTCTCATGTAAACGAACAGAGTCATCGTTGTGATACCGCATATAACAGCGCAATCACCAATATCACGTACCCCACTCCCTGCAACAACCATGCAGCTCGCATACTCTCAGTATACACCTATGAAAGATTTACAGGTATACTGAGTCGACATGTGCAACGAGAGAAAAATATACGTTATTATTGGAGTAGTGACGCTGCTCATAGTTGCAAGTTATGGCTACTTCAAGCACACGGCGCATGGGCGGCTGGCCGGTTTGTACCTCATTGGGGGATGGAGTGCGCCAAGTGATGTTCGTGCACTGTGTAAAACAGAAAGCCTGGCACGTGTGGTCGAATTGTTTACGCTACCACTCGATATGAGTGAGGATGCCAAACAAGGCCTGCGTGAGTACTGGCATTACAGCTACTATCGCGAGTGCTTATATCACGCAGGATATACCTTCATGGGCAAACCTCTGGCACAATCGACGTTGACCACCGGCACCCCGAATGGAAACTTGCGCTACACAAACCCACTGGCAGGTATCTCAATCCTCGTTCCCACAGATGCCACGCTCGTGACTTCCAACGAACTCGATGTGACTTTCGATTACCGCCTACTCCGTTCGACACTACGGTTCGCCACAACCACCCTCATGGTTGATACCTACACTGAGCATCAGTTCATACGTACGTTTGACGATCTCCCACTCTACTTAGACCACTTCCCGGCAAGTCAGAGTGCATTTCTTCTAAACGAACGTCGTACAACGCCCACTGGCATACCGTTTATGTATGTTGAAGGTGAAGATCACCTCTGTGGAGCCTTATTTGTAACTCCCGAGGCTCACATCGTACATATCTATGCAGCCTGTGCAGATCGTGACATCGTACTCAGTGCTACCGATACACTGAAGTTTGATGCAACGACGGCATCTGTCCACTAGCACCGTTCTTGACATACATGGATGACGAAAAAACACGCGATTGCGTGTTTTTTCACGAAATGAACACTGCAAAATCATCAGTCTTCTATCTTAGTAATGGTGTACGAAGAATTCATTTTACCCTCGTAACTTTTACCATGTAAGGTACATTTGAACTCGGCAGAACCATCATCTTCTATGGAGAGCTTGGTGATTATTGCTCCAGGATACTTTGCCAGGATAGCATCGCGGTAGGGCTGGCTCGGGTCGCCTGTCGTCGGTGGGGGTGTGGTCGTGGGAGGTGGCGTAGTGGTCGAAGGTGGAGGTGTGGTCGTGCTGCCGCCAAGATCTCCAACGTAATAATTGTTTAAGAGACTCCAGGCTTTGGATGAGTGTGATCCGGATCCTCCCCGTGTCGTGAATGCGTTTGTGGACTCCTTACCACACCAGGGCTTTATGGTATTAGTGCCTCCAGGATGAAAAGGAATGTAATCCGTGACATCGTACACTTTATTGTTGATAATGAGCCAACAATCGCTCGTAACATTGTGTGTCGCAACTGTAGCAGTAGTCAGCCCGCTTGTCGGTTTCGGAGTGGATACCGCGGGGATTTGCGCTTTTGTTTCCGATTGAGTTTTCGTTTGAGAACCTACAGTAGACCCTTGCTGTGCGGCAGAAGACGTGCTACCCGCCAAGCCGGTACTACCATCGGAAACAATCGGTCCGGGACCTTCGGGCAAACGTTCCCCAATTGCCGCAACAACATACTTCCCAAGTAGCTTGTATGCACTTTCACTATGGTCTTTTCCCTGCCCGCCCTTGGTGCGAAATGCCGCCGTCGCCTCTGCGCCGCAGTAGTCTAGAATTGTCTGTGTTCCTCCGGGGTGAAACGGAACATATTCGGTCACGTTGTAAATCTTTTCATCAATGATTATCCAACAGTCTTCGAGCGTATTATGGAGAGCCACCGATTCTGGTGCCCAGTGTGTCGCACCTTGTACGATAGCATCAGTCAATCGCTCGTCACCGAGCACTACGTGCGACCCAGCTCCTTCGCCACCCTGCCCTTGTACACCCAGTTTATCCCAGGCTTTTTGATTTTCGTATGACACCAAACCTGCTATCCCAAGCCCGGCAACGACTGTCCAAAAAAACACCAAACCGATAATAAAGCTATATTTCATAACATAGAAAATTCTTCTGCATGTATTTGGGACGATCGCACACCCAAGTCCTTACATTGACGAATGAGGCCTTGCATCATAGAAGGTGGTCCACATACAAACACGTCTTTGTCAACCAACGGGCCGCTTTGTTTCTGCAAAACGGCTGCATTGAGAAAACCAAGCTCTTTACTGGCATAGGGAACGACGCGAAAACCAGGAAAACGCTGCGCGATAAGTTGGAGCTCTCGAAGAAAAAGCATGTCTTCACGCACATTCGCAGTGTAATACAAATCGACCGGCTTCGTGAGTCCACGAGAAGTCAGCGCACGTGCACGACTCAAGAATGGTGTAATACCAATGCCGCCAGCAACCCAGACTTCTGCGTCACGACACGCGGAAGATTCGGTGAAGCCGCCAAACGGACCTTCTATCAATGCGTCTGCACCTTTAGCGAGACACGGCACCTCTGATGTCCAATCCCCAAGCGCCTTGATCGTTAAACGAAGTTCACGCTCATGCGGAGCGCTACTGATTGTAAAGGGATGCACTTCACTGCTCACTCCTCCGTTCTTGAATGACACAAATACGAATTGTCCGGGATCAAAGATGAGTGGAGCACCAACCGGATCAAGTACAACTTCAGTGACACCGACACCAAGCGAACGCACGTCCTTGACCGAAAATGTATGTTTCGGCACAGCGTGCGCAAAAACGGTTCGATATACATAGGCACTGAGTGCAAAAAAGGCTAAACCACCGCAGTACACCGTGAGTGCAGTATTATTGCTGATATCGCTTGGGATGAATATCGCATGCACGGCACCCAGCATGAATGCGATACCGAGAATTTTGTGAGTCTTCAAGAGTACCTGGTATCGCCAATGTGCATAGAGGGTTATCGCTATAAGACTCATCATCATCAGTAATGCCATAATGCCGAGCGTCTTTAATACATCACTCCCCGTCGGAAGTAAAAAGAGTGCGGCGCTTGCAACGGAGACGGGGACGAACGCCGTCGCCAGTGCTAGAGGGTGGATAAGCATCAAGAGAAAACCTATAGAGCCAAGGTGTCGATGTATTTGGAATATACGGTCCAGACCACCAAAGTACGCCTCGAGCCACTTAAGACGCGAGATGAGTATGAGGGATACCGAAAACATTGCAAAACCAAGCAGTGCAGTAAGTTGACCGATGCTGGTCGCCCACATGACAAATGAACCGAAGCGCAAATCGAGAGGCTTCATGGTAAGCCAAGGCACAATCGGAAACAAACAGAGAAGGATGACCGTTACGAGGCCAATATGAGATCGAGCACTGCGTGAAAGCATGAGGGATAGCATTTTTCGCGGAATTTTTCTAAAACGAGACTCCGGACAAAACCACTGGGTCTAAGGAAAATCGTGACCAAGTAACACATGTGGGCGCCGGAACTACGTCACAACGAAATTCCTCAATAATGCAGTATGGCAATAATACCACCACCATACTGTCCTTTACAAGAAGCCTTTCATGGCGTACAGTGGTGACATTATTAGCACCACCCCCAAAAAGGGTAGCGCTAGGAGGGGTAACCTTGCATGGTGTTGCACTATGAGCACCCGCGCAAATCCTCCGGCGATTTTTTTGTACCCAATACAACACGGTAGCAAAAAAACAATATATGAACACACAGACACACAACCCCGTCATCGAAACGGCGCAAGAAGAAGATGCAGTGCAGACAGTGCAGAGCAATCCGTACATGGACGCCAAACTGGAAAATGTCCCTTCCTTTCCCAAAGAAGGGAGTATGGTCGAAGGTCCGGTTATCTCGATCGGAAAACAAAAAGTCTTCGTCGAACTTCATCCGTTCGGCGCGGGTATTATTTATGGTCGCGAATTCAATGCCGCAAGCGACATACTACGGCGTGTCAAAATAGGCGATATCATTGCCGCAAAGGTTGTATCGACCTCACATCCGGAGGGCTACCTTGAACTCTCTCTCATGGAGGCACGTCAAGCGCTCATCTGGGCAGACGCGGAGAAGGCCGTAAACCAGGGTACCGTCTTTGAGATTGCTGTCAAGGAGGCAAACAAGGGTGGCCTCATGCTCGAATGGCAAGGTATCGTCGGCTTCTTGCCGGCAAGCCAGCTGAAGCCCGATCATTATCCACGAGTTGAGGATGGTGACAAAGCAAAGATTCTTGATGAACTCAGGAAGCTGGTAGGCGAAAAACTACACGTGGTCATCATCACAGCGGATGCACAAGAAGGCAAGCTCATATTTAGCGAACGAGGACCTCAAACATCGAAAGAGACCACGACTCATGGAGTCTTCGCGGTTGGGGATGTCGTACAGGGAGAAGTGACCGGAGCTGTTGAGTTTGGTATATTCGTAAAGATTCAGGATGGTCTCGAAGGACTCGTACACATTTCCGAACTTGACTGGGGACTTGTCGAAAATCCAAAAACACTCTACAAGGTCGGAGACAAGGTGAATGTGAAGGTGATTGAAATAAAGGATGGAAAGGTGTCACTTTCAATCAAAGCCCTCAAAGAAGACCCGTGGAAATCCGCCTCTGTACAATTCAAAAAAGATCAGGTTGTCGACGCGGTCATCATAAAATACAACAAACACGGAGCACTTGGGTCAATCGAAGAAGGTGTTGCCGGCTTGGTGCACATCAGTGAATTTTCCAGTGTCGAAGAGCTGCGTAAGTCACTCGAAATCGGCAAGAACTACAAGTTCAAGATCACCCTTTTCGATCCATCAAATCATCGCATGACCTTGAGCTTCAAGCAGGCGCAAGCATAGAGTACCATTTCGAACAGAGTATGGAATCAGAACAAACCGGCTACAAGGCCGGTTTGTTTAAAATTAAAAAAGGCGACCGTATAGCGGTCGCCTTATCACTCGCACACTGTCACTGTCACCGTCGCCGCTTGCCCCCAAACAAGGCGCGCATCCAGTTTCGAAGTACGAACCAGATGAGCGCAAACGCGATGAGTATGGGCAAAAAGTGTCGCAGGACCTCCGCAAATGAACCCCGCAACCCATCACTCATCATTATGATGAATAGAGCTGCTACGGCGACCAGGTACGGAGCGAGACGACGTATCTGCCTATCAAGAAATCGCAAGAGTACGCGAATCGGTCCGACTACAAACACTTGAAAAATCCAACGAACGACAGCCCACAGACCGCGTAAGAACCCTATGATGTACACTCTCATTACAATGCACTCGCATGTGACATATAACTTTTTATATTATAGCACACTTTCTCTATGTACGCAACCCTACGTACCGTATCCCCGCTCTACTTCACGAGCACGAACCTCCCCTTCGTCCAGCCCAAAGTAATGCCCGAACTCATGCCAAATAGTCTCACGCACAATGCGCGCCACATCACCGTCGGTCTCTTTTGCCTCCTCGAGGGTTGCTTGCTTATATATCGTGATTGTGTCCGGTAGTGTCACACCGATACCGTACGTATCTCCACGTTCGGGAAGCGGCACACCCTGATACAGCCCGAGCAAGGTCTCTCCATGTAGAAGCCCCTGCTCTCGACGCACCGCCTTACTCGGTTCATCTTCAAGTAATATTGCCACGTTGCGTATTTTTTCACGATACCGTTCGGGAATCGCCGCGATACCTTCTTCAATATACCGTTCCCACTCCATTACGTATGCGTACCATGTTGCCATAAAAAGCACAACCCGCTTTCGCGGGTTGTGCTATACGGGCTCCTGTCTATAAGCCGGGTTCTGTACACGCACCCCTTTGGTGCATGCGACAAACATGTATCTGGGACCGCCATCACTGACGACCTCAAGCGGCGCTTCATCCCAGCACCGTATAGGTACAAAGATGACTCGGCCTTGCACGCGGGTAAGGATTTAGCCGTTTCACTCCTTATGTCGCCATAAAGATTCACCCACAGGGGGTGCCTTTCTCTTTCGAGTCCGGCGTCACTGTTCGCACCTCGCAAATTACTTTGGACGGGTATTACCCGCTACCGTCCTGTCCCTTGACAAGCAAAGGACGCGTGTCCGGACTTTCCTCACCTCATATAGAAAAGGCGCGTCTGTCCGACAGGGGCTTAGGTAGTCTACCATACACAGTATGCAGTGACAACACTTTTTCAGTACGTCAAGTATACGACCGCAGTTGGAGTCACTGTACACCACCTTGCACCGTCACGACATCGCCAACACGTACACCATGGGTCTGCACGAATCCACTCGGCACCTCAAGCACGTAGCGTGCGCGGCGGCGAGGCATGAAGGCTTCCGGATACGACTCGGGAGTCGCACCTTCATGCATATCAACCACCTGAAGACTTGTATCAAGCCACAGAATATCGATCGAAAAATGCATATCCGGCATCCAAATCCCGTGCAACTCGTCTGTCGGAAACACAAACAGCATACCTGCGTCCTCCGCAATCACCTCCCTACCGGAAAGGCCTTTACGCCGCTCATCCGGTTTACTAACCACTTCAGCAGACACGACCGCATCTCGAATGCCGAGTGATACGTTTTTGGACCACCTGGATGATGTTGTACCCGTGAAAGAAACGCTGTGTGGGGTTACCATCATTTCATTAGGGAGTGTCACACTCTCAGGTTCAGCATCTAACCAGAGGAACGTCACACCGATAAAAAACAGCACGAGTATACTGCCGATACTTGTTACTACGACACGCGTACTGAGCATGACATGAGTGTACCACACGATTCTATCAAGCGAGCACCCTGGTTTCCCTGTACGCCAAACATGCCTAACTTAAAAAAACGTAAGGTGATGATATACTTAGTGTTACCTATGCATGCGCACTTTTCATGGCCCTCGTGCAACATGCCGCGTCTCAGAACGATGCTCATAATATGCCTCGTACTTGCCACAGTCATATTCATCGGAATCCACATCGCACGAGGCACCTTAACGATTGACCCCATGTCTGAACGAAACGCAATGTCGCTTTTGGAACACACGAAGGCAGGTGTACATCTGGCACCTTTCACCACAGACGGGTGCTCTGGAAATATTTCGAGCGCCTGGAATACCTCAGTCAAAGGACTTTCTCATCTATTTTCCGATATCGACGCACGCTATTTTGACATGCAGCACATACCCTTCGAAGACCTGTGCATGGCGCACGACATGCTCTACCATGCAGGTGAAGGTGGCTACCTGGGACGCTTGCGTGCAGACAACACCTTACGCGACGGGATACTCGACTACGCACAACGAGACCTCACAAGTATCAAGGAACGAACGGGACTTGACACCGACGAGGCGGCGCTCTATCTGTACGAACTTATCGCAGAACTCGTATACCACGGTGTGCGCCTGGGTGGTGCGCCGTGCTCCGGACAGCCGTACGCATGGGGGTACGGATACGGTGGTGGAACCTGTGTCGAGTGATGTATTGATTCTTTACCGTATCTACGTGGTGCAGTACTCCACATAGTGTTTCCATGACTTTTTTTCCCACAATTGTATCAATCGACACGAGCGTACATGCATGGTTCGTACACCTGCGTACCGCTGAAGTAAGTGATCTTTTTTATTGGATAACCTTACTGGGTAATTGGCAAACGGTAGCGCTCATTTCATGTGGTGTTTGTGTCTACGCGATTCGCAAAAAACGTTGGCACATGCTGCTCCCGATCTTCGTTTCCCTTGCAACCTCATCGGCAACGGTATTTATGATGAAGATACTGGTAGCGCGTCCCCGCCCTGAAGCTTCATTGATAGATATGCACGACTTTTCTTTTCCCAGTGGACATGCCGCCGTTGCAGTTTCCCTGTACGGCTTTTTCACTTACCAGATATTTCTACACACACATCGATCACACGTCAGGTGTGGTATCGTCGTTCTTGGCACTACCATCGTGTTACTCATTGGAGTAAGTAGGTTATACCTCGGAGTGCATTACGTAAGTGATGTCGTTGTCGGATACTGCATTGGCTTTGTCGGCATGCTACTTGGACTTTCCATTCGACACCACACATCCCACCGCAAACACGATACTCACGCACGATAAGGTACCGCTTTACCGACAGCATATCCCGCACACAAAAAAGGGGCTGAAAACTCATCAGCCCCCTTCCTTGTAACATTCTCATCATACCATTGCGCCACCCGCGTAGACAGGTGCACAAGCTCGGTATGTGTACCGCGCAAAAATTGAATCTCGAGTGTATCCGAGCGAAAGGTACGTACTCTCTTCGGTAGCATCCAACGGGCATGCCAGAGATTCAAAACGTTCGACACCATACACGAGTACCCCGTAGCGATGCATATTTTCCAACAACGCACGCTCGACTCCTTTATCGCACCATTCCTGCATCACGCTCACATCTCTGATTACACCAACAACTCCGTCACATGTCAGAGTGCGCATCAACAGTCCGGTGCCGATGACCTTTGCAGAACAATCAAGAACCATAAAAAGACAGTACTCCGGCTTTGCAATGATCTCACGGACAAGTTCTTCACAGACCACTCTATCCGGGTATTTCTCATGCACAACCGCACAATACTCGCTGAGTACGTCCTCACTCGGAAGTTGGCGCACTTCCGTTATGATGATGTAGTTATACTCTTTCTTCACGTTTTGCGCTCCAACATATGTAACCTTGAAAAAAGGTACCATGTGTTTTCACACACCGCAATACCGGCAACTTCAGACAGTAAGCGTGCTCCGTATGTATAGACACCATCTTACTCGCGAAAAAATACGCATGGTACCAGCATTAGTAGGTTGTTGACCTCCTTGCCGAGATTGATTCTGTATCACACGATTTACCGACACCGTGTTCATACCATTTGTTTTTTTGTACCATGACGCCATCCACACTGTCACTTGCAAGTGAAAACATCGCACAAAGCTCGACACTCCCCTCGAGCACACTGTTAGTCAAGGACGGCATGAGAGGAGAAACGACACGATACATGAAAGGCTCGCCGGTCTCAGGATCGTCTGTGGAAGAACATTCGGCAAACTGGTAGCCGCTTGAATTATTTAGATCCGCAAGAGTGTCCGGCAATCGTTGATACTCACTCGCATACGAATCGACACATTGTGCGATACGAGAAAGCTGTTCCGCGCGATCCTTATCAAACGCTCGCATCCTCGCTTCTCCCGGCGTACCTGCGGCAAAGAAGCCTAGAGTGATGCCACCGAGCACAAAACCGGTAAGCGCGTATCCGAACATCTGGAAAGTCTTGCGCGGAATGGATTGTCTGTATTGCACTTTTTTTCGCTCGAGAAAATAAAACCCAAACACCATACCGGCTATGACGAGTATGGTAAGCGCCTTCAAGAAGAAACGCATTGTAATCTCACCTTGAAAAAAGGTAAAGAGTACCGCAATAAGATCAGCCACAATAGTGACCGAAGTGCCAAGTAACACCAAATACGTGAGCCACTTAGTGAGATTGCTCTCTGTCTTTGCCTCATCCTCACGAAACCGTTTAAACCACATACGTACCACGACGTAATAAAGTGGGTACGCCACAAGGAGAGCTGCTATCGCGTAGTACACCGCGTCTGTATTGATACCGCTCGGGTACATTACGTAATAGTAGTCTTGCACGTTCGCGAGCGCATCCGGAAAATACTTGTTTATAATCTGGAAATAGAGCGTCCCGAGCGCGGTCGCCGTAATGCCCAGCAGAATAAATGAAAAGAAATTGATTACAATATCCAACGTCGACGCAGAATGTTGCGCTCCCTTGACACCCACCGTAGGCACCGGCACACCTACCGCAACAAGCGCGTCTGCATATGCTTTGTCAACCACTTCCTCCGACCAACCGACCGCCAGAACCTGCTCTTTGATCGCATCCTTTGTAGCCCCCGCACGCACACGCGTCTCAATATGTTGTTGTAGTGTTGTAATGTGTTCCATATATTTATAGTATATACCACACAAAGCATAGTGCGCCAGAACATACATATAGTCAAAAAATAACCTTATTATGCAACCCTTTTTGAGTTGTGCACATGTTGTGCACATGTCCTCTTGACAAACAAAAAAGAAGGAGTATTACGTATGTAGATTATTTTTTATAACCCTGCACCGGGAGACTGTGATGAACGTTCCAAAGAAGAGTTCCCTAATGGTCAGTTTCAAAAGTTGGCGCGATGACATACTCGCCCAGATTGCGTTAGGGATCGCACAAC
>CAZWNC010000006.1:0-55780 GCA_964635195.1 uncultured Candidatus Saccharibacteria bacterium | reverse complement strand
AGTCGAACGCCAATGTGGGTGAGTTCGTCGAGGAGCATGCGATATATCTCGGTGAGCATGTAGTAAAACACATACCCGGCATGTGCCCCCATGTTGTTTCGACCGAGAATGGTATCAACCTCGAACAGTCTTGAAAAATCATGCAACGGGTTAATGGAGTCGTATCGTGTTGTAATGATCCAGTTCTTCCCGATAACGAAATCAAGCTCGAGCGAAACACCGTCGAGATCATGTAAATGCCGGAATGCCGGAATCTGCAACACCAAATAAAAGTATTCGTTTCGGGTATCAACGCGAGAGCGAACCGAAGGTGCCAGCAGTTCATCGGCCACGAGTGGGTCGAGGTCGAATTCTTCCATGAGTGCACGCACCTCTTCCTGTGTTGGTGTGACCGCATCAATCCATACGATGTTCCCGTGTGCGTGTCGGTAGACCATTGTATGCAGTATACCAATAGGTGCGTGAGTAGCGAACCCGTCTGCGGCATCTGTGGTGGATAGCGGATGCGCGCATAACTCTCGTGTGGCACAGAAACCCTTCCGCATGGTATTATGCCGCGTATGTTACTGAAAGGAAGCGCGCGTATCGCGGGAATCGCTTTGGGAATTTTTACAGCGTTTTTTCTCGGTGCGTTGTTCGGCGGACGCATGTCTCAAGCGACACTACTCCTGAGTGGATCCGAGCAGGTTCCCCAGTACGTTGATCTTGATCCGGTGTGGAAGGCGTGGCGACTGCTCGAAGAGCGTTTTGTCGCAACGGCCACAACCAGTGAGCAACTTACCGAACAAGATCGCGTGTGGGGAATGATAGAAGGTCTTGCGGCATCATATGGCGATCCATACACCGCTTTCATGCCCCCTCGAGCGAGTCGCCAGTTCGAGGAGGAGATCAGTGGCAGTTTTGGCGGTGTCGGTATCGAGATAGGTATGCGCGACGGAGCGCTCACAGTCATTGCGCCACTGCGCGGCACACCTGGCGAGCGTGCCGGTTTGCGATCGGGAGATATCATTGCAGCGATTGATGGCATATCGACACAGACGATGTCAGTCGATGAGGCGATCGAGCGGATACGTGGTGAGGTTGGTAGAGAGGTGGTGTTCAAGATTGCTCGAGAAGGCGAAAGTGAATTTTTGGAGATACCCGTTGTTCGCGAGATAATCGAGATTCCCACACTCGAAACGCAGGAGCATGAGGGACATATCCTATCAGTTGCACTCTTTAACTTCGGAGGTACGGCAGAGTCGGAGATGCGCACCGCACTCAAGCGTTTTTTGCAGAAAGAGTATGCTGGACTCGTACTTGACTTGCGGGGCAATCCGGGGGGATACCTCGATTCGGCGGTTGAGATTGCGAGCTACTTCCTACCGATGGGTGCGGTCGTGGTGACCGAGTCTGATGGTGGTGGTAATGAGCGGGTGCATCGTTCCAAGGGGTACGGCATCATTCGGGATGATGTACCCGTTGTGGTACTAGTCGACGGCGGGTCAGCATCAGCATCTGAGATCTTGGCGGGTGCATTGAGTGCACACAATCGAGCTACCCTCATCGGAACAAGAACTTTCGGGAAAGGTTCTGTGCAAGAACTCTTAGAAATCACCCCGGAAACGTCCCTCAAGGTTACCATAGCACGATGGTTGACACCTGACGGTATATCGATTTCAGCGGGTGGGCTTACGCCGGATGTGGTCATTGAACGTACGGCGGAAGATGTCGAACAAGAGCGCGACCCGCAGCTCGATGCGGCGCTGAGGTTCTTACAGACCGGTGTACTTCCGGAACCGACGCCTGTAGCCGCTGAACACCTGTCCACCACAAGTCCCACTATTCTTGTTGACTAGAGTCCGGCACTCTGGTAGAGTACTCACCACTATGTTAAAGATACGACTTCAACGCGTCGGAAGGCGCAATCATGCGGAATTTCGCGTTGTGGTAAGCGAGCATACTCGCTCGACCACCAGTGCTCGATATGTTGCTCATTTGGGTGCATACAATCCACACACCAACACGGTGACTATTGATGCTGAGCGCGCGATTGAGTGGATTGGAAAAGGAGCACAGCCTTCCGATACTGTGCACAACTTGTTTGTCACGAATGGTATTATAAAGAGCGACAAGGTGCTTCCCAAAAAATCTCCCGTATCGACCAAGGAGTCTGCTGCGAAATAGGCTGTACGCAACGTGCGATTTACAGTCGAGGGATAAGCAGGTACAATGGTGCTTGTCAGTAGTACACCTGACGGCCTTATACAGTAATAATACAAACGTGTATGCAGCAGGAAGACAAGGAATTTCTGGAGTTCGTGGTTAAAGGCTTGGTAGACCATCCTGAAGCGGTCAAGGTGGAGCGTACAGTCGATGAGATGGGCGTTCTCCTCACACTCGACGTGCATGCGGAAGACATGGGGAAAATTATCGGACGCAGCGGTAACACCGCAAAGGCGATACGCACACTCTTGCGCGTTGTTGGTATGAAGAACAACTCGCGGGTAAATCTGAAGATAAATGAACCGGTTGGTGGCCTTCGCTCGCAGCAGCAAGTGGAAGTAGAGGGCTCAGCGACGAGTGAAGTCGCTCGTTCGCTTGACGAAGCGATGGCGGATCTCAAGATATAATACTGTTATTGCTATTCTAAAAAAACAGCACCCCACAAGGGTGCTGTTTGGCATATAGCTGGCATGGTGTAATGGAGCATGGTACAGTGAAATTATGATGGAGAGGACGAATGTGCAAAATGGCATTGATTGTATCGGTGTAGCTATAGGGTTTTTGTGTCACGATGGTCATGGAAACATACTGTTGAGCAAACGTGGTATGAACTGTCGTGACGAACAGGGCCGATGGGATTCGGGCGGCGGTGCGCTTGAGCAGTACGATACGGTGGAAGAAACTCTTCATAAAGAAATACGCGAAGAGTACGGTACAGAAGTCATTTCGTTTGAGTTTTTAGGGTATCGCGACGTGCATCGCGAGTACGCTGAAAAAAGAACGCATTGGATAGCGCTTGACTTTAAGGTGTTGGTTAATCGCTCGATGGTATACAACGCTGAGCCGCATAAGTTTGATGCTGTAGATTGGTTTACACTTGACACATTTCCATCGCCACTTCATTCTCAATTCCCATTTTTTCTGAAAAAGTACCACGATAAATTGAAGTAGGTGTTACACTATCTCGCGTACTATGCACTTTCATATCATTACTCTCTTTCCTGCGGCATTTGACTCGTACCTCGGTGAGTCCATTATGAAACGCGCAATCGAACGCAAGCAGATTGTGGTGTCGTTTTACAACCCGCGCGATTTTACCCCGAAACCAGGTAAAAAGAATGCCAACAAAAGTCCGTACACACTTTCGCGAGTGGACCGCAGGCCGTATGGTGGCGGACCGGGTATGGTACTTGAAGCGGAGAGTGTCTTGAAGGCCGCACAAAAGGCGATTGGTCGAAAAGACCGCAGCAAGGTGCGTGTTCTTTTCTTTGAGCCGGGAGGGGTGCAGTTCAATACGGAGCATGCAGAAGAAATGGCACAAACAGTCAAACATATTGTCATGATCTGTGGTAGGTATGAGGGGGTGGATGCCCGGGTGAAAGAGATACTGGATGCCGAGTCGCTCTCGGTTGGTCCGTATACACTCACCGGAGGTGAGTTGCCTGCCATGGTTGTGCTCGATTGTGTCACGCGTCGTTTGCCGGGAGTGCTTGGGCATGAAGAATCTGTGGAAGAGCGGCGTGTGGCGTCTGGAAACGTCTACACCAGGCCTGAAGTGTTGAAATGGAAAGGAAAGGAATATAAGGTGCCCGCCATCCTTTTGAGTGGAAATCATAAGGAGATTGAAAAGTGGAAATTGGAGTGATGCGAAACACGAAGACCACTTATCCACAGTTTTTGGGTATGAGGGGTTGACCGCACTTGACATTTGCCCTCTATTGACTATAATTAGAGTATGTATCTCTGGTGAGTGAGTTTTGGCTGTATAGAGAGTCGATCGTGTATTACCAGCTCTATTAAACACACTCGTAGTGTCAATGCACCATTACAATCGCGCATAGCAGCACCCCTCTCTATTCGAGGGCTTTTTGCGTACTGTGGTGGTTATAAGCGTCTTTATTCATAAACGTTCGCTCACGTATGTCACACACAACCGCTCTCAAGCAAAAGACGTTCAAACGGTATCGCGCGCCAAGCACTAAGATTCCAAATCTGGTAGAGCCCCAGCTCACCAGCTTTGACTGGTTGATAAAAGAAGGAATCAGTGAAGTTTTTAAAGAATTTTCTCCCATACGTGACTATGGCGAAAAGAAATTCGACCTCTTCTTCGAATCATTTACTCTCGGAGAGCCTCAGTTCGATGAATACTATGCAAAAGAGAACATGCGTACGTATGAGGTTCCGCTTAAGGCGCATATACGACTTAAGAATAAAACATTGAGCACTGAAAACACGCAAGAGATATTCCTTGCGGATTTTCCGATGATGACGAATCATGGCACGTTCATTATAAACGGAGTCGAACGTGTGGTGGTGCCACAGCTTGCGCGAAGTTCCGGCATCTTTTTCACCTCACAGGTCATCAAGGGTAATACGTATTTTGGTGCAAAGATTATTCCAGGCAGAGGTGTTTGGATCGAAATTGACTCGGAAGCGGACGGTGCGATTTATGTACGTGTTGATCGCAAACGTAAAATCCCGGTCACCTCATACTTGCGTATATTGGGTGCTGAAAACAATGCAGACATACTTGCTCGCTTTGCTTCGAACGAGCATGCGGAGCAGTGGATGAAAACTACACTTGAGAAAGATCCGGCGAAGAGTTCGACGGATGCTTTTGTCGAAATGTATCGACGCATGCGTGACGGTGACATTGCGACTCCTGAAACAGCTCGTGACTTTGTTCGCTCAGTATTCGGGACGGAACGATACGATCTCTCCGAGGTGGGACGGCACCGTTTCAACGCTCGTTTTAAGCGACCGATGGGAGAAAAGGAAATGGCGGTGCGTACAGTCACAATCGATGATCTCGTTTTGATTGTTTCTCACATCATAGCCCTGAATCATGACTCAAAAGCAGTTGCGGACGACATCGATCACCTAGGGTTTCGTCGCGTGCGTTTTGTCGGTGAAATGATGCAACAAAAAGTGCGTGTCGGTGTATCACGCATGAAGCGTAACATTCAGGATCGTATGAGTACCATCGAGCCTGAAACGAGCTCGCCGGTCACGATCGTGAATCCGCGTCCGCTTCAGGCTGCTATCAAAGAATTCTTCACCACAAACCAGTTGTCACAATTTATGCAGCAGCAGAATATGCTCACGGAGCTGGAGCACTTGCGTCGCGTATCAGCGTTGGGGCCGGGTGGTCTGACCCGTGAACGTGCCGGCTTTGAAGTGCGCGACGTGCACCCGTCACATTACGGTCGCGTATGTCCGATTCATACTCCTGAGGGTCCGAACATCGGTCTCATTTTGCAGCTTGCAAATTACAGCATGATCGATCGTTTCGGCTTCATTCAAACTCCGTACGTTAAGGTGGTAAAGGGTGTCGTCACCAGTGAGATCATTTACTTGAACGCGCTCGAGGAGGAAAGCGCATCGATTGCGCATGCGGCCACGGTACTTGATGATAAGGGGCGCATTCTTGAAGACCAGATTGAGGTGCGTCGTTATGGTGAACCGCGCTTGGTCTCGCGCGATGATGTGGAATACATGGACGTCGCTACGACGCAGCCGTTCTCGGTTGCAACCAGCATGATTCCATTCTTGGAACATGACGATGCCAACCGCGCACTCATGGGTAGCAACATGCAGAAACAAGCAACGCCATGTGTTGCTCCGGAGGTACCACTCGTTGGTACCGGTATTGAGAGTAAGGCGGCAATCGACACCGGTCGGCTGGTGTTGGCGCGAGAGGCGGGAGAAGTGACAGCAATTGATGCCTCACACATTGTCATTTCTCCGAAGGAAGGTAAACCGGTACGATACCCACTCGTCAGTTTCAGCAGAACGAACGACATGTCGTGTTTCTATCAGCGACCTGTTGTCAATAAGGGAGATAAGGTGAAAAAGGGTGAGCTACTTGCCGACACCAGCTCGACCGTCCAAGGCCAGCTTGCATTGGGTCAAAATGTACTTTCCGCGTTTATGCCCTGGAGTGGTGCCAACTATGAAGATGCGATTATCATCTCCGAACGGCTGGTTAAAAATGCAAAGTTCAGTTCCATACACATGGAGGAATTTGAATGTGTTGTTCGTGATACCAAGCTCGGGCCGGAAGTCACCACGCATGATATTCCGAACGTTGGTGAAAACAAGCTTAAAAATCTCGACGAAGAGGGAGTTGTTCGTATCGGTGCGGAGGTACACACCGGTGACATTCTTGTTGGCAAGGTTACACCAAAGGGTGAGAGCCAGCTGACACCCGAAGAGCGTTTACTCCGTTCGATTTTTGGTGAGAAAGCGAAAGACGTAAAGGACACTAGCTTGCGCCTCGAAGGTGGTAAGCGCGGACGAGTCGTATCCGTGCGCATCTTTAGCCGTGAGAACGGTGACATGTTGCAGTCCGGTGTTCTTAAGAAAGTTCATGTGACGGTCGCTCAGGTTCGTAATGTTTCGGTTGGAGACAAGCTTGCCGGTCGTCATGGTAACAAGGGTGTTATTTCTCGCATTTTGCCTGAGGAAGACATGCCCTACATGGAGGACGGAACACCGATTGACGTGATCCTGACTCCGCTCGGTGTGCCTAGCCGAATGAACCTGGGTCAGATTCTTGAACTCCATCTTGGACTTTCCGCACACACACTTGGTTATCAGGCCATTTGCCCACCGTTTGCGGGTGCAAATGAAGAGGAAATCCGTGAAGAGCTTGTCGCTGCAGGTTTCTCTGAAGATGGAAAGGTGATGCTGCGAGATGGTCGAACCGGTGAGCGTTTCGACCAGAAGATTGCAATCGGGTACATGTACATCATGAAGTTACATCACATGGTTGAAGATAAGATTCACATGCGCTCAATCGGTCCGTACTCACTCATTACGCAGCAACCTCTTGGCGGTAAAGCGCAGAATGGCGGTCAGCGTTTTGGAGAAATGGAGGTGTGGGCTTTGCTTGGTTACGGTGCCGCATACACCTTGCGTGAAATGCTCACGATCAAGTCGGATGACATTCAGGGACGATCGAGCGCCTTTGACGCTATCGTACGCGGCAATCGAGTGGAACATACGAACACACCCGCCGCGTTCAACGTCCTCTTGCATCATATGCGCGCACTTGCACTCGATGTGCGATTGCTTTCCGAACAAGATATCAACAACAGACCTACCAACTAATGCCTCCGGGCGTACCCATTATGCGAGAAACCAAATCAACACAAACAGACAATTTCAGTGCTGTACGTCTGGCGATCGCGAGTCCGGAGCGTATCCGTGAGTGCTCGTGTGGCGAAGTGACGAAGCCGGAAACAATCAACTATCGTACGCAGCGTGCCGAAAAGAACGGTCTTTTTGACGAGCGTATTTTCGGTCCGACCCGCGATTTCGAATGTTTTTGCGGTAAGTACAAAGGCATCAGGTACAAAGGCATCGTATGTGACCGGTGTGGTGTTGAAGTAACGCGCAGTATTGTGCGTCGTGAGCGAAGCGGGCATATTGAACTTGCAGGTCCAGTAGCGCACATCTGGTTTTTGCGAGGTATTCCGTCACGTATCGCTACACTCATGGGTGTTTCCGGTGCTGACATTGAGAAGGTAGTGTATTTTGCAAGTTACATTATCGTGAAGGTTGATGCGAAAGAGAGTGCTCGTGTGCTCGCCGATATTGATGCAGAGTTCAAGGCAAAATCCAAGAGCGCATCGACTGAGGAAGAGCAGACTCGACTGAAAGACAAGCTGCAGGAAGTAAAGAATGAGGTGGTTGGTATGCATGTGGGGCAGATTATTGATGAACAGACGTACCATCGATACTCCATTCGGTATGGTACCGTGTTTGAAGCTTCTATCGGTGCTGAGGCTATCTACGAACTTTTCAAGCAGATGGATCTTAAGAAGCTCGCTGCACAACTGACGGAAGAACGTGACAAAGCATCGGCGGGAGAAAAGATAAAGATCAACAAACGACTTGGTTTGGTTCGTCAGCTTGATCGCGCAATGCTTCGTCCCGAGTGGATGTTCCTTACTGTACTACCCGTGTCACCTCCGGCACTACGCCCTATGGTTGCACTCGAAGGAGGTCGTCACGCGAGCTCAGACGCCAATGACCTATATCGCCGCGTCATCAACCGAAATAATCGCCTCAAAAAACTCATGGATATTCATGCGCCGGAGGTGATTCTGCGTAACGAGAAACGCATATTGCAGGAGGCGGTTGATGCGCTCATAGACAATTCCATTCGACATGGTTCGCAAAGTGGTGCAATGAGTATGGCACAGCGACGACCGTTGAAGTCGCTTTCCGACTACATTAAGGGCAAGCAGGGATATTTCCGTCAGAACTTGCTTGGTAAGCGTGTCGATTACTCCGGACGTTCGGTTATTGTGGTCGGTCCGGAGCTCAATCTCGATCAGTGCGGTTTGCCAAAGCATATGGCGCTTGAACTCTTCCGCCCGTTTGTGATTGCGAAACTTCTTGAACGAGAACTCGCTTTCAACATTCGTGGGGCGGGACGACTTGTTGAAGAAGCGATGCCCGAAGTGTGGGCTATCCTGGAAGAGGTCATCAAAGACAAGTATGTCCTACTTAACCGCGCACCGACTTTGCACCGACTTGGTATTCAGGCGTTTCGCCCGCTTCTCATTGAAGGGAACGCGATTCGTATTCACCCATTGGTTTGCCCCGCATTCAATGCCGACTTCGATGGTGACCAGATGGCCGTACACGTTCCGCTTTCCGAGGAGGCTCAGCTTGAAGCGCGCTCATACATGAGTGCAAACCGAAATATTCTTAAGCCCGGTAACGGAGCACCGGTTGTCGCTATGGCACAAGACATCGTGCTCGGTTGCTACTGGATGACCAAGGAGATTGACGGCTGTCTCGGTGAAGGAAAATGGTTCACGAGTCCGAACGAAGCAATTAGCGCCTATGATTACGGCGTGGTTGACTTCCGGGCAAAGATAAAAGTATTGGGTACCGACAGTCCAAAGTATGCACAGTTCAATGATAAGATATTCGAAACCACAGTCGGTCGATTGCTTTTCAATTCCGTTCTCCCAAGGGAGTATCCGTACTTGAACGAAGAGATGAAGAAGTCGCGCCTCGTTCGGTTGATTAACGACCTCATTGACCACTATTCGTTGGAGCATATTCCCGCTATTGTGGACAAGATTAAGAATTTCGGTTTCACCTACGCAACTCGCTCGGGTGTCACCTGGTCACTGAACGAAATTCAGACGCCTGCCGTTAAGCCTGCAATCATCGAAGAGGCAAAGAAGCAGGTGTCGCTCGTTCGAAGTCAGTATGCCGAGGGTTTGCTATCCCGTACAGATCGTAAGCGCTTTATTATTGAGATATGGCACAAGGCCAAGAGCGATATCGAAGCTGCAATACCCGCAACCATCGACCCGAGAGGTTCGGTGCATGACCTGGTTATTTCCGGTGCTCGCGGTTCCTTGGGTCAGTTGACGCAGATGGCGGGTATGAAGGGTCTCATTCAGAATACCGCTCGTGAGACAATTGAATTTCCGATTATCGCCAATTACAAAGAAGGATTGACTCCGATTGAGTACTTTACCACTACGCACGGTTCACGTTCGGGTCTTGCCGATACTGCACTCAACACCGCTCGTGCCGGATACCTGACGCGCAAACTCTTCGACGTGGCGCAAGACGCTATTATTCGAGCTGAAGATTGCGGTACGGCAGGATCGATTGTACTTGGTAGAAAAAATGCGTTTGGTCTTGATGCAAATTTCTCAGAGAATATCCAAGGAAGGTTTATTGCCGAAGACGCGCGTGATAGCAAAGACGTGGTATATGCAAAGAGTGGTGAGTACATCACCAAAGCTCTCGCACGTGCACTTGAGGCGTCCGACATTGAGACCGTCAAAGTTCGTTCACCTCTCACCTGTACGTTGGGTAGCGGTATCTGTCAAAAGTGCTACGGCGCAGATGTGACGACATGGGAGCCGGTTGATCTCGGAGAAGCGGTTGGAACCGTCGCCGCGCAGGCGATTGGCGAACCCGGTACACAGCTCACCATGAACATGAAGCACCAGCATGGTGCCGCCGGAGGTGCCGACGTGGTGCAGGGTCTTCCTCGCGTGGAGGAGGTGTTCGAGCGGCGTATACCCAAGAGTCCCGCGATCATTTCAGAAGTCGCCGGTATGGTGTCTGAAGTGAAAGATGTGGGAAATGAGAAGGTTGTATCGATCATTCCTGATGAAGGGTCGACCAAGAAGGGTTCCACTGTCGAACATTCAATATACTACCCTCGCGTCTGTCTTGTGAAAGAGGGGGAAAGGGTACAGAAGGGAGATTTCCTTTCCGATGGTTCCGCAGATTTGGCTGAGCTTTACAAGCTTGCAGGCAGGGAGAAGACGCAGGAATATATTATCGCTGAAACGAGCAAGATTTACGAGCTTCAGGGTGTTGCGATCAGTCGTAAGCACATGGAAGTCATCATTCGACAAATGTTTTCTCGCCGAAAAGTTCGTTCTGCTGGCGACACAACCCTCACGGTTGGTGAGGTGGTGGAGGAATGGGAGCTCAACGGTGAAAATGTGCGTATGCGCGAAACAGGAGGCGAAGAAGCGGTCGGTGAGACGCACTTGCTGGGTATCATGGAGGTTTCGCTTACTCGCAAGAGCTGGCTCTCGGCCTCAAGCTTCCAAAATACGACACGCGTTCTCATCAACAATGCGGTGCGTGGTACGATTGATCCGTTGCGCGGTCTCAAAGAGAACGTCATCATTGGTCGACTCATTCCCGCAGGTACTGGCTATAAGGGTAGTAAAAAATATCAAGCAATTCAGGATCTTCAGGCTCAACTTCGTGCATCCTACAGTAGGCATGACGCTGAAGATACGGAGAGCAGTACAGGTATTGTCATTACCGCCTAACACTGACGTAGAGCATGTTGGACAACACGCCGCAGGATTGCGGCGTGTTGTGTGTTCGTCTACATGAGACAAACTCGACCCATACGTTCATCTATCACCCCCTTGAGTTCAAGTGAGGAGAGTAGCATGTTCGCTTCCGTGGTGCTTTTCCCACTGAGTCGAATCAGTTCGTCGCGGGGTAGGGGTGTGGTGAGTAGTGCTGTGATGTCCCGTTCTTCCGGGGACAAATCGAACTGTAGTTGCTGCTGTCCTTCCGTGCGTGGTTCGACGCCAAGCGCTTCAAGTATGTCTTCGCTGCGCGTGATCAGTAAGGCGCCTTTTCTGATCAGCATGTGTGGGCCCTTGCTAGTTGCGCTTTCGATGGGCCCGGGTACGGCGAACACATCACGATTATACTCTGTTGCGAGACGGCTCGTAATGAGTGTGCCACTTCGTTCTTCCGCTTCAATCACCAAAACTGCATGAGACAAGCCCGCCATAATACGGTTTCTTTGCGGAAAACTCTCGGGTCGTGGACGCCAGGTAGGTTCGAACTCAGAAATAAGTGCGCCACCATGCTCGAGAATGTTTTGTGCAAGTCCTCTGTGTGTTGCGGGATACAAGACGGAATCGTCAAGTCCGGAACCCGGAACCGCGATGGTGCGGAGGCCGGCAGCGAGCGCTGCGTGATGTGCAACACCATCGATACCGAGCGCAAGACCGGAAACGATTACGATTGGATACCCACGCAAGCCAGCAACAAGGAGTTCACACACACGCTTACCGTATGGTGTGTACGTGCGTGAACCGACGACTGAAAGGAACGTGTATGTTGTGTCAGGATACGTCCCTCGAATGTAGAGTTTTTTCGGTGCGTCGGGTATTTCACGGAGTAGGGCGGGAATGGGTAATCTGGTGATGGGGTGCATATAGTTGAGTATATCGCAAGGCATCCCCTTGTCGGAAGAAACAAGACGTTTTTTTGTTGGACATGTGATGAAATTTTAAAGGCACAAATACGCCGAGGATTGTATTCCTCGGCGTGTGTTTCGGCAGCTTGCCTACCAGTGTTGGCCACGCCCTTTCAGGCGTAGCGAATCCTCTGCGGCGTATGCCCAGCTGCCATCTCTGAAGCGGACTTTATATATCGGCCAGGGACTCCCGTCGTCTCTGTGGTAGGTCAAGTGAGAGTAGTCAATACTCTCAACAGTCGCTTCATCCTTAATGCCGTGAAGCGAAGTGTCAGTAGTGACAACGTCATCTTCGCGAAACGCGGTCGCTGGTAGTTTACCCCCAAAAAACATTGTTGTTGGATCTACCGGAAGGTCAATAACCAGTAACGGATAGGGTGAGATTGACCATACCAAGGCTGCGTTGCGGCAAAGATATTTTCCGGGAGGGGCGACCTTGCTCTCTCGTCCTACGAAATGCGTCCCGTAAAGGAACGATATGACCACACCTTGGCACATTGCCACTTCGCGCCGAGTGCGTGAGAAGTTGGGAATAGTGACGAATTCGCCTATGTTCATGTTCTACTCCGATTGTAAGTGCGTACAGATTATTCCGTACAAAATAGTACCATTATTTTTATATTCTGCAAGGGCTATGATGCCCCCTCAAAACCACACTCGTCGTCTCTGTGAGCAGGGCGCGTACGAAGCGAGAGCGGAGGTGAAAAGAGTACTGACGGGGAGCGAAAACATTCTGGTGTGTCTGTCATAGTACCAGACGTAGTTGGATTGGACAGGGTGTCTTACCAGTGCAAGGAATTGGTCGACATTGTTTTCGCATGAGCGTGTGAGTAAAAAAGAAGTACTCTCGTTGTAGACCACTTATTTTTTTGAATCTGCGAACAAGAAGACTTTTTCTCTTACGACCCGTTCACACGCGGTGAGGTAGAGAACAAGAAGTGCTCTCGTAGCTAAAATGGAAATACGCCTTCTGTGCTGCATATGGACATGCCTTTGTGGCACTTTAACGTTCTGTTTCACAACGCGCCCCAATTATTTTTTGAACCTATCGAGGCAGAACTAGAACTACAAAAAGTATCATGTTTGTGGTATATTTTTAGTATACGTACAGGTATCGTTTACGGTGATGGGGCCGCATCGTATGCAGTGTGCAGACAGCGCTAACACCCGTCACTTGACACACCCCTATGTTAGACATCAAATTCATCCGAGAAAATATCGACATCGTCAAGCATGCCGCACAAAAAAAGCATGTTGTGGTTGATCTCGATCGATTGCTGGTGGTTGACGATAAACGAAAGGAACTGCAACAATCCTATGATGCGGCGCGTGCTGTTCAGAATGAGGCGAGTAATAAGATTGCATGCGCGTCTCCGGAAGAACGCATGCGACTCATTGACGAAGTGCGTACCGTGAAGGATGGTTTGCAAAAAGCTGAGAGTGAACTCAAGGATGTACTGAAAGAGTGGCAACTCCTGATGGTGCAAGTCCCAAATGTGCCTGATATGTCTGTGCCCGACGGTGATGATGATTCCGCGAACCTGGAGGTACGCACGTGGGGCACTCCACCCGAGTTCACGTTCAAGCCGAAAAATCACATAGACCTCATGCTCGCACTTGATATGGTGGAACTTGAACGTGGTACCAAGACTGCTGGTTTTCGGGGGTACTACCTAAAAAATGATGGAGCACGTCTTTCATTTGCTTTGTGGCAGTACGCCCTTGATACACTACACAAGAAGGGGTTTTCACCGCTCATTGCGCCTTCCTTGGTGCGACGCGAACCGTTCATCGGCACCGGATATTTGCCGCAAAGTGAGGAGGACCTCTACAAGACCCAAGATGGTGAATTTCTCGCCGGGACTGCAGAGGTTGCAACCATGAGTTACTTTGCCGACGAAGTTCTTGAACGCTCGCAGTTGCCTATGAAGTTTGCCGCATTCTCACCCTGTTTTCGGCGTGAAGCCGGAAGTCATGGGAAAGACACTCGAGGACTTATTCGAGTACATGAATTTTACAAAGTCGAACAGGTTGTGCTGTGCGAGGCGAGTCACCAGACATCCGTCGATCATCATGAAGAGCTCACTCAAAATGCGGAAGAATTGATGCGGGCACTCCGTATTCCGTACCACGTGGTGGTGAACTGCGGGGGGGACCTGGGTCTCGGGCAGGTGAAAAAATATGATATTGAGGCGTGGGTTCCGAGTGAGGGCACGTTTCGAGAAACACACAGTGCATCTTATTTTCATGATTTTCAGACCAGACGGCTCAATATTCGATACAAAGATACCGATGGAAAATTGCGCTTTGTGCATTCACTCAACAATACCGCAATCGCAACGCCTCGAGTGCTTGTACCACTCATCGAAAATCACCAAGAGGAAGACGGGTCTATACGTATACCCGAACCGCTTCGTCCGTACATGGGAAAAGAACGGATTGAAGTGCATACATGATTGCACCACGAAAATTTCGAACGCAGGAGGCGCGTAAGAAGGCGCGCACGCGCGCGCTGGTACGCGCTGGTGTGTATGTCGTCCTTTTCGCATGTCTCTGCGCAGTACTTGTCAGCACCTTGCGCGCTGACTTTTTTCGAGTGCGAGACATTACCGTCCATGGAGTCGAATATTTGAGTGAAGAAGATGTGGTTCAAAATGTACGGGAGCGAATGCAGGGTGATACTATCGGTTTTATACCAAAAGATTCCACGTTTGCGCTGCATATCGACACGCTCACGCAATCTCTTCGTGATACGTTTCCCCGCATTGAGGAAGTATCACTTGAAAGACAAGGGCTGCGAGGATTGTCGCTTACGGTGCGCGAGCGACATCCCGAGGCGTTGTGGTGTGGCGACGTTGTGCCACCAATTTTCGAGCAGGGAACGAGTTCAATTGCACAAGGTCGTTGCTACTTCATAGATCATACAGGCTTTATTTATGCCGAACGAGAGGGGGAGATTGAAACGTTTGATCGTTATTATGGTTCACTTGAGAAGGCGAGTCCAATCGGTCAATATCTTCTTGCGGAACAGGAGTTTACTGAGCTGCGAGCACTGCATGACGTGCTGCGTTCAAAAGGCACGAATATTGTTGCACTCTTGCTTGTTGACGAGCGTGATATGGAGCTGTATTTGGCGCAGCCGGCACGCGTTATTGTTCCGCGCGCACTTCCGGTAACAACGATGTCAGAGCGACTGATCGCCACTCTTTCGTCTGAAGCCTTTGATACATCGCGTGCGCTCGAGTATATTGACATGCGTTTTGAGACGCGGGTGTATGTAAAGTATGTCGATCCCGTTTTGGAAGCGGAGGATGTGTCTACCGCATCTTCTTCTGATGGTGTGAGGGAGGTGGAAGAGGTGAGGTCGATGGTGGTCGATGGTGGTACTGAGCGTACAGAAGTTGGGGAATCGATATCAGATTTACAAGAAGACGATGTGGAGTAATTTGGCCGTGCATGATTTTCTCAACAGTCGAGGCGTCTTGTGTGGGAGCTTGTATGGTACACTGGTAGCACTATGGGGACATTAGCTTTTGAGTACTTACGGTGGCACTACTCCGTTGCGGTTGCGGGATATTGGGGAATTTTCCAGAATTTTATTTGGTTTCTATATAATTTTTTCTCGCTGGAACTCATGGTGCACTCCTTGTTTGTCCCATTCCACCGTCTTACGGACAGAACTTCGCACCATGGTGCGCTGGACGTGGGCGCCATTTCCGAGGAAATTTTGGTAAACACACTCATGCGGATTGTCGGCTTCTTGCTTCGAAGCCTTCTCATTGCAGCGGGTGTAGCCTGCATAGTGTGTGCAAGTATTTTTGGTGGGCTCTTCTTTGTGGTCTGGCTTCTTGCTCCACTCATGCTCGCGGTACTCGTCACCACAGGCACGATGCTCATGCTTTTTGCTTGATTTTTTAGTTTTTGACTTTGACTACGTCATACAATCCATGCATTACCGCGATTTACAAAAGCTACTCGAAACACTCTACGCGCCGGCACTTGCGCTGCGAGCGTGGATGCCGTACGAAACACGTGCACGGATGCGTCATGTACTGTCGTTGGTGACCATTGTCACTTTTGTACTGACACTCCTTGGTTTCGCGCTACAGCATGCGCTATTAGAGACACTCCCCTTTCTTTCAATAGTGGGTACGCTCGACGATAGATTGCTCGGCGTCTTCTTTATAGTATTTTCTGCCGCGTTTACCATGTCTGCTCTTGAGGCAATGCATCGATCATACTACTACCATGGCCTTGCAACCGTGATTGGTGAATATGCCACTGAATCAGGTACGGGTGCGAGCTGGGAAGTTGCGACGATTGTTGCAGATACCCAGGATCACGACATTACCGGCGGTTTTTTGGAATCGGAACTTGGACAGCAGATCCTCTATCGAGCAGGTGTGACCGGAGAAGCGTTTGAAGAATACATACAACACCGTCATTCAACACTTGCTGCAGACAATTTCATTTTGGATCGTGACGGAGGAGTGACTCTGGCGACGTATGCGCAAAGCATACTCAAACAAGACGATGGCTTCAGAGAGTTGCTTTCCAAGGAGGGTATCACCAAAGAGGTGTTGCTTCATGCAGCACAATGGGTTACAGACATAGAGCAGACGCAACGCGCAAAAGAGCGATGGTGGTCTCGGGACAATCTCGGACGCATGGCAGGTTTGGGTAAAACGTGGAGTTACGGCGAAACATACTTGCTTGAACGATACGGGCACGATTTGATACAAGACCCACTTTGGCATGCCACTGCGTTTCGCGTGCGAAATGAAGATGATGAGGTGGAATCTATGGAGGCGACTCTTGCTCGCGCTCGGCAATCGAATGTGATTATTGTCGCCAGCGATCCATCTTCCGCTCGCGAGAGTGCACTTCTCTTGTACCGCAAGATTCGTTCCGGTCGCATCTTACCGCCACTTGAAGGCAAGCGTATGTTTTTGGTTGATGTTGAGAGTATTGTGACGGCGAACAGCGACAAGGCCGCATTTGAAACAGCGTTTTACGCAACCCTTAACCAGGCTGTTTCGGCAGGTAACATCATGTTGTATTTCGAGAACCTCTCCGTCGCCATTGCGAGTGCGGCTGCGTTTCAGGTAGATCTTGTAGACTTACTGACGCCGTACTTTGAAGCCGATACGATTCAGATCATTATAGGAACGGAAAAGCATGCCTTCCATCAAATACTTTCCCGTGACACACGCATCATGCGAGCCTGTGACGTTGTGCAAACACATACGGTTGACGACGTTGCTCTGCGGTCGCTCATGGAGCAACGAGCGTACGCACGTGAGTTGACGTCAGGTGTCGTGTGTACCATACCGGCACTGAACGCTATCATGCGATTGGCGGACAGATACTTTCCGGGTGGAACCATGCCGGACAAAGCATTCGATCTGCTCGAGGAAATCATTCCGTACGCGCTCCGCTATGGCAAGATGCACGTTCGTGCCGATTTGGTGGAGCAGTTGGTGGAGCAGAAAACTAACGTTCCCGTTGGTACGCCTTCGAAAGAAGAGAGTGAAAAGTTACTCTCACTTGAAACAGTGCTTCATTCGAGAGTCGTCGGCCAAGACGTTGCAGTGAACGCGGTTTCGCGCGCATTGAGACGCGCTCGAACAGGTATCACCAATCCGAACAAACCGATGGGTAGTTTCCTTTTCTTGGGACCGACAGGTGTGGGTAAGACCGAAATGGCAAAAGCACTTGCGCAAACGCTCTTCGGACATGAGCGTGAGATGAATCGCCTCGATATGTCAGAGTTCCAGGGAGGTGATGCTCTGGAGGAGCTCATCGGTTCATTTGAGACAGGTGTGCCGGGCCGTTTGACCACTATGATACGTGATCACCAGTACGGCGTGCTTTTACTTGACGAGCTTGAGAAATCTGCTCATGTCGTGCACGATCTCCTCCTCCAAGTGCTTGATGAAGGAAAATTTACTGACGCGAGCGGGGAAGATGTGAACGCACGTAACCTTATCATTATTGCGACATCAAATGCGGGAGCAGATATGATCTGGGAATGGTCGCGAGATGGTGTCGACATCGTCTCGAAAAAGCGGGAATTGGTTGACCACCTCATTAAACAGGGATTGTATCGCCCTGAGCTCCTGAATCGCTTTGATGATATTGTCGTGTTCCACCCTCTCGGTAAAGAGCATATGCAAGAAATAGCACGTATTCACCTCACACGACTTGCCGGACGATTGCTCCAAGAGAAGAATATCGCACTCGAAGTCACCGATGCACTCATAGCGCGGGTTGCTGAAAAGGGGTATGATCCTCAGTTTGGCGGTAGAGCGCTGACACGCGCCATTCAAGAAGAGGTCGAACAGGTTGTCGCAGACAGCATACTGCGTGACACCCTTCACACTGGCGATACTATGACCTATGGGGCTACCGCGGGTAACTCCACACGATAGGGTTTCGCATAGTAATGTTAGTGGTCACGAATATGGTTGCTTTTTTTGCACCATGCCCGTAGGATAGCGTGTATGTCCGAACTCTGGCATTCGCTCAAGCGCCCGTTTTTTGTGCTCGCACCCATGGCGGATGTCACTGATGCCGCTTTTCGGCGCATCATTGCACGGTATGGTAAACCTGATGTGCTGTGGACCGAGTTTGTCTCTGCGGACGGTTTGTACCATACCCGTGAGCGCGCCCACATGCCGGATGCAGAGAACCAGTTGATGCTGGATTTGACTTATACAGAGGAAGAGCGTCCTATCATTGCACAACTCTTCTCATCAAAACCTGACATGCTCGAGTATGGTGCGCACCTGGTGGCTGAACTTGGTTTTGACGGTGTCGATATTAACATGGGCTGTCCCGACAAAAGTATCGAAAAGCAGTGTGCCGGTGCCGCACTCATGAAAGACCCGGCACGTGCGCGCGAATTAATACGTGCCGCCAAGCGGGGTGTTGGAGGAAAGATACCGGTGTCAGTAAAGACGCGGGTTGGGTACAATTCGGTTGAGCTTGACACGTGGCTCCCCGAACTTCTCAAAGAGGAGCCGGCCGCCATCACCTTGCACGCACGCACGCGAAAGGAGATGAGTGACGTCCCTGCGCGCTGGGAGCATGTTCGGCATGCGGTTGAATTACGTAACAAATTACAGTTTTCAGGTGGTAATTCACAAACGGCCATCATCGGTAATGGTGACGTAGCCACTGTTGCAGATGCTCGAGTACGCGCACAGGAGACCGGTGCGGACGGTGTCATGATAGGGCGGGGAATTTTTGGCAACCCGTGGCTTTTTTCCGAACGAACTCCCACGCATGCTGAACGTATGCGCGTGCTTGTGGAACACTGCAAGGCGTTTGAAGAGGTATGTTCTCACAAGTCGTTCTCGGTCATGAAAAAGCACTTTAAGGCGTACGTGCACGGTTTTGAGGGTGCCGCCGCACTGCGGGATCGCCTCATGTGCTGTGACGGGGCGACTGCAGTTGCTGCGGTACTCGAGGGGCAGTGAAAGAGGTGTGCGAAACACCACACTAACCTTTTCTCACGCCCTCTTTGAGTGTGATATACTACACACTAATGTCGGAACATGCGCTCTATCGTAAATACCGCCCGCACACTTTTGAGGAAGTTCGTGGGCAGGATCAGATCGTGCAGTCGCTACAAAGTGCAATCCGAAATGACAATATCGGGCATGCGTACCTGTTTGTCGGCAGTCGTGGTATCGGTAAGACCACGCTTGCTCGGATTTTTGCGCGCGAGATAGGCACTGTTGAACACGATCTGGTAGAAATTGACGCCGCCTCAAATCGTGGCATTGATGATATTCGAGCGTTGCGTGAAGAAACGCATGTTGTGCCTTTTTCTTCGCGATTTAAAGTATACATTATCGACGAGGTGCACATGCTCACCAAAGATGCATGGAATGCTCTCCTTAAGACTCTTGAAGAGCCACCACGGCATGTGGTCTTCATCCTTGCAACCACTGAGGTGGATAAGATACCTGAGACCATCCTTTCGCGATGTCAGATATTTACACTGAGACGTCCGACTTCCGCGTTGCTCACCGACCTCATCCTTACAACCGCAAAGCGAGAGGGGTGTGAAATCGACCGGGCGGGAGCGGAACTCATTGCTCTCTTGGCTGACGGTGCCTTTCGTGATGCACATGGTATCTTGCAGAAGGTTATTGCCAGTAATAGTGAAAAGAACATCACCCACGCTGATGTCGAACGAGTGACCGGCGCTCCCCGGAGTGCTGCACTCTTGGAGATGCTGGACGCGGTCGCTACGCGCAATTTGGACATGGCGCTGACACGCTTACACGCTTTAGTTGAGGGTGGTAATGTGAAGACGACGCTTGCGCTTGTGTTACGCATCGTGCGTGCGGCGTTACTCGTGCGTACCGCACCCACTTTCGCGACTACCTTGCAGGCGGAGTTCACTCCGGAAGAATGGGTGAGTATCGAACGGTACGCACAAGACGCAAAAGACATCTTGAACTCGCGCCTACTCACGCGCCTACTCAGCGCTTCGCTTGAAGTGGGTACGACGTACCTTCCCGCACTTCCACTGGAGCTCGCGCTTATTGAACATCTCGCAAAGAGTGAGGAGTGATTGTGTCATCATTCCGTACTTGTCAACACCACGCTCCTATGAAGACTGAAGAGACATTTGTGTATTTCATTCGACACGGTGAGAGTGTCGATAATCTTTCCAAGATCTTTCAAGGTCCTGATTCTGACCTTACCGAGTTGGGACATAGACAGGCGAGTAGTGTTGCCGAGCGTATGAAAAACACGCCGGTGGAGGTGATACTGACAAGTCCAATGCGTCGCGCCGCGAAGACGGCCGAGTACATTCGTGAAGCAACCAATCTCCCCCTTGAATCCCATGATATGTTTCGTGAGTACTTAGCACCTTCCGAACTTCTTGGCACACCGCATGCCGACCCATCAGGCCAGTCCTACCTGACTGCTTTACGGGCCCATTACGATGACCCGATGTTTCGGTACGCTGATGAGGACACGTATTTTGATCTACACGAACGCGCGCTCCATGTTCTCCGTCACCTTGTGGAACGTGCAGAGCATCACATTGCCGTTGTTACACATGCCGGTTTTATGCGCGTTATCATTGCCGCTATGCTTGCGGAAGGTGTGCCTGATCCGACCTCCACACACCGTATGGCGCGTTTCTTTGCATCAGTGAATACCGGTGTGACAATATGCAAGTATTGCCCCAATGAGAAAGAACGAAACAAGTGGCGACTGCTGTGTTGGAATGATCATGCACACTTGCTTACCGTGGATAAAGAAGAATCAGCAGAATTGCTCGTGTAAAATGACTCGGGTATGAAGAGAATTTACTTTGTGCGACATGGGGAGAGTACGTCGAATGCAGAGGGGATCCTGTACGGCAAAGACGCACCACTCACTGAAAAAGGTAAGGAGCAAGCACACGCTGTCGCGCGTCGCTTTGTACACATCCCGATCGACATCGTTCTCTCGAGCGACTACCCGAGAGCGTACGATACCGCAGAGGCTATCGCAGCAGCAACGCAAAGAGAGCATATAGTATATCCGCACCTTCATGAGAAATCATTACCAGCTACTTTTGTCGGACGCTCTCGAGATGACAGTGAACGAGTGCAGGCCCATGAAGCGTACCTGAGGAGCTGGCGAGCGGGTGTTCGCGATTACCGTATTTCTGACGAAGAAAATTTTGAAGACCTGCTTGCTCGAGCTCGAACAGTGAAGGAGTATCTCAACTCAAGGGAAGAGCAACGTATTGCTGCCGTAACACATGGCAATTTTCTTAAGTTCTTCCATTCCTATGTCATGTTTGGTGATGCGCTCACGCCAGATATGTCACTTACGGTGCAGGCTGCTCTCGCGAGTTCAAATACTGGGGTGACGATTTACGAAGTGCATACCAACGTCAGATATGAGTGGGAGGGCAATTGGAAGCTGCGCACATGGATGGATATTGCCCACTTGGGAGAATAATCAATGTATGAAGACCATCTATTTTCTACGGCATGGTGAGACTCCCGGAAACAGGGCTTTCATTCATCAGTATCCGGAAACACCGCTATCGGAACGTGGTATGACACAGGCCCGGGTGGTAGGGGAGCATTTTAAAGACATACCCCTTGAGGTGCTGATAGCAAGCCCATACCTGCGGACACAGCAAACTGCGGAAGCGATATCCGAACGCACCAACGTGTCGGTCGAAACGTGCGACCTGTTTACGGAGCTTCGACGTCCTCGTTCGTTGTGGGGTGAAAATTGGTTGCATCCTCGTTCGCTCTGGACTATGTCGCAAATATACATACATGCCGATGAACCTGAATGGCGACATAGTGATGAGGAGAACTTAGAGGAATTTCACACGCGTGCACGTCGTGCGCTCGAGTACCTTGCCGATCGCCCTGAGGAGCACATTCTGGTTGTGACACATCGTGGTTTTATCGCCACCATGCAAGAGCGAATGAAGCGAGATGGTTTGGACACGGTCGCACAGTACCGTCGAGCCCTCTGGAAGAACCTGCTGATACCAAACTGTTCATACATTACCGCCACGTGGGTGCCTGAAGGGGTGGGTGGTGATACGCTGGATGGAACATGGTCAGTCAAGGAAGGGGTGACACAACCGGAAGGGGTGCGGAGCAGGTTTGGTCTTGGATAAACGTATGGATGATATTTGCTGTATTTACCACAAGGACTGCGTCGATGGCACCACAGCTGCAGCTGTCCTTCTGCGTGCCTTTCCGCACGCGCGCACCTTTCCTCTCAGTCACGCATACACGGAGAAGGATTTTGAAGAGGTGCGCACGCATGTTTCGGCATCGACCCATGTGTATATTGTCGACTGCATACTGGGGTTGCACGAATGTCTCGCACTTGGGTGTACCGTTACCGTCATCGACCATCACGAGCAGGCGTGTGGCGAGATTGCACAGCTTGAAGAGCAGTTTCCAAAGTTGACGCGTGTGTGTGACCCCTCCCACTCAGGTGCCTCACTCACCTGGAGTACGCTTTTTCCGGACGAAGACATGCCGATGCTCGTTCGACACGTCGAGGATGGTGATCTGTGGACGCATGCTTTTCCCGAGACAAAACATGTGACACAGTATCTCTCCATATTTCGTAACGATCCCGTAGCTATGGGAGCTCTCTTCGAAAAGCCTCTCGAAGAGGTGGTGGAGAAGGGGCAAGTGATCAGTGCTTACGTCGACACCGAGGTCGAAAACTTTTTGCGCATCCCCCCGCGTTTGCTAAGGGTGGGTGCCCACACGATACCTGCGGTGAACATCACGACGCACGAATCGATCTGTGGCAACATCCTTTCGGAACGTTTTGATTCTGCTGTTATTCTCTATACCGTTCGAGGTAATAGTGTGAAGTGCAGCATTCGCTCTCGTGCGCATCAAGTCCCCAATGCGCTTGCTGTGGCCACACTGCTTGGTGGTGGAGGACACCCTTGCGCTTCCGGTGCAACCATTTCATGGGAGCAATTCCTCGACATGCAACAAGCGTGTTGACTGAAGTCAACCTCTAATCAACACGCACATGCGTGGGTCTAAAAGTTACACACAGTGCCGTAACCCCTGCAAGTCTGGAAATTATGGCATAGTATGGTACCCTAGTGTTGTCGTAGGTGTTTTAACACGTTCAGATGGGGTGGGTCGCTATCTATCGCCGAGCCGTTCCGAGGTTAAGGACTACGGCAGGTGTAGGTAACGCAGTCCCGTCAGAGGGACAGGGAACGTGAGTGATGTATTGTAGATCGTTTGTACAATGCCGGATCGTCTGATGGTATCTCGATACAGATATCACTCGCTCGGTCATGGACAAACATTTGCTCTTCTCTTTACGCGTTGTGCTGCCGGATCGTCTAATGGTAGGACTACGGGTTTTGGTCCCGTCTATCTAGGTTCGAGTCCTAGTCCGGCAGCACAGCACGCAAGGAAATAACCGTTTGTCCGCGACACTCGCTCGCTTATCTGTAGGACTACGGGTTTTGGTTCCGTCTATCTAGGTTCGAGTCCTAGTCCGGCAGCTAGGAATATGGTGACGATGATGTTGGCTAGGACTCAAGCTCGTATGCGATCGGGAGTAAAAAGGAACCAGGGTTCTTTTTTGGTTGCTCCCCGGGAATTATAGTATCAATACTATAATTCCCACTAGTATTTTTTGGATACTCGCCACCTTGTAAGTGGCACGATTTTTCAAAATAGTTATATCTCGCAGATCCGTGCGCGGGCCTTTCGGCAAGCAACAATACATACACGCGCCATTTCCTGCCCACGCGTGCCAGCAATGCTGTGCTGAGAAGTGTCCCCATTTCCAAGTCAACACGCACGTGCGCCAGCTGTTGTGAACTTTTTTGAAATTGTTGGATGGGGTATGCATGGTATGCTTGTCCATATGGATCAAGAAACAAAACATGCGCTCGAAGCGCTCGATAGTAAGTTGAATGCGATATACACCTCAGTCGAAAAAACACGTAAATATTTTCTCATGACAATGATCGTGTCGGTCGTCATGTTCGTCCTACCGCTTATTGCACTTGCATTTGTCGTACCAATGTTTTTGGGCACACTGACCACAAGCTATGGTGACTTACTTTACTGAGGTGAAAAAACAGTAGTAAGTAAAATGTAATTCACAACACTTTGCGCGAGTCACACGATTTGTGGTGAATTTGTAACATGTTTTTATAAACGGAGTATCTGCAGACCCTAGGTACTATCCGATGTGTGACTTAAACGAGATACTTTACAAGACTGTCGAAGTGCCTCTATACTTACCCCATTACTCTTGCATATTATGTTTTCTGATAAAAATACTCCACCCGAATTCAGGCCTGCAAACAGTACGGGTACAGGAGGATCGCCTTACAACCCGTATACCAAAGAAAACACCAAATCATCCGTCTTGCGACTCCTAAGTTATTCTTTGGTGATCAATCTGATCGGTTTCGGTTCTTGCACATGGGTTTATCTTACGTTGGGTTTCAGGAAGAGTTTCACAAGTTCTCTGATTGTTATTCCTATTGTGAGCTATTTATTTGCTGGATTGCTCTCGTTTCGAAGTATTTTACTTGCGCATAAAGCGTTCGATGTGCGGTGGAAGGTCGTCCTTGCACAGATTCTTGCACTCACTCTCGGAGGGTGGGGATTTTTTTGGGGAGTGCAAGGGTTACTTATATTGTTTGGTTTCTAGACACTTGAAATTGAAATGAACTTCCCGTTCCATTATTTTGCGGAACTGGTAGCGATGTTCGTCGGCGTGCGTTTATGCTTGTGTTCTCGCGAGCACGATACGCACAAAGAAGAGTAGTGACTCCTCATGTTGCTGAAGGACAAAATGGTGACCCCGTTTCCCATATGGAGCATGTCGTATACCCCTACCTCTTGCGTTGTTGCATGGTACGCAAACCATGGAGTATGGACTTCATCTGCATTCGACTTCAATACGGCTTCAGCTATCTCACGGTCATCCTCGATTTGTACTTACGTAAAGTGTTGAGCTGGGGCGACTCTCAAACTCACTTGAGGCGAGTTTCTGTATGTATGTCTGAACGAGGTGCTCACAATCACCACCCCTAAAGCACACAACAGTGACAAGGAGTCCAATACATGAGTGAGGAATATCTCTTTGAGCTCTAAGCAAACGAACGTAAATGCGATCAGTATGAATGGTCCGTTGTATGGACAACTTCTTCACCGTATGCGCGGGAGTTTGTCCACGCTAACTGTCTGATATATATCTGATCACCTTAATCCGCAATATAATCTATGTTAGTATGTGAATATATGGACATCCCCCCAAAAGAACTGGTTAATCTTATAAATTCCAACAAAGAGCAAATAAATTCTTTAGAAAAAATTATTCCACAAATGAGAGAGAGCGGATGGAGCGAAGAGGAAATAACAAGTGCATACAATGCCATTTTCGGAGAAGAAAAAAGCTTCAGTAAAAAAACTCAAGTAAGAGAAGATGAATTGGTGCCGGATATCGCCACAAATTACACGGCACGGAAACCTTTACATCCCTACAAAAAACTTGTATTTGGTATACTCGGAATTTTTATTATTGCTGTTGTATTATACTTTTCAACCACAGTAACAAACGATAGCGCATTAATTGAAAATAATGCCGATTTTGCTACGTATACACACCCTTCGGGTCTCTATACTTTGCCATATCTAAACACTGAATGGGATTTAGAATTATATGATGTTAATGATCCAGATAATATAGCTCAGTATCCAGGCGGGGAGGCGCATGACCTCGTGACATTTAAATATAAAAATTTGGAAGAAAAATATCCGAATATTGAAAAATTTTTGGTTTCAGTCGCTCCACTCTCAAAAGAAGATTTTAGTGATATGAATGGTCTTCAAGATATGAAAATCTTTGCAACGAATCCTCGATATGCGGATATGCCTAACCGACCAGCCTATACAGAAGAGAAAGTGAGTATAGGTGGTTATAAAGCAGAAAGATTCATTGTAAAACAACAACAAGTAATATCTGTATATTATACTATTCCACTTAAGTATGATGAAGAAGATGTTTTTCTAGAAGTGACCTCCTTAATTTTTACTAAAAACACTGAAGACAATGTCGATCAGGCAGTATCAATTACAGATAATTTTGTAAAAAATATTAAGATATCAGATAAATCAAGAAGCCTGACTCAGGAAGAAATTACTTTCATCACAATAGAAAATCTTTTAAAAAAGTACCTTACTTCAATTCCAAATACTCAGTTTTTTTGGAAATTCCGCCCAACGCTAGCCTCAGAAGGCTCGGAAATAAATTATAGTGATTTATGCGACGATAGGCAACTTTCCGGTATGATGAGTAGTATGGAAAAAGAGTCTCAAAATAAAGTTATATGTAGTTCAGATGTTAAAAGATATGCTGTCACATCACACGTTGGGAACGGAACGTACCTTTGTATCGATAATCTACATGAGGAAATAGTTACCTTAGATGCGTATCCTAGTGACATAAGGTGTGCTACCTCTCAGTAAAGCAATGGACCACTAATGCTCTTTGTGCTGGATGCCAAGAAATTATAGGGACAACTTTCTTAAACCTCCAACCGCAACACCTGATCTCCTGAGTCTGTAAATATTTTGTGTAAACGGATTACGCACGTACTCGAGCGGCACTATTCAATGTATTAGAAAAACAAAATACTTTACAAGACTGTCGAAGTGCCTCTATACTTACCCCATTACTCTTGCAAATGAACATACTATATGTTTTCTGATAAAAATACTCCACCCGAATTTAGGCCTGCAAACAGTACGGGTACAGGAGGATCGCCTTACATCCCATATAGCAAAGAAAACACCAAATCACCCGTCTTGCGACTCCTCAACTATTCGCTGGTACTCAACGTGATCGGTTTCGGTTCTTGTTGGACGGTTCTTGTTTCATCAGGTTTCGAGGGGTTTTCCCAGAACTTCTTCATGATCATCCCTGCGATTATCTACATTTTTGCAGGTTTCCTCGCGCTTCGCAGTAGTATGCTTGCGCGTAAGGCGTTCGATGCGTGGTGGAAGACCACACTTGCGTGGATACTTGCGCTCGCTCTCGGAGGGTGGGGATTTTTTTGGGGAGTGTACGGGTTATTTCTAATATTTGGTTTCTAGACACTTGAAATTGAAATGAACTTCCTGTTCCATTATTTTGCGGAACTGGTAGCGATGTTCGTCGGTGTGCGTTTATACTTGCGTTCTCGCGAGCACGATTCGCTCAAAGAAGAGCAGCGACTCTACCTTTTGGTTGGTGCGCTCGTGGGTGCGCTCGTGGGCAGTCGCTTAATCGCTGCTCTCGAAGACCCAGTGCTTTTTTTGCAAGCTACCGACCTTGTGTACTATGTCGCCGGTAAGACCATAATCGGTGGTGTTGCGGGCGGTATCGTAGGTGTCGAGGTAGTAAAAAAGATACTTGGCATCTCGGTATGGACGGGTGATAGGACACTCGTACCGCTAGCAGTCGCCATCATTATCGGAAGAATCGGTTGTTTTGTGATGGGTGTTGAGGACCACACGGTTGGTGGACCGTGTGACTACTTTTGGTGTCTTGAACAAGGTGACGGTATGCTTCGTCATCCGAACTCACTTTATGAGATTGCGTTTCTGTCGTTATTTCTTATCGGATATGGGTACGCAAAGAAGTTTCGACCCGCTTCGCTACTTTTTGCACTCGATACCCCAGGCGTATCTTTCCGTATGTTTATCGCAAGTTATTTCTCACTCCGTTTCGGCATTGAGTTCTTAAAAGAGACGACTCCTCTCTGGTTGCACATGAACAGTGTCCAGATTGTGTGCATACTATTCGTTCTTTGGTACTCAAGGGACATAATAAAAATATACTTTGCCACTCGTCGGAAATCAGCGTGAGGCGCTTTACGCGACAACGTGCGTACGGTGCTCAACTGTGCTAGTATGCGCCACGGACAATCAACCTGACATTGGAGACATATCGTGAGCAATTATGAAATAGAAACGGTCCCCACTCTCCTGAAGAACTGCTGTACAAACACTCTCGGCACGAATCACTTTTGTGGCAACGGATCGTTGCTTGTAGGAAACAAACGATCCCGCTGTAATGAGTGCGGGCAAGAAGTGCATGCCGAGGCCTGGCGTTCGAATGACATTCCGCCTCGTGTGTACCTGCGCAAGTACTGTCCCACTTGCGGGGTGACGAGCTCACGCATTGCAAGCGATGCACGATTTTATTACGTGACGGAACAGGATACCGCTTGTGCGTGCGGAACCGAAGGTTGTGGCACGGCTGTACTCGGCGAGAATGCGAAAACGGCGAGTCAGTTGCATACGTGCACTCTTGTGGTGGAAATTGTGCGCGGTTGCAATCTTTCGTGCCCCACCTGCTATGCTGACAGTCCGAAGGCTTCAAACGATGCGGAGTTGGGTCTTCTGCCTTTCGATGCCTTTGTCGAACAGGTGCGTACAGTGCTCGACCGACAGGACAGAATCGACATCTTGCAACTTTCAGGCGGAGAGCCAACTCTTCACCCCGAGCTTTTTCGGATTATCGAATGGCTTGCGCGAGAAGGGCGAGTGTCGGACGTCTTGCTTACCACCAACGGCATCAAGTTGGCAGACCCGCTCTTTATGGAGAGATTGCAGGCAATCGTTCCACGAGGAAGGTTCGCTGTGTACCTGCAGTTTGACGGTACGCAAAAGAGTGGTCAGGTGGCACTTCGTGGTGGAGATTTTCGCTCCATCCGTGAACGTGCCATGCATGCATGCCAGCTGGCGCAGATTCCGGTTGCATTGGTGATGACTGTGTCGCACGATACGAAGTTTGGCTGCGGTAGTGCGCTCGCATACGCTCTCAGTGACGATAATGTTCGTTGGGTCGTATACCAACCGGAGTTTATGTCCGGTCGAAACGAGCCACAGAAACGTCTTGAGGTGCCGATTAATGTTGCTGATGTCATTCACAGTATTGCTCGTGGCGGTATATTGAATCTCGGATCGTGGATACCGTTACCGTGCAGTGACCCGAATTGTGGCATGGTTGGCTTCTTGGTGCGTATCGGTGGTAGGTGGCAACCGATCTCGAACATTCTCGACGTCAATGTGTTTACGCCACTCATTGTGAACCGTGTAAACTTTGATACCGATGACTCGCTCAGTTCGTGCGGTTGCGATACGTTCAGTCTCAGGGACTACCTCGAACGACTCGGACTGAGTCGTAGAGACGTCAAAATGGTCTTTATCAAGCCGTTCATGGACGTGAGAACGTGGGATGTCGCACGTATTGCCACATGCTGTACACACGTTCTTACTCCCGAAGGCGTCATGGACAGTTTTTGTCGGTACTACGGCACACGGTAGGTAAGCAGATGTACGTGTGTGGGTGAAGCAAAGCACCAACCCCCTCGGGGTCGGTGCTTCTTTTTAACGTCCTGCGCAACACGCGAGGTGTTTGGTCTTATGGCGAAGACCAGGTCTTGTTTTGAGACGTGTGATGTTCGTACAAAACGTCGAGTATCAGGATTGGCAGGCAAAGCCACGAACGGTGCAGGGAGGTAGTTTTTTTCTATTTCCGCACGTTGTGGAAGTGGTATCGTGTATACTGTGCGGTATGCAACAACACGAACACTGGCGTCGTTTGCTTCTGCGTACAGAAGAAACAGCTCGCAGGTATGAAGAGGCTGCGCGACAACCAAGCGGCGCGACTGGTTGCCGTTTGTGTGCCGACCCGGAATCTCTTGCGGAGTATACATATTGGCGACGTATGCCGAATCTTTTTCCGTACGATCGTTTCTTTGCCAAGAGCGATATGCTTGTTATTAAGCGTCATACCGACGAGCGAGGGCTTACCCAGGAGGAGCGAGAGGAACTGTTGGCCCTCAAGAGTGGTGTGCTTGGCGACATGTACGACTCACTCCTTGATCACTTGCCACGGCAGAAATCGATTCCACACCATTGCCATTTTCATCTGATTGAGTTTCGCAGACCCGAATGATGGTGTACTGTGTCGGAATAATCCCCAGTGCATGCTTGCCGCGAAAATCTTATTTTTATGTAACATTGTCAGTCGCGGAGATCCGTTCGCATCTTTCTTTCAGTGGGTTGTATGTGAGTGACGTGTGAAAGAATTTTCAACAAAAACCATGACACGTATAACAAACCAGGACCTCGGATACACAGCTTTTTTCGAAGCGGGAAGGGCGGAAAGTGGTCTGACTGCTTACCCTGTTGCTCGCGTTATATCCGAAAGTAGAGGGGCGTATCGAGTGAAAAATGAGCAAGGTGAGTATGTGGCACGCGTGACGGGCAAGCATGTATTTGAGGCAACTTCTCGTGAAGCATACCCAGCGGTCGGGGATTGGGTGGCGATACGTGAACTCGAAGGAGGTCGTGCGATGATACAGGGCATACTGCCGAGAGCGACGGTGTTGAAAAGAAAGTACGGGGAAAAAAACAGAAAGGGAGAAAAAGATACGATACAAGTCATCGCTGCAAATATCGACGTCGCTTTTGTGATTGAGTCGATGGATCGTGACTATAATCTCAATCGTTTCGAACGTTACTTTGCGATCGCGCACAACAGTGGAGTACTCCCGGCAATCATATTAAACAAGGTGGATCTCCTTTCTGTGGAGGATTTGCGTGAGAGATTGTCTGAGTTGGAAGCGAGGTTTCCCGGCATCGATATACTGACTACAAGTACTTTACGTGCAGATGGTCTCGACGCGCTTGCTGGGTATCTTCAGAAAGGTAAAACGTACTGTTTCCTGGGCTCCTCCGGTGTGGGAAAATCGTCGCTGATTAATGCTTTGCTCGGCGAGGTTGTTACAAAAACGGGCTCAATCGGTCAGCACTCGGGTAGAGGAAAACACGTTACTACCGCACGACATATGTACTTTTTGGAACATGGCGGTATCGTTATTGATAATCCTGGTGTTCGTGAAGTTGGCATGGCCGACGTGAGTGAGGGTGTTGATACCTTTTTTGAAGACATTACGGGACTTGCGGACAGGTGTACCTACTCCGACTGCTCACACACCCATGAACCGGGGTGCGCTGTGGTGCAGGCGGTCACAGGAGGTGCCCTCAGTAAGGAAAAATATGATAATTACGTAAGCCTAAAAAAGGAGGCGTCATACGCCGAACTGAACGGTGTGCAGAAAAAGGAGAAAGATCGTCTGTTCGGGAAATTTCTAAAAAAGGCAAAAAAAGATCTGGGAGATGTTGGGTATGAGGGTCATAGTTAACGTGCAGGTGTGCCGGAACTCATGAACCCGCAGCCAGCAGCTCACTGTCTCAGTGCACGTCTGTCGGCTGTACAACATGTTCCACGACCAGTGATATTTCACGTATAAAACAACCACTCACGCATCCATACTGTGCACTCTTTGTATCGCTGGAAGAGTTTATCGTGCGACACACGTCCGTTATGGTTAAATCTCGTAGAGAAGGGCGTGTGTCATGAAAGAAGTACCCCTCACTTTTGTATCGGAATACATGCTTGCCTGTATTCCGGTCAGTGAACATCTCGGGGTACAAAACTATGCTATACTTGTGCTATGAAATGGTTCCTCCTTGTTGTGGTTTTTGTAATGTCCGGTGGAGTTTACTGGTTTACGACAAGCACATCCGCACCGGTCATTGATGATGGTGCTGAGAAAAAAGACGATTCGAAAGAATACACAATCGATCCTGCAGACTTCTTGAATAACTCCCTCACTGTTGCAACAACGAGTGACGTGACTCTTTCTAGTAACGAAGTGATTGGTTTGCTACGTATGCGAGAAGAAGAAAAACTTGCTCGTGATGTCTATGAGGCCTTGGGAACCAAATGGGGCGTCCCTCTTTTTTCAAACATCGCACGCAGTGAGCAGACTCATACAAACGCAGTACAAAAGCTTCTGGCTCTCTATGGGATCCAAGACCCTGTAGGTGTTGACATAAGGGGAGAATTTCAAGATGCCAATCTGCAAGAACTGTATAACAACCTTGTTGCGCAGGGGTATGAGTCGCTTGATAAGGCGCTAGCAGTTGGTGCAACCGTTGAAGATTTGGATATTTTCGATCTCGAACGCCTTATGCAAGAAACAAAAAATGAGCAAATTCTCACTGTATATCGCAACTTACAGAAAGGTTCTCGTAACCACCTGCGTGCCTTTCATGACCAACTAGAACGTCGCACTATCACATATACACCGCAGTACATTTCTGAAGCAACGTTTTCAAGTATCATAAATTCGTCACAAGAACGGGGAAGGATGTAATCAGGTCGCCCTCTGCGTTCAGGTTGACAAATAGTACCGGTAGGAGTTTCTTTGAGAGTTACTTCAGTGAGGTCTGTTCGTTAGTCATGATGTTGAGTATGTGCAGTCGGAATGTTAGTTTGAGCTTTGTCTCAGATTACAAAATCAGGTCAGTATGACGTACTATATTTCACTTGCCGTACTGCTGTTTATGTACATGAATGTATGGTTCGTTCTCTCTGTACTGAAAAAGAGAAATGATGTTGCTGATGTGGCGTGGGGGTTGGGCTTTGTGCTCATTGCTTGGATGGCATTTTTTCTATCGGAAGAGCAGGGAGTCCGTGGCTTGCTTGTTTGTGTGTTGGTGAGTGTGTGGGGTCTCCGTCTCGCTTGGCATATCCACAAACGGAATAAAGGGAGGTTAGAAGATTATCGTTACCTTTCCTGGCGAAAGGAATGGGGAAGATGGTTTTACCTTCGTTCGTACGCCCAGGTCTTTCTTTTGCAAGGCATACTGCTTTTTCTTATCGTCCTGCCGGTTATTGCGGTTAATAAGAGCGTAGTACCTGTATTCAGCTGGCTCGATTTCGTTGGAATAGGAACGTGGCTCTTTGGGTTTTACTTTGAAGCCGTAGGGGATTGGCAATTGGCAAAATTTATACAAGACCCCACAAACAAAGGTAGGTTGATGCAGAGTGGTTTGTGGGCATATACTCGCCATCCTAATTATTTTGGCGAAGTGTCGCAATGGTGGGGTTTGTGGCTTATAGCCACATCGGTTCCCGAAGGATGGCTCACAATAGTTAGCCCACTCACTATCACGTTCTTAATACTGAAAATTTCGGGTGTTCCCATGCTTGAAAGAAAACTCGTTGAACACCCGGACTTTGAAGCATATAAAAGAAGAACCAGCATGTTTATTCCCATGAGACCCAGGAAGATTCTTAAATAAGCAGGAACATCGTCTAGAGATTAACAGGATGTTCTCCAAGCTACCGCACGTACGTGAGTATGCGTGCTCTTGAGACGCGTCATGCGTCAGGTCACTATTATGTCAACGTGCGAAGTCCGAGGCTATCCGCTTCTGGGAGACGGAATCTCATGCTTACGCGAAACTGGTATGTGCCGAAGAATATGAAACCAATGACTACACATTGTTTGTATACAACCCACGCATCAGGATTTAAGAATATGCGTGCGTACTCATTTGATGCGCTGGCAAGAACAAAAAAAGCAAGCCAGCGTGTTTCCAGGATACGCCAACCCTCGTTGGTGATGGCAAAGATATGACCAAAGAATATTTTAAACACGTGCATACCTCGTGCCATGCTGACTCCAAGCACTATGGCAAAAAAAATGTAGAACACCGAATCTCGTATAATGAGCAATGATGGAATGTTGTAGAAGTAGGTGACGAGCGAGGTTGTTATGGTGATAGAGCCGGAGCATATAGCAAACCACGGAGTGCGCCCGTTTACCAAGCGTGAAAGTGTCAGTGCGATGAGTGTCGAGAGTCCTAATGCGAGAGCGGCACGCAAGAAGTCGGTGAAGTGGTATGTGAGAAAAAAAATGCCTACGGGACCGAACTCTATGATAAACATATCCAAAATCAGTATTTTCCATATGTGGTTGTGCCGGCGTGACATAAGAACATTCTACCACCTGCGAGTGCAAAGGCATATGCAATCTTATATATAGCAAGTGTTCGGCCGATGTGCGGGTTGTTTCAAGACAATCTTCACAAGATGGTAATTACTTCCCCTTGTCATTATTTCTGGTATACTAGCGACGCTCATTTGAGTGTTCTTTGAAATGGCGAGAGGTCAATATGAATATCAAGAGTAGTGCCTTTGCTCTTCTGACTGTGCTTGGTGCGACATGTGTGTACGCTGATAATGCTGAGGTTCTCAATCGGCCTTTTGTGCCACTACGAAGTGCAGACCCTTGCGAACAGTGGGTGCGCTGGCAAGACGGAACGTATCCAACACGCATGCCACACCTTCGCGATGGTACGGCGAGTCATCTGACACCTGCAGAGATTGTCGTATATTCAGCCATGGACGCAAGTACTTACAACCCCGCAACTCCGGTGAATGCGTTGCTACTCATCACCTACATGCACTTTTCGGAAGTGCTTTATACCAGGCCGCATGAAAAAGGTTTTGAGGAGGGACTGTTCTTTGCGACAGGATATTATCCGCAGTTGAAGGAATATCGTGGGTTTTTCCCGCAGGTGAGCGGTCTTGCGTTCCAGATCAGCCGTGAGCAGTGGAGTGACAGAAAGCTTTCTTTTGAGGAATTCCATGCAAAGCATTTTGGTGACATTCCTCTGCAAGATTTTCGTGTCGTGTACGCGCGATATGCGAAAATCCTCGGCGCTACCCGAAAGGGGTATGGAACAGAGCCTGACTTCACTTCGTTCACGAAACTCAGTGTAGCGGAAGTGCAAAGATTCTTTTTGCGCACAGCATCCACTTTGGGGTTTAACCTCTTCACTATGAGACCAAAAGACACTAGGATTTATGTGAACCCCGCACAGTACTGTGAGGAGTAGAAGCACCTTACTATACCCCGATGTTCAGCGTCGGGGTATGTTTTTGAATAAATCTAGACAATACTATCTCCAGTATGTATGCAATCTTGGATTCGTTTTGCTTGTACGGCGACGAGTGAATCGAACAGGTGATTGTGGTATCAGAGATACAAAATGCCCCACCTGCGGACGGGCGGGGCGGGGCACAAAAATGGACAAAACAAGAATCGATTAGTCACATGCAGTGAGTTGCCATGTGGTGAGGTCGACTGTTGCAGGGAAGAGTGCGAAGCGTAGGTTTGGCAGATGCTGAGCAAACAATCGTTCGATTATTCGCTGGTACGCTTTCACCCGAGCAATAGCAAAACGTTCATTTCGACGATCACCGTATGCTGAGCAGGGCATAATGACTGCACCATGCTTCTGCAAGATTTTATCTCGCTTCGCATTACTTTGGAGTATTTTTCCAGCGGTTACGATAAAATCGTCGAGGTGTTCTCCTTCGGGAAACAGAATGATGCCCGCGTTGCGATGTGGGTTGAGCCACGTTCCCGCACCTCGTCCCACGAGGAGTGTCGTTTCGCAATGAGAACAAGCGGTGTGGTCTCGTCTGTTACGAAGTACCGAGTGTACGTGTTCAATGTTGTTGTGTACGAGGGTATGCAGCTCCTCGCCCATGTCTGAGTCCACATACGAAGGAAAACTGTCATAGAGTACTTCTTTCAGGCCGCATTCACTCGACAGGAAATGTGACGTGTCGACACGCCCGGTTTCACCATACAGAATGACCGAATCGTCATCAGTGTCGAACTCGATTGACAGAACGTGCACGTCACCGCCATATGGTTCGACTGCGTACCTGATATCTCTTGCGAGGCGGAGTACATAGGTGCGTGCCGCACGGCGGTCGTTCTCGAACGCGCGACATCCATGATTGGGATAGTGTCCGGAAAAGTGGCTTGAGACCAAAATGACCACAGTACGCTTTTTGGTAAGGCCGAATTGGATCGATTCGGTAAGGAGGTTTGAGAAATACTTCCATCCTATGTCGAACATAGCGCCACCGGTTTGAAAAAATTCAGCACACCCAACAGGGATACCAAACGTTTGGGGTAGGTGACTTGTTCTACCGTCCATACATCCTACGTAGATGTAGTGGAAGGGGTGCTGTGCGAAATATTCTCTTCGAATGTGACGTTCTTCGTAGTGTGCGATCACGCGTGCCGCGTTTCGGTCGAGTATCTCTTCGATATGCGGGTGTGGGTGCCGTGGCATTTCTAGCTCCTGCTGTGTTGTGAAAGAACGATACAACCATGCATGGTATACGTCATGAACGTGTGGTAGTCAACTGTGTGTAACGAGCGTTGACACTTTACGTATTCGGCATATGATAGGCAACGTTCGTTGGAGCGGGTTGATTTTGTATTGTTCACCGAAGACGCATGTATCAAATGCTCAAAAAAATAGTGACGACGCCGCGTACGGTCATTCCCGTATCGGATTTTTTAGTGGCTGAGGATGGTGACCTCGCTGTTACGGGACAACGACTCGCCGAGGAGATTCGAAAGGTGTTTTCCGGCTCGCTCGCAATCCGTGAGGTTGATGCAGGTTCCAGTAATGCTGAAGAACAGGAGTTGAACGCTCTTACAAATAGCTACTATGATGTGGAGCGTTTTGGTGTGCATTTTGTCGCGTCACCGCGTCACGCTGACATGCTCATGGTTACCGGCCCCGTGTCTCGCAATATGGCTGAGGCAGTTCGTCGCACCTATGAAGCGACGCCAACCCCGCGTATTGTGGTCGCTGTCGGTGATGGGGCGATTCACGGTGGTGTTTTTCGAGACAGCTATGCGATATATAACAGTCTGCGTGAGGTGATACCGGTCGATTATGAGATACCGGGCGATCCTCCAAGTCCGCATGCTATTGTGTCCGCATTGCTGTCAATACTCGAACAAGAGGGTGCTAAGCGTCTTCGTGCATAATCTGTAATCACCTATGTTTGCCACACCGCTCATCCTGCATTTCTACAGCATACTCGCACTCTTGGGTGTCGGAGCACTTGTGTCACTTTTTGCAATCCCGCTCAAGGCGCATCGTGTTGCGAACGTGGTATCACACGGCGCGGCACTCTTCGCCGGGTTGATTGGAACTGTTTTCTCACTCGCCGTACTCTCGTCGCATGCGATTCTTTCCGCATCATACTCGTCCCCGTTTTCGTTTCTTACGTATGCATTCCATGTTGATGGTTTGTCGGCGTGGTTCATACTCGTCATATCGCTAGCTGTTGTAGCGGCGTCGCTCTACGGGTACGGGTACGTGTCACGCGAACGTGCTATTCGTCCGGGTGTATTCGGTTTTTTCTACACGGCGTTCATCGCGAGTCTGTATACCGTCGTGGTGGCAAACAATGGAATTTTCTTTTTAATCGCGTGGGAGGCTATGTCGCTTGCCTCGTATTTCCTTATTGTGCATGAGCATCATGAGGCCTCGAACGTGCGTGCGGGTTTCCTGTACCTTCTCATGACGCATGTCGGTACCGCATTTCTTATGTTTGCGCTCATGGTGGTGGGGCATGCGGCGGGCTCGTTTGACTTCGATACGATACGTCAGATGGAGGCATGGTCACCACTTGTGCGACATGGTGCGCTCGCAGCCGCCCTTATCGGTCTTGGTATCAAGGCGGGTATCGTACCCTTGCACATCTGGCTTCCCGAGGCGCATCCCGCAGCGCCGAGTCACGTGTCCGCACTTCTCTCCGGTGTCATGCTGAAGATTGCAATCTTTATGATCATTCGTTTCTTTTTTGACCTTCTTGGGTTTCCGACGACTATTTGGTGGGGTGTCATTATCCTTGTACTCGGTGCGTTGTCGGCGCTTCTCGGCGTTCTGTACGCCCTTTCCGAACACGATCTCAAGCGATTACTGGCATACCATAGTGTTGAAAATATTGGCATCATTTTGTTGGGAATCGGAAGTGCCGGCATTTTTGTCGGATATGGAGAGTATGCATTTGCCGGTGTTGCCTTGACGGCTGCACTTTTCCACACCTTGAATCATGCGATCTTCAAAGGGCTGCTGTTTCTCGGAGCCGGTTCGGTTGTGCAAACCACTCACACGCGCAACATGGAGCGGTATGGCGGCCTGATCCGTATTCTTCCCGCAACGGCATTCCTCTTTCTTGTTGGCTCGCTTGCCATTTCCGGTTTGCCACCGCTCAATGGGTTTGCAAGTGAGTGGCTGACGTTCCAGACCCTTCTTGCGGGTGTTGCAGAGAGTACGCTTTACATGAAGGCGCTTTTTGTCGGAGCTATCGGTTTTCTCGCACTCACCTCAGGACTTGCTGCGGCGTGTTTTGTGAAGGCGGTTGGCACCACGTTTCTTGCTCGACCGCGTGCTCCGTTACCGGATGCGTCCACATGCAAGATTCGTGAGCCTCTTTCAATGACCTTGGGTATGAGCTTACTCGCCCTCCTCACCTTGTTTTTAGGGGTATTTGCTTCATCGGTTGTTGTGTATATCTCCAGTGTCTTACACGGTCTCGGTTTCCATGACGCGTTGCCACAAACCCTCTTTGCGGTAGGGAACGATCCTTCTTCACAGAGCTCGTACGCAATCGCGTTTCCAATGATGTATGTCATGCTTGTGGTCGCTGTGGGTGTCACATACGCACTGGTGCGCGTGTGGTCGGGGGAGCGACGCGAAACTTCGGGGCGAGTGTGGGCCTGTGGTGCTCCGGCTGAGTCATCTGCTTTTGCAGGACCGGTTGAGCGTGCGGAAATCACTGCAACCGCTTTTGCGCGTACGCTTATGGTGATCTTTCGCGCACTCGCCCCCACCAAAGAGCACGTTTCCACTGAATCCGTGTCAGGTGAAGCGATACGAGTTCGTTTTGAAGTACATCTCGTTGATGTGTGGCAGAAGTATTGCTATAGGCCACTCGAGCGAGTCGCGGCTTTTGCGGCACGGGGCACACGCATGTTGCAAAGTGGTAACGTGAACACGTACCTCCTCTACATGTTTGTGACACTCTGCGCATTGTTACTTATCGCCCTATAACACATCATGGCTTTCATTCTTCTGTACAGCATTCAATCGATGGTACTTGCAGCTCTTGCGCCGCTTCTGGTGGGCAGTATTCGAAAAATAAAAGCGTCCTACCAGGGCAGGCGAGGTGCGAGTGTTTTTCAGCCATATCGAGATTTACGTAAATTGTTTACGAAGGATGAGATTGTGCCGGAGGATGCATCATGGGTGTTTCGTGCCGCACCCTACCTCGTATTTGGAGCAACACTCACTGTGGCTGCGGGCGTACCGCTCGTAGCTCTCGGCAATACGGGAGTGCTCGGTAACCTTTTTGTGTTCATTTACACCCTTGCCTTAGGTACGTTTTTTCTCGCCCTTGCAGGTATGGACGCGGGAAGTTCATTTGGTGGTTTTGGTTCGAGTCGAGAAATGACCTTTGCGGCGGTTGCCGAAGGAGTACTTCTTTTCGCACTCTTGCCACTTGCGCTGCTTGCGGAATCAACAAACCTGGGCGATATCGCAGCGCATATTCACGGCATGTCGTTTGTGCATCTGCTTCCGGTCGTCGTCGCGGGGGTGGGTTTTTTCATCGCACTTCTTGCGGAGAATGCGCGCATACCGGTCGACAACCCTTCCACTCACCTCGAACTTACCATGGTGCATGAAGCTATGCTCTTGGAGTATTCGGGCAAGCGGCTCGCACTTATGGAGTGGGCGAGTGCACTGAAGCTCATGGTCTTTACGGCGATTTTGACATCAGTGTTTGTACCATGGGGCGTGCTCGATTTTTCCATATCGAATGACGTGGTGACGGTAGGTGCTGCGATGAGTATCTTTTTAGTGAAGTGTGCACTCGTTGCGTTTGTGATAGCGACAATCGAATCAACGCTTGCAAAGTTGCGCATTTTCCGTATCCCGCGTCTTCTCTTTGCGGCACTCATCATCGGCGCAGTTGCATTCGCACTTGCCACGGTATAACTCAACACCATGCTACCTACTCTCATGTTTATAAGCGGTACGTTGGATGCGGGGATGTTCCTGCTCATGGTACTTATGCATGCCACACGCAAGACGTCGCTTTTGATTACGCTCTACGTGCTGCAATCCTTACTCGTCGCCTGCTTCTTCGTGATCGCCGCAATTGAGGAATCGAGCCCGTTCCTTTTTGTTGTTGCAGGTGTGACGATACTCACTAAAGCGTTGCTTGTGCCCGTGTTGTATCGACGCGTCATGCGTCGCCTGGGAGCGCGTTTTGCTTCGGACACGTACCTCGACACACCCTGGACATTGGTCGTGCTTGCAGGTATTGCGGTACTCTCGTTTTCGGTCGTCCGTATGACGATGCCGGGCGCACTCTTTTCAACCGTGTCACCGGTGCTCGCGTACGCACCGCTTCACCTTGCGGGAATCCTCGCGACACTCTTCCTTGCGGTAAATCGCAAAGAAGCCTTTTCACAAGTCATCGCACTCTTGGCGCTGGAGAATTGGGTTGTCTTCGTCGCTGCGCTTGCGGGTTTTCACCAGACGCTTGCGCTTGAGCTTGCGGTGACTCTTGAGACGATTGTACTGGTGCTTATTTCCGTGTTCTTCATGACTATGGTGCATGAACGATTCGGGAGTCTCGATATTTCAAAGATGACCCACCTGTCCGAGCGTGATGAACCGGAAACACACATATGACCCTCACTTACCTTATACTCATACCACTTCTTGCAGCACTCGTATCGTTTGCGTGTACCTCGCGAAGGTTGGGGTGGATTGAAGGTGTCGGCGTGCTTGCGGCCATACTTGAACTTGCTGTTGCGGTGCACGCATTGCTCACTGGCGTTCATGGGGGAGGATCGCCTACTTTTCTTGCGTTGGATGCGTTTGGCACGATACTCGTACTTATTATCACGTTTGTGGGACTTGCGGCCGCGGTGTATTCCGTCGGCTACTTACGCGCAGAACGTCAGAAGGAGATTGTGAGTGCCGGGCGTACTGTGCAATTTTGGGTACTCTTTCATCTGTTTATGTTCGCCATGCTCCTCTCGGTCATGGCGCAACATCCGATTGTTATGTGGGCGGCGATTGAGGCAACCACTCTTTCGACCGTATTCCTCGTGAGTTTCTACAAAAAGAAAAGCTCTCTTGAAGCCGGTTGGAAGTATCTCGTCGTGAACAGTGTCGGGTTGCTCATCGGTTTTTTCGGTACGCTCACTATGCTGTCATTGGTCGGATCACACACCGGTCTGTTGTCATGGGGTGACCTCCTCACGGCGGCACCGACACTCGACCCGCTAGCAATGAAGGTCGCTTTCATTTTCATTCTTATCGGTTACGGTACCAAGGCAGGTTTGGTACCCATGCACACATGGCTTCCCGATGCACATGGTAAGGCACCTGCACCCATTAGTGCACTCCTCTCGGGCGTTCTTCTGAATACCGCATTTTTGGCAATTGCGCGCTACAAGGTGGTAGTGGATGAAGTGGTTGGTCCGTGGTGGAGTAGCAACATACTGCTCGGCTTCGGGGTGTTGTCAATCATAGTGATGGGCTTCATGCTGCTTACTCAAAACAGGTACAAGCGTATGCTTGCGTACTCAAGTATCGAGAATATGGGAATACTTGCGGTCGGGTTCGGCCTTGGTGGTGTGGCTGTGGTGTACGCGATGCTTCATATGGTGTATCACGCGCTTGTAAAATCCGCACTGTTTCTTACCTCTGGTAATCTGTTTCTTGCCTACGGTTCGGGTAAGATTGGCAACGTGCGAGGCGTTCTCACGGTGTTGCCATGGACCGGCCCACTCTTTTTCCTGGGAGTTATCGCCATTGTGGGCATGCCTCCCTTTGGCACCTTTATGTCGAAGCTCGGCATCATATCAAGTGGTGTTGGGGCACACCCGCTACTAATAGCAGTACTCATAGCAGCTTTTGTGCTCGTTTTTGTCGGCTTTTTGATTCATGGCACCAAGATGCTGTTCGGGACACCTCCTACGCATACTCCCGACGGGCAAGCGATTGTCGTGGGAGAGCGTGGCATACTGACTGTCCTTCCGATCGGCATGCTTCTCATTGCGGCAGTCATTCTCGGTTTTTACATACCTGCACCACTTGCCGAAGTTGTTACAAATGCCGCATCGGTATATGTTTCGGAATAATAAATAAGCAAGTATGCAAAGTGTCACATCACACAAAATATTCATTCCTGTTAATACACGCGAAGAGGTTGACGGTGTATGCACGTTGTTCGCGCTTACTCGCGAAAATCATATGCCGACCTTGACTACACTTTTGCAAAGTGAGGATGTGGTGCTCCATACGATCGTCGCGAGCGACCGAAGGTCTGATCTCAAGACCTTTCGCATCATGTACGTTTTTGGACACCTTCCCTCAAAAAAGGTACTGATTCCATATTTTGACACCATTGACTCTTTTCCTTCACTTGCGACAGTACGCATGCAGTGCTCGTTTTACGAACGTGAGATAGCAACCCTGTTCGGTCTTACACCCGAGAGGCATCCTGACCTGCGCCCCACGATGGGGCAGGTGAGTTTCCGGAAAGGGGAGTATCCTTTGCGCAAGGACGCAGTGCTCCATGCACCGACGAATGCGCCTGATCCACTGACCGAATACCATTTCCATACGATTGCAGGAGAGGGAGTGTATGAGATACCGGTCGGACCTGTGCATGCGGGCATCATCGAGCCGGGGCATTTTCGCTTCAGTGTGTTGGGCGAGCGTATCAAAAAGCTTGATCCGATGCTTGGGTGGAAGCATAAAGGGATCGAGAAGCTTTTTGAGACACTTCCACTCGACAAAAAAGTCGCACTTTCCGAGCGCGTGTCCGGTGATAGTTCTTTTTCGCACTCACTTGCGTTCTGTATCGCACTTGAACAACTTGGACATGTGAAGGTGTCCGAACATGCGCATCTGACACGCGTGATCTTTGCTGAGCTTGAGCGCCTCGCGAACCATTTTTCCGATATCGGTTTCATGATGCTTGACACTGCGTTTACCTTTGGTGGTGCAAACGGGTCGCGGTTACGTGAGCGGGTCATGCAATGGAATGAGCGTCTGACTGGTAGCCGTTTTTTACGTGGAGTGAACGTCGTGGGTGGTGTCGAAAAAGATATTCCACGAAACGAGCGCATGGCACTTGTTGAGGACCTGATCGCACTACGAAAGGATTTTGAAGAAGTTATCGCAATTGCGGAGGAAAATGTCTCACTCTATGATCGTTTGGCAACGACGGGCGATCTTACGCGCGAGCATGTGTGGGAGTACGGCGTGGTGGGGGTTCCGGCGCGTGCGGTGGGTGTGGCGCGTGATACTCGTGCCGATTTTCCGTATGCCGCATATGGTAAGCTCACACAGGAGGTAGTCACCAAAGACGCCGGGGATGTTTACGCCCGCTTCTTTGTCCGCGTTGGTGAAGTATACAGTGCACTATCGCTCATAGAGCAGGCGGTGAAGCGTCTATCCGACACGAAAGCGATCAAGCGTGACCCGGTCATTCATTTCAAGAAAACAGCGATTGCGGTGTCGGTCGTTGAGGGTTGGCGGGGTGAAATTGTGTACGTAGTGTGTACTGATGCGAGTAGTGCTATTTCCCGCGTGAAGGTGCGTGACCCCTCCTTCATGAACTGGCAGGCGTTTCCTGAGACAGTGGTGGATGAAGTGGTACCCGACTTTCCGCTCGTCAACAAGAGTTTCAATCTTTCGTATTCAGGCAACGATCTGTAGCGCGTGTGAGCCGGCCGGCTTGCGCATGGAGCACTCACCGTGCGTCGAGTGCTGATTTTTGGTATGCGGTGACGTTTCTCTCGAGAGGCGGCCAAAAACGGTCACCTTTAGTTACAAAATAGTGACCTTGAGGCTGTTTTGTTTTCTAAAAGTTATGCACAGGGCATGCATCCGTTTTCCTGCGTTACAATGCAAACATGACTTTCACGCCCCCGTGGAGCTTTCTTACTAAGCAATAACGACCTAGCGCAAATATACTTATGGCAAGCAAATCTTCACGTACTCAATCAGATGGAAGCGAAACCACAAGCTCCACAGAGGTTTCGGTGACATTAGAACGTATTTTCGAAGTAGTAGAAGATGGGCATGCGCCTCTAAAAACGGACACTGATGTGCACAAGGGTACGTACTACAGCAAGTTTGTACCACAAATACAGAAGCGCGATGGTGCCATTGTGCCGTTCGATTTCGACAAGATCGTTCGGGCGATTGGCCTTGCGATGGAACAAACCGGGGAAGGTTCGGCCGAGGAGGCGGAAATGGTCGCGCACAAAGTGGTGGCGGATGTCGTTCGTATCGCAAAGAAGTACAAGAACTTCCTACCGACCGTTGAAGGAGTTCAGGACGAAGTCGAACGTCAGCTCATTCTCTCAGAGTACGTGAAGACTGCCAAGCACTATATATTGTATCGCGAGGAACGTGCGCGTTTTCGCAAGACGGCACTTGCAGTACCGGAACGTATACGAAAGCTTGCAGAGGAAAGCTCGAAGTACTTTGCAGGTAATCCAATGGGTGAGTTTGTGTACCTGCGTACCTATGCGCGATGGATTGAAACTGAGGGTAGGCGCGAAACATGGATCGAAACAGTCGATCGTTACATAGGCTTCATGCGTGAGAATCTTGCAGACAAACTTACCGACGAGGAGTATGCCGAAGTGCGTGAGGCCATACTGAAGCAAGAGGCCATGCCGTCAATGCGTTTGATGCAGTTTGCGGGAGCACCCGCGCGCCGTTGCAATGCGGTTGCGTACAACTGTTCATTCATCGCACCGACCTCAATAGAGGACTTTGGTGAAGTGCTGTACCTTTCCGCGTCCGGTTGTGGGGTGGGTTTTGCTGCAGAAAGCAAGAACATCGAACAACTTCCGCAAATCAAATCACAGACGGGTATCCTGCTTAAAACACACGTCGTTGAAGACTCCAAGGAGGGGTGGGCAAGTGCACTCGTGTACGGTATGAAGACGTGGTACGACGGTAAGGATGTGCAGTTTGACTACGATCAGATACGACCCGCAGGAGCACGCTTGAAGACTATGGGGGGCAAGGCTTCCGGTCCGGATCCACTCCGTTCACTCCTCGATTTCGCGCGAGCCAAGATACTCGCACGACAAAACAGACGTTTGCGCAACATCGACGCACACGACATACTCTGCAAGATAGGCGAAGCCATCGTCTCAGGTGGTGTGCGACGAAGTGCCATGATCTCATTGTCCGATCTTGATGACGATTTGATCCGTCACGCAAAGGATGGTGCGTTCTATAACACCGAGCCACAGCGCATGCTCGCGAACAATAGCGCTGTGTATGAGGTAAAACCCTCGAGTGAAGAATTCATGGAAGAATGGATGGCGCTCATGAAAGGACGCAGTGGTGAGCGGGGTATCTTCAATCGCGGTGGCCTTATGAAGCAGCTGCCCAAGCGTCGTATCGACCTGTGGGAGAAGCAGGGCATCGTGGAGCATGACAGGATCGTCGCACCGGTCGGTGTTAATCCGTGCGGGGAGATTATTCTGCAGAGTAAGCAGTTTTGCAACTTGACCGAAGTGATAGCCCGCAGAGACGACACCATGGAAACACTCAAGAATAAGGCGCGTATTGCGGCCATTCTCGGCACCTATCAAAGCTCACTGACGGCATTTAACTACTTGTCCAAGGACTGGACCGACAACTGTCAGAGTGAGCGACTCTTGGGAGTCTCCGTTTCAGGTCAGTGGGATTCTCCGGAAGCGCGTAAGCCGGAAGTGCTTCGAGCTGTTCGAGATGAAGCCATAGCCACAAACAAAAAGTATGCAAAGCGTTTCGGTATACCTGCATCGAGTGCTGTGACGGCAGTGAAGCCTTCGGGCACCGTCTCCCAAACCGTTAACTGCTCCTCAGGCATGCATCCGCGTCACAGTGAGTACTACATTCGTCGTATCCGCATCAGTGCGACCGATTCACTCTTTAAAATGCTCAAGGATCAGGGTGTGCCGCACTTTCCGGAAGTCGGGCAAACCGAAGAAAATGCGAACACGTTTGTGCTTGAATTTCCGGTACATTCTCCCAAGTCGAGCGTGTACAACGACGATCTTTCCGCCATCGAACAGCTTGAGTATTGGAAGGTGGTGAAAGAGAACTACACCGAACACAACCCTTCCGTTACCGTTAGTATCGGTGACGACGAATGGGTGGGTGTCGCAAACTGGCTCTACGAGCATTGGGACATCATCGGCGGTCTCTCGTTCTTGCCCCGCAGTAACCACAGCTACCGCTTGGCACCGTATGAGGCGATAGACAAGGAAACCTATGACAAGCTTGCCGAGAAGTTTAAGAACATCGACTACAGCAAGATAGTGGCCTACGAACTCCGTGATGAGACAGAACAGGCGAAGGAGTTGGCGTGTGCGGGAGGTGTGTGCGAAATCAACTAGAATCGGGCTGTTCGCAATGACCGACTCATGCTCGGCTCGATGAGAAGTACGGGTCTTCGAGGATGTAATTTAAAAAATACTAGTACTGGTTACATAACTAGTACTAGTATTTTTTAAAGTGGTACATGCATACTATTGTGGATAGGACTTACGCATGTGGCGAATTTCTTTGTCGCCCGCGTCGCAAACCGGCTCACAATATATCTCGATATTGCTTGCCGGTATTGCTCCTTGGCTTCGCGAACTTCATCCAAATGCATAAGTCCTGTGGATGTAAAAAAAAACTGACGCCGCCATTCTCTTGTGGTATACTTCCATAGCATTTCAAGCAGTACTTACATGAGTACTGGAAGGCTTGAGCAAGTGAAGTAAGGAGGGTTCGCATAGTGGTCGAGTGCGCTCGCTTGGAAAGCGAGTAGGGGGAAACCTCTCATGAGTTCGAATCTCATACCCTCCGCCAAGTAGAGCTGGTACGAAATATCATATCGTTTCATATCATTAAAGTAACATTTAGTGATAGAATAACGGTGTATGGGAAAATATATAGAAGTGGAATTTCGGGCGTTGATCGCAGACCCTAAGAGATTTCAAGAAAAACTGAAGCAAAAAGGCGCTGAGTATAAAAAATCTTCTTACCTGAAAGACGTTTATTTTTGTGATAAAAAAGCGGCTACGGTAGCGGATGTTGAGATGGATGCAGTAGGTTCATACAGTCTTCGTTTGCGTGTAGCCCGTACGGGTGATAACGAGGTTGTGAGTCTTAATACTAAAACTATCACAACTGAGGGTGACCATAATGCGTGGGAGGAACATGAGGTTAAGATTGAAAATTTTCGCGAGGCAGCACTCATTTTGGCGACAACTGAATTCAAGCCTTTCTTTGAGTTAGAGAAGCACCGTCACACATATGAATTTGATGGCATGAAAATTTTGGTGGAAGAAATCACTGACTTTGGTGGTGCTATCGAAGTTGAAATTATGTGTATACCGGGCAAGGAAGAAACCAGCAAGGCTAAAATTAGAAATCTACTGATTCATGAACTTGGACTGAACGAGTTGGAAATTGTTCCAAAGAGTGTTACTAATATCATAATGAAGCAGCGAGCATTTACTCAAAAAATAAACTTTTAATATAATACACGTATGAATAATCAAAATTTACACAGTAGTGTCATAGCGGTCATTGCTACACTTATCCTTGTCTCAGGAGGTTTTTTTATTTGGAACAGCCATAAAATTGAGGTCGGCGAAAAGCCGGATACCTCCAATGTGCTTACGGAAAAAGAAGCTCGGATTCTGGCTGAGGCATCTTGTATTAAGGGAGGGGATGCGCTTTCAGGTGGCGGTACATATAATCCGAATTCTAAAACGTGGTGGTTTGATGCAAACCTTAATGCGACGCGAGAGGGATGTAATCCAGCATGTGTCGTGAGCGAAGAGACACAAAGTGTCGAGATTAACTGGCGTTGTACTGGTCTTGTTCCTCCCGCTCAAGCGGATCCAGCAACACCTTCGATTTCCGAACCACCGGTATCAGATAGTTGCGGGATAGAAAACTGTCATGGTTTAGATATAGTCTGTGGAAAACCAGCCGAGGTATGCACGATGATGTATCAGTTGGGTGATACGTGCCGACAGTATGCACAGTGTGGCCAAGTGAATGGTGCGTGTCAGCAAATTGAAAATCCAAAGTTTTCTAGATGTAAATCCTGTGTTCAGAAATGCGAAAACGATTTTCCTAATGATCCGGATAACGCATTTGTGTGCGAGAGTAAGTGCGGAGAGCAATAGAAGGTCGCGTGCCAATTTTCAACCGCCACGTAGTCCGGAATGGTTTTAGTAGTTACTTAGGACAAACCAAGTCACGGTGGTTTTTGTATGGTATTGTATGGTATACATTGGTTATGCTTATTCGGTTCATTTAAGGCCTAGTATGGCAGCATTTATTTAAGTATTCACTTGCGCATGGAAGAAAAAAACCAACAACATACAACGCATGAAGAACGGTCTGACAGATTGAAGAAACTGGAGCTCTTACGTGCTCGGGGTGTGCAGGGTTACGCGAGTATGTACCGACGCACGCATGCTATATCAGAAGCTCGGGAGGCTCCTGACGAAACGGAGGTCATGACCGCCGGCAGACTCACGCGCTTTCGTGATATGGGCAAGATGGTGTTTACCGACCTCCAGGACTTTTCCGGTACAATTCAGGTTGTCATTCGTGTCGGCGAGGAAGGTCTTCCTGAAGATGTATTTCGGCAGTTGGTTGAAACACTTTCAGTGGGAGATATGGTGGGAGTGTCTGGGACTCGTTTTGTGACCAAAAAAGGCGAGGTGTCTCTGTTAGCCCGCGAAGTGACCATGCTCAGTAAGGCACTACGTCCGTTGCCTGAGAAATGGCATGGATTAAAAGATGTCGAGATTAAATATCGGAAGCGGTATCTTGACCTCATTACCAATGAAGAAACCAGGGAACGGTTTCTCTTCAGAAGCAAGTTTATACAGACACTTCGTGAGTTTTACTCTTCACGAGATTTCATTGAGCTTGAGACACCGATTCTTGCTGTAGGAGCCTCCGGGGCACTTGCACAGCCATTTAAAACGCATTACAACGCCCTTGACCTTGATGTACACCTACGCATTGCCCCGGAGCTTTTTCTGAAACAAGCACTTGTTGGGGGCTTCGAACGAGTTTTTGAAATAGGTAAGGTCTTTCGGAACGAGGGTATGGATTCCAGTCATTTGCAGGAGTTTACCATGCTGGAACACTATGCTGCGTATTGGGATTATGTCGACAACATGCGCTTTACTGAGGAAATGCTCTCTTTCATTATTTCGAAGTTACTTGGTTCAACAAAAGTGTCGACCTTGAGTCGTGATGACAACGAAATCGAAGTTGACTTCAAACCCCCATACCGTGTTGTTACATTTCGAGACCTTCTTATTGAAGATTGTGGAATCGATATCGCTACACACGAGACCGCTGATTCTCTTCGTTCTGCTATTGCTCAAACATGCATCACGCTCGAGTCAACTGAACGACTTGGTCGGGGTAATCTTATAGATGCTTTGTATAAAAAAGTTTCTCGTCCTAAGCTCATACATCCGACATTTATTACAGAGCACCCGGTTGATCTGTCACCTCTTGCGCGTCCGAATGACAATAATCCTCTTGTTGTTGATCGTTTTCAGTTGGTAGTAAATGGGTGGGAAATAGTAAACGCTTACAGCGAGCTTGCTGATCCCTTGCTGCAAGAGCAGCGTTTCGTCGAGCAGATGAGGGCGCGTGCGCATGGTGATGCCGATGCTATGTCAAAAGATGCAGATTTTGTTGTTGCACTTGAGCACGGTATGCCACCTGCCTCTGGTTGGGGTATGGGAATAGACCGTATGGTCGCGCTACTTACTCGACAACCGAATCTCCGCGACGTAGTCCTCTTCCCACTCTTAAGGCCCAGTTCCTGCTGACCGTTTCTACTTAGGTTAGTCTACAATCCTTGAATACTTTCGCTTCCATACGCTGCCTTTGAACTAACAATTCCGCTCGCCTACCATTGTTACGGCGAGCGGAATTTTTTGCAAAAGATGCATGTGAGAAAAGGGCGGTGGGATTTGTAATACGCTGGTAGACCGGGTGAGTCAGCGCCTGACTGAAGTATGTAATGTATGTACCGAAGGAGGAGAGAGAGGAGCGTCCGGCATCAAGTAAACGATTTTACTACACGGGACACTCTGTCCACGCATCTACGTATGCCTCGCATCCAGTTCTTCTTGGTGATACAATCAGCTCAAGATGGCGGTTGAGACAATCACAACGCTTGCTATCTTGACGTAATAATAGTAGTATAGAGCAACGAACATTTGATTACGTCAATATATTGTCATTTGTGTAATATTATTGGTGTCCGCAGTGCGGATGTTTGTAACAGAGAAGATACTATGCGACTAGTGACACATCTCCTTGCGGTCGTACTTGCTCTTTTTGTGGCGAGTTATATAGTGCCGGGAATAAGTGTGGATAGTTTTTATACCGCATGTGTGGTTGCCATACTTCTGGGTCTTCTTAACCTTTTGGTTCGTCCGGTGCTCATGGTTCTTACGCTGCCGATTACCATCATAACCATGGGACTCTTTGTTTTTGTTTTAAACGCGGGACTTTTTTGGTTTGTGGGCACGTTCGTTGAAGGATTTGTGGTTGCCGGCTTCATTCCAGCACTCTTCGGTTCCCTCGTTGTCTCGGTTGCAAGTTGGTTGGTAGGAAAAAAATAACACTATGGCTTTAGTTGATACTTATAATTTTACAGCACACGCAGGGAAGGGTGGTGATGGTGTTGTGCGGTGGAGAAGGGAGAAATTTCTTCCAAACGGGGGACCTGCGGGCGGAAATGGTGGGCGCGGAGGTGATTTTTGTGTTCGTGCGATCCGAGATGTATTTAAACTGAGCAGAATTTGTCACATACGATCATATGGCGCAGAACAAGGTGAGGATGGAGGCTCAAATTCTTGCACTGGAGCTGACGGTGCCGATCTTGTGATCGACCTACCTCTTGGGTCAATCATCACAAATACGGAGACAGGTAAATCGTGGGAGCTGCTGGAGGACGGAGCGATACTGAATCTCCTGCGAGGTGGTCGAGGTGGTAAGGGTAACGAAAGTTTCAAGAGTGCACAAAATCGTGCGCCCTACGAGTGCACAAAAGGGGAGATCGGAGAGCAGGGGGTATTTCATGTTGAACTGAGACTTATTGCTGACATAGGGCTTATCGGTCTGCCAAATGCGGGTAAAAGCAGCCTGCTGAATGAGCTGAGTAATGCAAGAGCAAAGGTTGCTCCATACCCGTTTACTACGCTTTCTCCAAATCTTGGAGTTTGTGGCGGCTTTGTGATTGCGGATATTCCGGGCCTTATTGACGGTGCGCATGAAGGTAAGGGCTTGGGACAGAAGTTTCTCCGCCATATTTCAAGGACAAGAGTTGTAGCTCATTGTATCTCGCTCGAACGAGGCACTCCGGTTGACGATTATCTCGTTGTTAGAAGAGAAATTGCCGAGTATGAACATGGAGAAATTGCAATAAAACCGGAATTGGTAGTATTTACAAAAACAGACACAATTTCTCGTGACGAACTTGAAAAGGCGGTTTCAGACTTTGAGAAAGTCACTGGAAAAAAAGTCGTCACCTCTATTTCAATACTTGAACCGGAGACTATTGCTCGACTACCAAAGATATTTTTAGATACCCTCACTAGTATCGACACGCGGTAGTGTCGAGATGTCTGTCAGCGTCGAGAGTAAAGAGTTTGCAGGTTACTTCTCTTTGCGAGATATAGTTTGAATGGCCACAATTCACCGCTGGCAAGTACACAGACTGACTGTTCATGTATTGAAAGTAAAGGCAGGCATCCTCTCGAGACTCTACAACCTCTACACCCCTCAACAAGTACACGGCCGAGACTCTGAAATTCCGCTAACTCGCACCAAACAGCAATCTCTGCCAACAGATAGATGTGCGTTGGGTTATTGAGGGGGGGGGGGTACGAAACGTACCGTGTCTCGACTGAATTACTGAGTGTGTATTTTAAAACTCCCAAGCTATCTGCACGCAAGGATACGGCATCCCTGTCCATTACGAGATACTACGACCGTGCGATATTGTTGCTGGAGCTGTGCTCGTTACTAAAAAGGGTACCGGCAGTACACGTGGTCGGGGGTCAGTCTCTATCTAGTACATTTTTTGATATAGATTTGGATTATCTAGCTATACTTGCATCGTCACACAGGCTGAGATGAGGAAAAAAAGTTGCTCGTAAGCCCATACTACGGTATGGTGTAAATTGTAAGCAAAAACCTAACCACCCACCCCCCCCTATGAACAACCTCGTACCTACTATAGGACTAGAAATTCATGCGGAATTACGAACAAAAAGCAAAATGTTTTGCGGTTGCACGAATGACCCTCATGCAGGCAGTCAAAACTCATACATCTGCCCTGTATGTATGGGACACCCCGGCACGCTCCCTACTGTCAATGCCTACGCAATCGAACAGGTGTTGCGTGTAGGGAAGGCGTTGGGGGGCACACTTGCGGATTACACGGAATTTGACCGAAAAAATTACTTCTACCCTGATATACCCAAAGGATATCAGATCAGTCAATACAAGCACCCACTTGTTTCCGGGGGAGTGCTAGGTGGAGTCAGTATCACACGTATTCACCTTGAAGAGGACACTGCACGATCTGCACACACGACAGACGCAAGTCTCATCGATTTCAATCGAGCAGGAGTCCCCCTGCTCGAGCTTGTAACAGAGCCCGTCATACATTCTTCAGAAACAGCTATCTCGTTTGCACGAGATTTCAGACTTTGTCTCAGATATCTTAACGTTAGTAACGCAAATCTTGAAAAGGGTGAAATGCGAGTCGAGGCAAATATATCGCTGGCTACAGAGGGTGCTGAGGTCTTTGGAACAAAAGTCGAAGTAAAAAATCTTAATTCATTCCGAGCGCTCGGAAGTGCGATTGAGTACGAGATTCGTCGACAGCGGGAAGTGATTCAGTCTGGCGCACAGGTGAGGCAGGAAACTCGTGGTTGGGACGAAAGTAAACAAAAAACAGTCGCACAGCGACTTAAGGAGGATTCGCACGACTACCGCTACTATCCTGATCCGGACATACCGAAGTTCAAAATGAGCGATATCTCGCTCATGCAAACTAATTTACGTGAGGAATTACATACAGCACTTCCTTGGGATGTTAGGGCAAAGTATGTTTCCATGGGACTCCCTGAGCATGTGGTCGAGTTACTCGTTTCAAATGATGAGATACGTACATTCTATGAAGAAGTTCATCAACTGCTTGAAGATGAGAAGTCTCGTCTACTCTGTATAAATTACATCACGACCGATCTATGGAGCCATTTCTCAGGTGTGCAAGAAGGCGGGGCAGCACTTCTACAGCTAGACCGTGCAATGTTTGCAAAGCTGATTAACATGATTGCAAGTGGGACACTATCCTCTCGTGGTGCAAAGATTGTACTGGAAGAGTGGGTGAAAAACAGTGATGATCCCGCAGTCATTGCCGAGAGACTCCATGTGGTGCAGGTTTCTGATGATGCTCAGGTTGATAAAATCGTTGAGACAATTCTGTCTGACCAACAGACAGTTACAGAGGAGTATCTTGCGGGTAAGGAACAGGCCTTTGAGTTTCTTGTGGGACACGGTATGCGCATCACCCGGGGATCAGTGAATCCGGAGCTTCTTCGCAAGAAGCTGAAAAACGTACTCGAATCAAGAAGGTAGAAGGATGGTACCCCAAATATGTCTGAGACTCTGAGCAGAGACACAAACAACATAAGTCAATCTCTCGTCTTTACTGGCAAACAAAGGCCGTCAGTCACGATTGAGTAGTCAACATAGGTATCGTTCAGACGTGACTGCCTCGTCGTACCGTTGCAAGAGCTAAATTCTTTTCTGTACGAGTTATCCACAGACATTGACCGATTGTACAGATGTCGAGTGTGAGTAGACTGCAGTATACTGTAACGTGATGGCACAAGAAGACGTAGTAGAGATAGGTGGAAAACAATACTTGCCCTCAGCTCGTGCGGCAAAGCTTGTCGGATACACAAAGGATTACGTTGGTCAGCTTGCCAGGGCGGGTAAGCTCGATGCCAAACTGGTCGGGAGGGGTTGGTACATTACGGAAGATTCTATTCGTGCACATAAGCTCAGTGTGCACTACGAGTTAACAAAGCCCAAAAAACGAAACGACCCACCGCATATTACTTTGGACGAGAATTTAAATTCTATAAATAAAACTATTAAGAATATAGATTCTTTCAGTACAGACGATGTGCAGGTTCAAAATCTCGTATCTGGTGCGGCGTCAGATAGTTCTGCAACAGAGAATGATTCGCAGGATGATTTGGTCACCAGGTATTCTGCTCCTTCTTTCAATAAGTCCATTTCCTATTCGTCCGAGGTACCAGCTCAGACGCTTCGACACAATGTAACACATGCGAAAAATGAATTGCTTCGAGCGAGAGTCCAGTTCGAACAAATGACTCCCTATGGATACGAGGGGTTGGACCATGGTGAAGGGTCTCACACCGTGCATCTTGCACACAGGAAGCCTCTGCAGAGCGAAATGAAGGGTTCTTCGCGACTTGATTCTGGAATGAGTGCAGGTCTTCGAGGTGAGCGAGAAGATGATTCGTTTTTATTGCGTAAACAATCGTCTCAAAATGCACCTCGTGTACGTTCATCCGCTAGTGCAATGGTTTCAGATGGTATCTTGCTTAAGAATACTCCGCAAAGAAAATCAACACCAAAACGTGCACTTGAAGAGAGTCGAGAGTTTGAGATGCATCCACGTGCTTACGCGGGTGCATCTCGAAAAGGTATAGGCATACTACTTATTGTTTCTTTTTTACTCATAGGATTTCTCGTGTACCTCCTAATCTGATTTTTTTCAGTCACTACAAAGTAGTCTCACCTATCCACAATACACAGTCCCAATGCCCTGTGATATTCGCTGTGCCTGGTATACTGTACGCATGATAGTTCGTTCGAGGTACCGCGTGATTCTATGTGCCACATTGGTGGTGTTATTATATTCACCCACACAATGTTACGGACAAGCACAGCAAGTGCAAGCCTCGTCTACTGCGCGCAGCGCTGCTGTCGGTACACTGGCGACTCCGATTACATTGCGTGCAGGAGAGGAAGTTCATGATGGAGACCTCGTATCATACAATCCAACACTTAGAGAATATGAATTAACACGCATCTCCAATGATCCCCACGTGTACGGTGTGATAGTCTTAAACCCTGTGCTTTACGGTTACGATGAATCTATCGATAATGCATATCCCGTGGTGCGTTATGGGGAGGTTGAGGTGAATGCCAGTACGATAAATGGTGAATTGCGTGCGGGAGATTTGGTTGCGAGTTCGAGGGTTATTGGCTTAGGGCAACGTTTTGAAGGGACGCAGTCCGGTCAGGTGCTTGGTATAGCTGTATCTGACATGGAGTATGAGCCGACAGCAATAAGTGTTGACGGTGAGGTGGTGCG
>CAZWNC010000005.1:47172-59009 GCA_964635195.1 uncultured Candidatus Saccharibacteria bacterium | reverse complement strand
TGGTCTCACGTTTGATATTACTCTCACTCAGAGAGAAGAACAGGGTGTTTCCGGCGTTAAACCTATCCTTGAGGTGGTACTAAATGTTACCGGCACGGACACTCAGGTTCGTGACGCTATCCGCGCGCTCGAAGAGCTTTCGTATGTATCGTCAGTAGATGAATTTTCCATGAATCGATTCGATGAAGAAGGAAGTACTATGTGGGATGGAACCATTCGCCTCACGGCACTCGCACAGTAAATTAATTGGTACCTATGAATATCCCCGATCTCAAATCAGTACGGACGTGGTTTCATGCACGCTCATACGCTACGGTTTCTCCGGTACGCGATTGGGGCTTGTTGCTTGGGAGTACGACAGTGCTGTCTCTTGGCTGCGCTACGCTCGGAACGTATGTGTACCTTGAGACAACCACACTGACAAAGCTCGACGAGACAACACGCATGAGTACATTGGTGGTTCCGAACGAAGAGAACCTTTCGGAGATCATGGAGCTTTTGCGATCAAGAAGGGCGCGAGTAGAAGAGATTGAGCGTACTCCAACCTCCGCGTCTACGGTAGTACATGAAGAAGAATCTTTGGAAATGGTGGAGGTTTCAGAAACATCCTCCTCGTCTTCTGCATTGTCCGCGTCGTCTTCATCGCAAGACATGTCTGTCGAGTGAGTGACTTACGGTGTGTTGTGTAGGCCTGTGATGCGGGTGGGACTCTCGTGGGGAAGGACTCCTCAAAGTAGAGCACCACCACGTTTTCTGCTACAATGCGTCACGTACCGCCCCCGTAGCTCAATGGATAGAGCCGCGGACTTCTAAGCCGTTGATGTAGGTTCGATTCCTACCGGGGGCACACATATAGGAACTTTGGCAACAGAGTTCTGAGAGAGTTCGAATATACAACCTAACTTTAGGGTTTGACCATCCTCAAGTTGTTTTGGTGTAAATCCAGCAGGAAATACAAGCTTTTGGAACCGTGGGAGAACCGCTGGCGGTAGGTCTAACCATTGTTGATGAAGGTCGGTAATAAACTGAGTGGCATAAGAAACAGCAGCCTCAATATCAAACTGCTCGATACGGGCTTCACTCACTGATATTTTCATAGTGGCTATCTGAACCTCAACCGCCTCTTTTCGTTCAGTGAATTCTGCTTGTGAGTATTCACCACTTTCACGCATATCATATATACGCTTCTTTCTTGACTCAAGTGCCTGCAATTGTTTTTCGAATGCGTTTGCGGAGTCTTTGTGGGTACGACCCTGTTCTTCCCAATAATCAATAACACTTATTTTAAAGACCTTAAGAAATTTTTCGGTTGGTGTAATTTTCTTGAGGAATTTGCTGTACGCATCTTCCAAATCTTTTTTCCTCACTGCCTTACCATAGCGGGCACAACTTTTATGTTTGCAGTGATAATAAAGATAAATACCTCCATTGCCACGTGAAGTACTTCCTGTGAGATTATGTCCGCAACCGTCACAGAGCACTGTCCCACGGAGTGGAAAATTCGCATTGTGAGTAATTTTCGGGCGAGGTCGCTTTCCTGAAAGGATATACAGAATCTCGTTACGAGTCTGCTCATCTATCATTGGTACGTGGAGACCCCTTACGTCCATGCCCGACCATGGATTTTCTAGAATCCCTGTATAAAACTTAAGCCTTCGGGGCGCGAACATTGCATCTACCAGCTGAACGTATATGTTTTTTCTACCAAGCTTCTCAGCAAGTCCCCACGAATCAAGACGACGAGCGAGCTCCATCTTTGAACACCCGCCTTTCGAGAACTCTACAAGGGCTCTCTGAATAAGGGGAAACAAAACCTCATCGGGTGCATCCGGTGCCATTTTCTTTAGTCCTTGTTTCTTTGTATTTCCACACTTGTATCCAATTGGTGACTTCCATGGAAATATTCCTTTATTGATTTTCTCGCTCATACCATCCATGCATCGTTGTCTGCGGATAGCGTTATCAAAATCCGAAAATCCAGCCAGCATTGTCTCAAAAAGTTTCTCCATCGGGTTAGACCCGATAGGCTCAGTTACTGAATGTAAATTAACTCCATAATCAAGGAGCATCTTTCGGACCATAAAATGTGCTTCCGTATTTCGTGAGAACCTATCAACTTTAGCTACTACGAAAGCATGAACCGAGCCTTTGTTCTTTCGACAAAACTCAATCGCACGTAAAAACTCTGCACGAGCCGCTGTCTTTGCAGAGGCACCCTCCTCACGAAAAACAGCGAGGACTTCAATCCCTTTCTGTTTGCAGTAGTTTCGGCACTGTTCCTCTTGAAAATCGAGTGAGGTGCCCTGTACCTGCTCTTCGCTTGAGACTCTTGTATATATAACTCCACGCATACTATTGTTTGCCATTACGTCGCTGTTCGTGCCGTATTCGGTCCAGTGTTTTGTTGATTCTCTTCTCCAGCTCGTACTGTTGCTGTGTAAGATTTATAACGCTTGGGTCGGATAAGTCAATCCTTTCAATATTTCGTACTCGTCGCCCTGTCATGCGACCCATCGAAATTCTATGCTCTTCCAGACTGTTGAGACGTCTATTCTGCTCGTTCAATATATACCGCTCGTGCTCAATTGCACGTCTCAATTTCCACGACAAGAAAATATATTTTTCGCACAAACCTTTTTCAACTTCTGTTTGAGGACCTATCTCCTGTAGGGTTTTCATAGCGAAAATGATGAATTCCTCTCTTTTTTCGCCTTGAATTACAACCTGCTCAGCTAATTTTGTAGCCGTTATTTGATTCATATTTGCTATTGCATGTTCTTGGATATCACCATGTTGTTTTATTGTCATATTAGTTTTCTTTATTTTTGCTTGCTAGCCTGACATTTACGATGTTGCCCAGCAACCACCTGGTGGCTTGCTGCTTACCACCCTATAGGGTGGTAAGCAGCAACGGGCGAACCTAAAAGACGTCATTGTCTGGCAACTGATAAAACTTCTCATTGTGTGAACCCTCACCATTAACTGTCACTCCAAATTTTGCGAGTTCTGACCTCATTTTGCTAACCACACCCTTTTCAGACTCAAGTTCCTGCAAGGCGTTCTTGATTGTTGACTCAGAACCCACCTTAAGTGCTTTGCCAAAATCCTTCTTACTTAGCCATGCACCATCATTTCCCAGTACGGCGATGATAGAACCCTTTACTTGTCCCTTGAGGCTGTCATCAGCGCTATATTCACCGTCATAGACAAACTTCATTGAGTCACCGCTTTCATCAAGAACAATATCGACTTGAAAAGGTTCGAGCTTCTGGTCGCACTTGAGTTTTGGTTGTCGTATCACAAGCTTTTCTTTACCGTCAATCATTTTAGGCTCACAAGTTAAGTGCCCATGAACTGCGGCATTGATACTGGTACTGCCACGTGATTCTTCACCCGATAAATCACTCTTACCAAAATTATCCCGTGATTTCTTACGATGATGGTGAGTGAATATCACTGTAATGCCTTCTCTTATGAAGTGCATGAAAAAATCCATCACTACCTGCATTTGTGATGAATCATTTTCATCCGCATTATGAACAGCCCTCAACGAGTCAAACATCATGCATGTGACACCCTTCCGCTTTGCTTCAGCGAGTAAATTATCGACGTTTTCCTTTGTTAGCTTCAGCTCCTCCTGAATGTGTAAATAAATTGGTAAATCCGCACTACCTCTACCAAGTAACATGTGAATACGCTTCTTCAGTTGCCCTTTATGGTCCTCCTCGTTCACAATCATTACTGCCTGTTGCTTGGTTTTAAAATGACCAAAAACCTTCACTCCACTAGCCATGCTTATAGCTTCGTGAATTATCACCCAACTCTTGTAGTTATTTGGAGCCGCACTAATCATGTTAGGGGTGCCGTGCTCTATCAGTCGCTCGATATCCCATTCAACCGCTGGAATATCCAGTTCACACAAATCTTTGAGTGACATTGCCTCACGAAACTGTTTCTCATCAGCCGTGTTGCTATGTTGTGGTTTTGAAGCTTCCTTTTTAGCAAGGTCGCTAAATTTTCTTTTAAGTTCAGCTTCTGGAATTGGTGGTATGTTGCTTTTGTTCCAAGCTTCTATGAGTGCCCATGCTGAGCCCCAATCATTTTGTGGGAACCGATTCAGGAGTGTGCCAATAAGTGAACAGGCGGCGTCATTTCGATTTCCATCTGGTACACCTTTTACTATTTCTGTTAAGCCAACTGATTTACTTCTCGTATCGTTCTCTTTTATTTTTTCTGGCAACCAGTCTGGCATATCATCAATTTCAACATCAGCGGGATGTGCCTCCCAAGTATACTCACCACTTTCACCAACAGTGGGGGCTAATACGATTAAACCACCGTCGCCCTTTATATCGACACCATGACCAACAATCTGACCACTTGTACTCTTTACATAGCCACCTGCATGTTTGAAGAAGACGTGCCATCCTTTTGTTTGTGTTCTTGAAATTGCAGTTGGTTGTATACCAAACTCGTTAATATCTCTCCCGTGCTTTGCGTCAATATCAAGCACCACTATTCCCGATATTTTTCCAGTAATGACTGCAATACCACAATCAGGGTATTGTTCCCACCACTCTCGAAACATGTCTTCAGTTATGCGTTCGTGTTGGTATCGCTTCCAACCAAATCCATAGTACGGCTCTCTATTTGGCTGAATTGGAATGATATTCCAGCCCATACGTATGTATGCCGACGCTGCTTCTAGAATCTCATTCCTTTTCTGTTGCTTCATATAACTTTCTTTTACACTCGTCACAGAAAAGTCCCTTATGCATGAACTTGAAAAACACACCACTGAGTTTTCGCAAATACTCAAGGACCTCAATTGGCATATCAATACCATTTCTGCCAAATATTTCGTGCATTTCCTTCTTTAATTTTTCCTCCGACATAGCACCGTTCTTGTTATCCTTGGACATCGTTTATGTGATTATTTGTGGATATGCTCGACTTTCTCCCCTCACTCCACTTCTGATAAATGATTTCTACCATCGCCCGACATGCATCACGAAGTTCCTCCGCTTCAGTAGCAGATGTTGATTTGTCATCAACTATTTCGAGTACACGTTCGATACTAAGCATGGTAGTGAGGTAACAAAAAACCCATTGGTGAGGGCTCAACTCACCCAGAAGTTGATAGTGCCCTCGCCAATAGGTTCTTCTGGGTGAAGGGTATTTGCGTACCTTGTGAGCCAGAATAAAACAGACCCATGCATTGATACATGGGACCGATGTGAGAATTTTATGAGAAAACGTTTACTTACTTGATTCTATAGCCATCAAGATAAGTGCTATCGAACATATCTTCATGTACAGCTGATTTATGCGGTAATATCTCCAGCTTTCGCTTTAGGTCTCGTACAATGCGATTTATTGTCATCTTAGTTATTTTGTTAACGCTCTTAAACCCAAGAGCTTCAACAATGTCTGCATGGGATGCTTTCTTGCTTTTTGACTCACAGATACACTTCAGTACTTTGTATAACTGACCATGCTTATGAAACGAGTACGTCTTTGTATTTAGTGTGACAATACCAGTAGACGCATCAAAGTAAAACGTCTGTTTCTTTAAACTTTTTTCTAGCTGCACCAAAGTAGCGAGGGTGTCATTTGTTTCTGTTCGTATATCCTTGAGTAGTTGTCGGGAACTACTACTTTGGGAGTCAATGTAGTCCATGGCATTTATTACTCTTGGGATACTATTTGCTGTATAAAATGTGAAGTTCTCAAGAGTGTTTAGGTCATTGTGTGCCAAAGTCTCTTTAATTTCCTCCCTGAACAGATTGTATTTATAAAATGTGTCGACAACAGAACCCTTATCAAGAAATACACCCTCGTTTACTTGTGCATCATTACTGATTTGTATTCCGTTTGAAATAAGTTGTGTAAGTGTTTTTGGCTTAGTACTGGATATAGTTGTCATGTTAGTGCTGGGTCACTAATAATGAGCTGATGATACACAACCAAAATACAAAACACCATAACAGCAGGATGCTATCAATCTGATGTACAAAATAAAAAAGCCACCCTTCCGCCGAAACGAAAGGGTGTCTTTCAGTTTCGCCGTTGGGTGGCGTCAGCGTACGGGTGGATAGACCAGGACTCGGTCTTGCAGTGAGACAGACCCGGCTGAAAGAACGAATCCCATCACGCCACGTTTGTTCTGTGCTTCACGGATAAACCTGGTCTTGAGTCCCTCAATGCCATGATGGGTTTCGAGTCGCTCACCGACAGTTCGGCATGGGCCGTTTTCTTCCCATACTGCCAGAATGGCTTGTGTCATTCTGTCCCTCGACACGTGTGCCGGGAAGATAAGACGTGTGCCGGGTTCCAGCTTGGAAAAGCTGGGAATGCCCGAAATCGTGATGTTTTCAAGCAGACAACCGACAGGAATGTTGTAGCCAAGCGCTTGCTCGACTCCAACCATTTCCTCCAAGGACAAGCCAGTCCAGCTTCGCCAGTTGAACACTTGGGCGCCTTTCACCAGTCCCGAAGTTTTGATGTAGTCGCCGTCATGTCCACTCAAACGACGTTCGAAACCAGCGTGGTTGTCGCCGACCGGGCCGTCGAGACCAAACATGACTTTCTGCACTTGCTCGCCGTTGATTGCCAACGAACTTACAAGTCCAGTCGCGATTGGGTCGATACTTGCCATGATACTTCTCCTTGGTTATTTGGTCACGAGCCAGGCGCGCGACCAGATGCGATAGACATGGTGATAGTTGTTTTCGACCATGAAGCCGAAGCACAACTCCTCTTGGGCAAAGTCGCCGTCACCGCCGAACAGACCATTGAGCTTGGCACCACCGAAGCCAGTGCCGTATTTATGCTTTTCATTTTGCATAAAGCCCCAGAGGGCATCGCTCATGGAAAGTTCTTGGTCTGGGAACGAATCATATTGGGCTTCAGCAAGTGAGCCAAACATAAATCGTAGCGCGAACTTAGATGCAATGCGCACCTGTGACAGATAGCCATCTCGACCAGGGTTGTCTGATTCCTGGTAGAACACAGCGTAGTCATGGCTCTGGCGTCCATTCTCGCGAACCCAACGTGGGCAGACGCCAGTGATGCTCATCAAAGCGTCGAATTCTTCGCGTGTCACCCCGTTTCCGAGGTGTAGGAATCCGCCAATATCATCTTGTGGCGGGGCCGTCTTCAACGGATTGACCATACCTTCTTGGTACCCGTACACACCATTTCCATGTGGTGCGAACTTGGTCAAGTCAGCAGGGTCTACACCCGTCTTGTTTTCGGCAAAAAGAGGTGGCGATACACGTAGCGTGCCGTCGACTCCTTCAAAAACCAGTTGCACTGGTTGTGTCATGTCGTTCTCCTGTAAATGAGCTGTGGATGGGAACTTATAGGGTTTTGCCCCTCAAGTCTGGTTCGAACAATACAATACTTTAGAGTATCTGTCTACAGGGAACTTTTAAACTCCTTCTGTATCCCTCTATCCTCATATTTTTCATTAGTCACGATAATTGTTCTCATACAATCAAAATCTATCTTAACTGGATACTTTGCCATTGGATTTGGAACATATACCAAACCAGAGTTACTCCAACCATACCCATATGGCGTGAGACTATGAGGTTTCTGTGAACTGTAAATCACTCCGCTAACATGGGAATAATTTTCATCACGAAAACGCGCAACTGGAAACTCACCGCCACCCTTATCAAGCTTTGGCATTTGCTCAAAACCATACGAGTCAGTTCCGTCCGAATGTCGAGTAATTTGATGACATCCTAATCCAAACAAGGCTTGTCTCAACACATGGTCATCATTACTTGTCATGCCGACCACCAAACCTGTGTTTACAGCAATAATCAGAGGTTTGTCACCCTCGTAACCCTTTTCAGCTTTTTTATCAAAGCCTTGTAAAAAACGTAGGACGATAGGCAATTCCATATCATTTATCTTTCCAGAATGCCCGAAAAAATTATCGTCATCAAAAACAGGTTTGACTGATTGGAGTTTTGGGTCGGTAGCCTCATTTGGTGTGACTGCTTCTATCTGAACTATTTTATCTTGTTCGTACTTTAGCAGAATATCAGCCCCTGCTTGCTCCTTAGGAATAAGCGTTCCGTATGAAGAAAGCACATCGCACAAAATCATTTCCCACACATGGGCATTGAACTTACCCTTTGAAACAATTTTACTTGCAAATCCAGCATCCAACACTTGTCGAAAGTTCTTATAATTTAAATCAAGATAATCGAGTGTGCCTTTCGAGTAATCACACGAATACATCAAAAGCCAAAGCAAATCAGGGTCATACTTACTCAGTTTTTCAGATTTTCTTTTGAAATATCTTGGAATGAGCTTGTCGCTCCAATCCTTTTTTATACACCCCACAACCTTATTGAGTTCAGGGTCATTTATTTGTTGCAAGATGGATTGCATGCAAGCCAATTTTACTCTTTTGGCTGAATATTACTATTTGACTGAGGTAGGGGTACGTCTTTGTAAAAGGAGTGCGGGGTCGATTCGGGGGGTACCCCGTCTACGCATAAGCGACCATAATGTCCCGTAATTCAAGCCAGCCTTTAAGTTCCTCAACTATTTGGTTCCAAGTAACTCCATTGGGGTGCACCAGTAAACAAAACAAACAAAGACTCCGGTAGAAATCGAGCGGGAGGAGTGAGAGGTGTTGGGAGCACTTCGCAAGAAAGATTTTTATGTCGTGAGTCGTGCTCGTTCCTTGTGTGAGGAATAGTATGCAAAAAGGACAAAGCAAAGTCCGATCACACCGGTGACCACTTCCGGCACATGAACGATCAGGTTTGCAAACATGGCAAGTGCAAGACCAAATATCGCCCAGTGTGCACCGTGCTCAAGGTAGATAAGTTCTGCGAGAGTGTTTTCACGGACAAGGTATATGGTCATTGATCGCACGAAATACGCACCAATACCGAGACCGGTCATAATGATGACGAGGTTTGTTGTGAGTGCAAACGCGCCGATGACGCCGTCGAGCGAGAAGGCGGAATCAAGAATATTGAGGTACATGAAAAGGGTAAATCCTGCGGATGCAAGATTTTTCGACTCAATCGATAGTGAACCCGCGACACCTTCCATGCTGATGAACAAGATCAAACCAACGAGTCCTGCAACGAGTATGCTCGCTTGGTCGTAGTGTGCAAATGCTGAGACGACAGTAAGTGCCGTAAGGCCGATAGCAATCTCAATTGCTTCGATGTGTCCCCATGACACGAGGTGGCGTTCGACGCTACGAATCCAGTGGACAGATTTTGCGGCATCAAAGAAGTATTTAAGTGCGACCATGAGCAGGAACATCCCACCAAACGCGCTGATAGAGCCGTGGACACCTTCAAGGAGTGCGCTGTACTCTCCTGGTTGCTGTAGTGAAAGGAGTGTCACGTAAAGTGGTGAGGCCCATACCGCGACACTGACGATGAGGATAGGGAGTACGAATCTGGTGCCGAATACCGCAAGAAGAATGCCCCACGTCAAAAATCGCTTTTGCCATACGGGCGACATGTTTTTTAGGATGCGTGCATTCACAACAGCATTGTCGAATGACAGAGTCACCTCAAGTACTGACAGTATGACGACGAGGAAGAATGCTTGCAGTCCGAAGCCGTACAGGGTGCATCCAAACAAAAAAACCGACGCGAGTATCGGTCGCAAGAAATATGTCTTGATATTTTTTCGCATACACAGCACAGTACCATACTACCGCTAGGCTCAACAGGTACTTTTCTCTGGTATTGTAAAAAGCTCGTGAAAATGAGGCACGTTGCATCTTGCAGTGTTTGGTGTGTTTTGGCGAGGCGCACCTCCTTGCAGTGTACGTACATCACCACACTATCGTATTCCTATGCTTTGGTGGTACTATACTGCTTGTTTTGTTACATGGTTATGATGCACTTAGACTCTCGCTTACAAAGATATGTCCCATTCTTGGGGTGGATGCGTACGGTAAACGCACGCGTAGTACGTAAGGATGCAATCGCGGGCTGTATCGGCGCCATTGTCGTACTGCCGCAAGGTGTTGCTTTTGCAACCATTGCAGGACTGCCACCACAGTACGGCCTGTATGCAGCTATGATGCCGGCTGCTATTGCTGCGCTTTGGGGTTCGTCTCGGCATTTGGTGTCGGGACCTACGACCGCGATCTCGCTCGTCGTCTTCGCATCACTCACACCTCTTGCGGCCGTGGGAAGCGGGCAGTATGTCGCGCTCGCGATTACACTTGCGTTTATGGTTGGTGTACTGCAGCTTGGTTTGGGAATGTTCCGCCTCGGCACGCTTGTGCGACTCATATCGCCGACGGTGGTTGTGGGGTTTACCGCAGGAGCTGCCATACTCATTGCGACGAGTCAGCTCAAGCATGCGCTCGGTGTGAGTGTGCCACAAGGTGCGCATTTTTCAGAAACGTTAGTGCATGTTTTTTCGAACCTCGATCTTGCAAATCCGTTTCTTGTACTTATTACTGCAGTGACTCTTCTGGTGGGGCTTTTGACACGTCGTTTCGTTCGGAGTGTGCCGTACATGATACCGGCGATTATTTTGGGTAGTCTTGTGGGTGTGTTTCTTAACATGCGATATGGTGTTGCGTATACGGGAATCGTGACCATTGGGGCTCTTCCGCATACGTTGCCACCACTCTCGTTTCCTGTGTTCGATTTTGACACGGTACGCATGCTTGCTGGTTCGGCACTCGCAATTACACTTCTGGGTCTCACGGAAGCTGTTGCTATCGCTCGTTCGATCGGGGTTCGTTCAGGTCAGCTCATCAGTGGGAATCAGGAGTTCATCGGACAGGGTCTCTCAAACATCGTTGGAAGTTTTTTCTCCGCCTATCCTTCGAGCGGAAGTTTCAACAGGAGTGGTCTCAATTTTGAGGCGGGTGCGCAAACACCTCTCGCGTCGGTTTTTGCAGCAGCCATACTCGCATTACTTGTGGTCTTTGTAGCACCTCTTGCGGTGTATATGCCACTTGCTGCAATGGCGGCAGTGCTCTTTCTTGTCGCATGGGGCATTGTAGATGTGGCGCATATCCGACACATCGTAAAGCATGATAAAACTGAAGCGATGATATTGGTAGTCACATTTCTTTCGACACTGTTCATAGAACTCGAGTTTGCAATTTTTGTTGGTGTATTTTTGTCATTCGCTCTTTTCGTGCGACACGTCATGTTTGCCGATGTGTGTGAGGTGGGGGAGTGTACCTCTACCGGTTCATTGCGCGCCCTTGCGCATAACAACGACGTGATTCTTTACCCGGGAACAGTGGTGGCACGTATTGATATGTCACTCGTATACATGAATTGTGATGTGGTGCATGAAAGGTTGTCAGCGTTGCTCGCTGAACATGAGAGACGCGAACATGAAACTGTAGTGCGGTGCGTATTGAATATGAGTGGTGTCAATTATGTCGATTCGGCGGGAGCGGAAATGTTGGAACGTTTCGCGCACGACCTTACCGGGCGAGGTGCAACACTCTCATTTATTAATGCAAAGTTTAATGTGCGTGAACGCTTAAAAAAGCAGGGTCTCATACCACGGTACGTGCTGTACCAGAACCTTGCTGCACTGAAAAGGGAAGTGAGTACGGCCTGAGTTACCGGCAGTCATGCCGCAATGACAACCCCCACTCACGCCGCCGCTTCGCGGGCTTCGCCAGCGCTCGGTTCGAGTCCCTTAGCGCTGCAAAACAATACTCGCGCAATGCTTCGCATTTTTCTCGTTTGTTTTGTGCGACCTAATTTTCAAGGAGCGCAGCGACTATGAAAATGGAAGTACCCTTGTGGTGCGACCTAATTTTCAAGGAGCGCAGCGACTATGAAAATGGAAGTACCCTTGTG
>CAZWNC010000005.1:8673-47072 GCA_964635195.1 uncultured Candidatus Saccharibacteria bacterium | reverse complement strand
GTGCGACCTAATTTTCAAGGAGCGCAGCGACTATGCGACATTGTTTTCTTATGATCCGCTCCCAGGCGGAGAATTAGAAAACAAGGAGTGCCCTTGCGGTGAAAATGGAAGTACCCTTGTGGTGCGCGCTAAGGGACTCGGTCACTCTCGTGGGTTTTTTATTTCGTGCCACTTATAAAAAACCTCACTCGCTCGACCCCCACTCGCGCCGCCGCTTCGCGGGCTTCGCCGGCGCTCGGTTCGAGTCCCTTAGCGCTGCAAAACAATACTCGCGCAATGCTTCGCATTTCTCTCGTTTGTTTTGTGCGCGCTAAGGGACTCGAACCCCTGACATCCTCGGTGTAAACGAGGCGCTCTACCAACTGAGCTAAGCGCGCGACAGGACAAGCATGCCATGTTTGTGTCACATATGCAATATGTCGGCAGGTTGGCGCTGGAATGGTGGGTGTTTTGTGATACAGTGTAGAAGCTATATGATGAGTTCTCGTTCCCAACTTCACTGCATTGTGTCCGGCCGCGTGCAAGGTCCTACCTTTCGGGATTTTGTACGAAACATTGCGATTGAAATGAATATCACTGGTTTTGTAGCGAGCCTTCCGGACGGTTCCGTTGAAGTTCTTGCGCAAGGCGAGTATGGTGTCCTAAAAGTCTTCATGCAACATGTGGCACGTGGGCCTGCGGGCGCTCTTGTGACAGGTGTGTATGATGAATGGACTGATGAGCCTGAACGTATATTTGAAGACTTTCGTCTCGTGTAATACGTGCTGTCGTAAACAACGATACATACCCACTACGTCATGGAATCACAAGCACCTACCTGTGTTGGTATTATTATGGATGGTAATCGTCGGTGGGCGCGTGAGCGCGGTCTCCCGCAAATCGAAGGGCATCGAGTTGGGTATGCAAAACTTAAGGAGGTTGCCACATGGTGCCGAGAGTCTGGCGTGCGGCATTTGGTCGTGTATGCATTTTCTACGGAAAACTGGAACAGGACTGCAGAAGAAGTCTCCTATCTTATGGATCTTTTTCGTAAAGTGCTTGCGAACGAACTCACAAGTATCAGAAAAGAGCGCACCGCAGTGCACTTGGTGGGACAGGTGAATAGACTGCCGCAAGACATGCAGCGTATGGTTGCGGAAATGCATGCCACAAATCCCGTGGACGCGGTACACCACGTGTGGCTTTGTGTGAGTTACGGAGGGAGGGCGGAGATACTGGACGCCGTGAATGTGTTATTGAAACAAGAACAGAAAGTGATTACAGAAAGTGAGTTTTCCAATGCATTGTGGACTGCTGGCATGCCTGATCCCGATATTATTATTCGTACCGGTGGCGAACGCAGGTTATCCGGCTTTCTCACATGGGCGAGTGTCTACAGCGAACTCTTTTTCCTCGAGCAACATTGGCCTGATTTTTCGAGAGAACTTTTCGACAGTGTACTTACTGACTGCGCTTCACGAGAACGTCGTCACGGAAGGTAGTTATGGTTTCGGAGGTGTGGTGATGAAAACTCGTTTTTTATGGAACCTAAGATTATATACGAAGACGATGTGGTGCTTGCAATCAACAAGCCGGTAGGTATGGCGGTGCACGAAGATGGTCGTTTCCAGGAACACATCCTTACCGACTGGATTCGTGCCACACGTCCGCACATGGTTGGGGTGGGGGAGAGTATGCGTCTTCAGAATGGGGTTGTGATAGATCGCCCCGGGGTAGTGCATCGTTTGGATAGAGACACGAGCGGTGTCATCTTGCTTGCAAAGACACAGGAGGCGCACGCGTTTTTGAAAGCCCAATTCAAAGAACGTACCATGGAAAAAGAATACCGCGCATTTGTGTGGGGTGTTGTGCGCGAGGTGCATGGCACTATCGATCGTCCTATCGGTAGGTCGCGCAAGGACTTTCGGTTGTGGTCTGCGGGAAAGGATGCGGGTGGGGTACTGCGTCCCGCAATTACTCGTTACACTGTACTTGCTGTTCGTGATGGTTTTTCGTATCTCTCCGTTGAGCCAAAGACCGGTCGTACGCATCAGATACGTGTCCACATGAAAGCGATTGGTCACCCGCTTGTGTGCGATACGCGCTATGCCCCAAAACGTGAGCCCGCGCTGGGTTTTTGTCGTCTGGCCTTGCATGCGCACATGCTTACCTTTACGCACCCAAATGGCACCCGTACCGTTCTTGAGGCACCCTTGCCGGATGACTTTTTGTGTGCCGAGTCACACGTTGGTGTGTGAAAAAAAAGATATGTACAAAATATGAGCCCTTCGAGGGGCTCATACTGGTTTACTTCCCGTGACGAACCTAACGCATGCGTCGTACGTTGGAGGAATCGATAGGTTTAGGGGGTGGTGGAGTCGCGGTTTTTTTCTGGATCAATGGGACCACTTCACCACCACCTGACACTCTTTGCTTGCGAGCGTATGCAATGATCAGGTCAATACATGCCAGTTCCGGCTGTTCACCATATCCGACGGTATCTTTCTGGAGTCGGTTGTGCACGCTCAGCATCGCGTGATGTCCGGTATGATGTCTTTGTATGCTCACCTCGCATTGTGAAACACTGAACGATTCTCGCCCAATCTTTTGCAAGAATACGGTCAGTTCATTCAGAGTGGGGGCATAGACCCTTGGGTCTGATTCTTGCATACAAAAGTAACTTCCCGAGTACTTGCTCCAGCGCTTTGGTTGCGGAAAATGTGCGACATCACGCAGGGTGCACAGCATTTTGTAGACCCTCTCAGTACAGACGTTGAATCCCATGACACACCTCCCCTTTGCGTGTTTTTACTGTATGTAAACTTCTTGTTTTACTGTACTGTACTCATGTTGTACGTCAAGAGTATAGTCATGTGGGCAGTGACTGCGATTTCTGTGGGTGGCAAAAAAGTTGCGTTCGCCGCTTTGCCATGGTACAGTACCTGCCACTATGCAGACAGCAGCAATCATTTCCCCGGTAAATGTAGACGCTCGCAAAAACCTGGACATTCGTTCCGGTGATACTGTGCGCGTGAGTCAAAAGATTCAAGAAAAGGGCAAAATACGTATCCAGATATTCGAAGGCCTCGTACTTACCGTGAAGCACGGTAATGAAGCAGGAGGTACTTTTACTGTGCGCAAGGTCGCAAGCGGGGTAGGTGTCGAAAAGACATTTCCTCTCTATAGCCCCATGATTGACAAGATTGAGATTGTCAAACGCACAAAGGTGCGTCAGAGCAAGCTCTACTACATCCGCGAAAAGGCAGCTAAGGTCATTCGTCGTTCAATGCGTAACGCGTTCGTGGTCGGTGAGTCTATCGAGTCTGATATTGCAGAGAAGGAGCGAGTGGTGAAAGAAGCTGAAGCAGTCGAGACCGCTCGTATTGAGGAGGAAAAGCGTGTAGCGGAAGAAAAGGCGGCAGAAGAGGCGAAGATTGCGGAAGAGGAAGCGGCAAAGAATGTGACGGAAGAGGTGGCGACAATCGAAGAATCCCCAGCAGAGGAAGCATCCACAGAAACGGAAGCCCCTGCAGTTGAAGAGACACCAACGGAAGAATCTAAAAAAGACTAAACACAAAACAACCCGCCGTACGGCGGGTTGTTTTTAAATGTTGGACAAAATAGTCATATGGCGGTACTATCTATTTTGCCCGTTTGCCCAGGTGGTGAAATTGGTATACACGCTACCTTGAGGTGGTAGTGAGCGCAAGCTCGTGGAGGTTCAACTCCTCTCCTGGGCACAAAAGATGAAGACCCGATGAGGGTCTTTTCTTTTGCCCAGGAAGCAAGGCACCGACGTGCCTTGCGTGAGGAGTTGAAAACCTTGTGAGACGTTTTGCAAGTCCCGCAGGACGAAGCAAAAGGTCCACAAGGTGTACTGAACATGTAATGTTCAACTCCTCTCCTGGGCACAAAAGATGAAGACCCGATGAGGGTCTTTTCTTTTGCCCAGGAAGCAAGGCACCAACGTGCCTTGCGTGAGGAGTTGTTTCAAGAGCGTCTTTCCATATTGCTAATATACAATCTCACAATAAATTACTCGATTCCTTTCTCGGCTCAGGAATTGCTTTTTTGCAAGGGTACTCCATAGAACATACATAACAAGTGTTACGTAGTTCCTATTTGGCACGCCCATGTATTAAAATTACTGGCATAAGTACGTTATAGCTAATAAGTAACGGTTACCGAACCCCCTTCGTATAGTCAGTAATTCGGTTACCGACCCGCACGCAGTTATTACTTCATAATACGCCTCGTACGAAGCTTCTTCCCGAGCTCCTTCTTCAGTGTATCAAGCTTTCGTTTCAACACCACGGGGTTCAGTTTCTCATGTTCGGCACGCAGTTTCGCCTTCACCTCTTCGGGTACATCCTTTTGTGTGAGCACCCGCGCATACGGTGTTTGTGCAACCTTCTCGAACGAACGTTTCCATCTCGCTCCAACACGCACTTTGCTCGTCATACGACGCACGGGACGGAAGTGGTTGCGGTAGGTACAGGCGACTTTGAGTATCTCCGAAACGAGTGGCACAAGAGCGGGGTCATCAATGCGTGCATACCCGACCTCGGTACGGGGAATGGTGTGATTTCGCTCTTCGATGCACATGTTGTCGTTCTTCTTGTACGGCTCACTCCGAGTGAGGTTGTATCCTTTCTTCTTTGCCCACGTCTGTACATGGTAGTTGATAAATTCGTTGCCCGTGTCGGGATGCACTTCATGAACTGTAAACGGCATACGGCTCGTGAGTGTTTCCAAACTCTCGCAAGTCGCTTCTTGCCCCTTGTTCCATTGTGCGGTGTATTCGCTCCAATACGACCGATAATCAACACATCCTACGCTGTACGTCACATCACCGGTTAAGAGGTCACCACAGTGTACAACCGTGTCGGTCTGCAGATACCCTACGGGAAGGTCTATAATGGTAGGAGAAAATCACACAACCTCTCTCCAAGGTTGGGAAGTTAGGTTTTCCAAGGCGCTTTGCAGAATACGCATACCGGGTGTTACGTAGCTCGTATCCAGCACACCCGCTCTCTTCTGTCCACAGTGAAGGGGGTGTATGCCATACGGACTTTCTCTTAGAGAGTTATAATAAAACTACTCTTATTAAAGAAATATATAATTTTTATACCATGAAAGAGGCCTTGAGTCTGGCGTTCATATCGCAACATCCATGTCGTAAGTGGTGGGCGAGTATGCTTATCGGAATTCCGATAGTACTCGGGGCGGCTTATTTTTTTGTGCAGTATGATGGCGCTCTGGGTTTCTATGAAAATGTAAAAATTACTTTAGGCGCTCGCGTCAATGTACAAGATAACGTTTTGCCGACAGAATTTTCAGATGGAGGAACACTGCTCGTGTTTGCACATCAGGATGACGACGTGCTTTGGATGTTTCCGTTTTGGGGTGTAGCCCAAAAGTTCATATTGAGCGCAATGCCGGCTACGCCACTCCATGTGAATATTGTGAATAAAACTCCATCGACGTACGCATATAGTGCAAAGTGGTTAAAATTATATGGAACGATGGACGTGGGAACGTACATAGCGACGTACAAAAAAAATCTCGTTTCTCGACAAGCACTTATTTCTGAAGCTGCGTTGGAAATGATGCTGGCACCATATATCAGTGCAGCAACCACAAAGCGTATCGTTACGCACAATAACTGGGGTGAGTATGGGCATGAGCAGCACCGCCTTGTCAACAGAGTCGTCAGGAAACTTGCGCGTCTCTACAAAAAAGATGTGTGGGCGCTCTCGAGTGTTGTCGATATGCACAAAGACACCTACGTCGATAGAGGTAACTTATCGACGCTAGCCTCTTTTCAGATTACTTATTCCGAACCGGCATTTTATGCGATACGAAAACTGTATCTTGATGAAGATCTTACACAAGCACCCGGCTCAAATTACTTAACAACCTGGACGTGGAACAGTGCTGCAAAATCGTACCCGTACGGAACAAGAACGTACGTAAAATTGGTCGATAAAGGGGTGGACAAAACTCTCGCAAATGCACAAATAAGCCAGATTTTGAAAGACCAATCGTCCTACGCAGGGCCGTACGATACGCAGTCGCTCTTTGGTACCATGATGGTGCGAAGTGGGTATTGTAAAGGTCCCATCCCGTCAGGAGATATGTGGGCCGGATTTTTGAATGTACCTGCACAGTGTACCAATACCCAGCCTTCCTGCGCGGACGGATTCAATCTCGTTGTGACCGGGAACGTGCCTGATTCGGCAGGCGCCTACACGACCTATAGTTGTGTAACGCAAGAAAATTCCCAACCTCTCGTAAAAGAAAAAGCAAAACTATACGGAGCGGCTATGGTGGCGGTTAGTAACGGTGTGACAGTGAGTTGTGGCGGTACTAACGGCAATCCTCTTGGTTACCCCTTCACGTCCTGTGACTCAAACAAAATCCCGGTATGTGCCAGCGGTTTTCGTCGTATATCTACAGGGTCTATAAGCGCATCGGCAACACTCACGTACAAGTACTATTCTTGTGAATCCATGAGTACTGCATCGGTCGTAAGTCCTCGCAGAGGCGGACTGTACGGCAGCGCCATTCTTGTTCAGAATGCAGATGGAACCCTTCGTTCATGTGCCGGGCCAAGAGGTGAGGTCATGCAAGCTCCGATCAAGTGCGTCAACAACATGCCGACTTGCGACCCCGGTTATCGAAGGTTTATGACCGGAACTCTGACAGCAGGGGATGGATCAATAGAAAAATACATGTCGTGTGAATCGATGTAGTTTCCCAGTTTATTTCGGGATGTCTTAATAGCCCAGCGTGTTCAATTGAAATACTATTGAAAGTGTGTCACAATGCACACTGTCCACGCATGGTGCCTATGGTGTAATGGTTAGCACCAGGGTTTGTGGAGCCCTTAGTCCGGGTTCGAGCCCCGGTAGGCACCCCAAAAACAAAACGCCCAAACAGGGCGTTTTGTTTGGGTGCCTACAGCACCATGCCTGCGCATGGTGTGTCGGGGCTCGAAAGGCACAGCCATGTTCCGACGCAAGGAGGAACAGGCGAGCCGGAGTCGAGAGTGCTTAGTATTTCCCGAACAGTGTGAGGAGAAATACTTAGCAACTCGTGACCGACAAACCGGTAGGCACCCCAAAAACAAAACGCCCAAACAGGGCGTTTTGTTTGGGTGCCTACAGCACCATGCCTGCGCATGGTGTGTCGGGGCTCGAAAGGCACAGCCATGTTCCGACGCAAGGAGGAACAGGCGAGCCGGGGTCGAGAGTGCTTCGGTGTGTTTAAAAAACCCGACACTCCGGTCGGGTTTTTGCTACCTCAATGGTAACGTAGGGTTGAAAGGTCTCGCTCGACCCAATCGAAAATGTGCGGTTCGTACTGACGTATTTCAAGTAACGATGCTCTGTTTGGGAACGTATCAACTTTCCACCCTCTGGGCAGGAGCACGTGCATGCCTGTTTTATATGCAGTCTCGCACAATGAATCACCAGTGAAAATACGTAACATGCCCGATCCGTCGAGTATGTGACAACTGCGGTTTTCCGGTACCGGATTACCATGCTGTACAGTCCGCAGCACCATATGGAGTGTTGTGATTCCATCTTGTGTCCCAAGATACCTCAGTGTCGCATGTCGTGTGGTTGTGGGCGGGGAAAGGTGGTCTCGTGCCTCGAGCCACGTGTTGTTACGTGCGACCATGAATGGATGACAGGCACCCGTTTTGATACACAAGAATACTCCAGGCTCGTAAAGCATGATACCGGAAGTATGACTGGTCTCATATTCGCCAGTACCGTACATGACTCTAAGTGTACGGTGATTGCACGACATTCCGGGGTAGTAGCATGCTCCACGTTTAAGTAGAACATATGTTGTAGAAACGCCATTGTACGTGGCTACAGGCATAATTTTGATCATGGCAGACCTCTTATGAACCTTTCAAAATCCTGCCTCTAGCATGAGGCAAAAAGAAAAAAAAGCAAGCACGCACGTCCTATGCTGCTGCAAAGTGGAGTACAAACATAACCATAAGCGAGAAAGCTATGGTTCCGGTCATGATGTTGGTGGCAATAATGTGTCGCATATATCCTCGTATATTCTTTTCGACGTTTTATATCATGTATTCTTACACATAGCCTATGTCTTTGTGTAAAGAGGTCACAGAGCGTTACTGTCATAACCTCTGGTAATTTCACCTTGCGCCATATGTAGGGTACAATAGACACATGTCGATTGAAGGTGAGGAACAAAAAGACGAGCGTGTTGTAGAGGGAATCGGTGGTGCCGATAGCCTGGGTCATGAACACGCACATCCGCATGCGACCAAAAGAGTATTGTGGGGTATTGCCGCACTACTAAGCGCCTTCCTGCTTTTGGGCGTGTGGTCGTTGTGGGGTGAGGAAATTAAGAATGCCTGCACGGGGGGAAGTAATGGTGCCTGCACCATTGAGTTTGAGGACGTTCCTGCAGAGGGCGTTCATTTCGATCGTCCGAGCGAGGTCGCCCCTGTTCGTTAGTGTGGCATTCGTTCGTGTGTAACATATATTACTTATAGCTATTAAATAGTATGAATACTGAACAGACAACCGATTCTAGCACTGTAAAGGTGGAGCAATCCGCACCTTTTTCGCCCGCTCCCAACCCATACCTGACCCCTCTGGCGGTCTTTGCCGCGGGCATACTGATAGCAGGTGCCGTCGTTATGTCCGGTGACTCAGCGTTTGGCGGTCCGTCCACTGCATCGGGTGGGCGCATGCTTGAAGCGGAGGTTTTACCGGTGACGGAGGAAGATCACGTGTACGGTGAACGGGACGCGGACATATTCTTCGTAGAGTACTCTGATTACCGGTGTGGTTTCTGCGGGAGGTTCCATGACACGATCATGAAAGTGCTCGAAATGTACGAAGGAAAAGTCGCGTGGGTGTATCGACATACACCATTTCAGCCCGGCGGCGAGGAAGCGGCTATTGCGAGTGAATGTATCGCAGAGCTTGCCGGTGAAGAGGCGTTTTGGAAGTACACCGATCTTGCACTTAAAAACCAATCGTCGCTGGGTGAGGCATGGCATCTCAAGACGGCCATCGAGCTCGGTGCAGACGAGGAGGCTTTCAAAGCGTGTGCTGCATCTGACAAGTACGATGACCTCATTGCCAAACACTCACAGAACATGCAAGAGGTTGGTGGCAACGGCACGCCGTTCAGTGTGATACTCACTCGTAAGGGCGATATGGTTAAGGTTTCAGGAGCGTTACCGATAGAGAATGTTACCCTTTCGATCGAGCGCGCCCTCAAGTCCTTGGAAAGCTAACGTTCCGTATGCGTACACGCAGCACCCCACGTTCTCGCGCATATCTCTTTGCGGGTGGGGTGCTCTTGCTTGCACTGGTGTTTGGCGGGTACCAGTATTTTACCTCCGGGACTTTCTTGCATGGTCTGCGCGAACAGGATTCGCCAGTATACGTGTACATGCCGGATTTCTCATTTCCAAACGAAAAAGGGGAGCAGGTGGTATTTACCAACATACAGGCACCGGTGCGAGTGGTGCATTTCTGGGCGAGTTGGAGTCCTTACAGTCGGGAGGAACTTCCTGCGCTTGTCACACTCGAGCGTGAGTCTGAGGGTGTGATTAAGGTGGTCGCACTCAATCGTGACACAAATCCAGCCGACGGTCGCGCATTCTTGAGAGATATAGGGCTTGCAAGTGAGCTTACGTTTGCGTATGACGCAGAGGACACATACTTCAGAACAATCGGAGGGTACAACATGCCCGAAACAATTTTTGTCGGACCGCGCGGTGAAGTTTTGGAGCATGTACATGGCCCCATGAGTCTTGAAGAGATGCGTTCGGTGGTCGAGCGTATTCAAGAAAAACATTGAACATCATCATATGGAGTCCATCACACCTTTTTTTCTCGCCTCTGTATTTTTTGCAGGGAATTTGATGTTTCTTGCCCCATGCACGTTGCCACTTCTTCCGGCGTACATAGGTTTCTTAAGTGGATTGACCCAGCATGAGCTTGCGGCGGGGGTTTCAAAGGCAGCGAGGCGTAAGATTTTTCTGAACGCACTCCTGTTCGTGCTGGGATTCACACTCGTTTTCTCACTCATGGGAGTGCTTGCGGGTTTTGCTGGCTCACTTTTGACGCCGGCCCGTGAGTGGCTGCGCATTATTGGAGGGGTGTTTGTTATATTCTTCGGGGTGTTCATGCTGGGCGCGTTCAGTTTACCGTTGCTTCTCAAGGAAAGAAGGTTGCGATTACCCGCATTCTTTACCGTCGGTTCGCGACCCGCGTCATTCATACTCGGTGCCGCTTTCGGGATTGGTTGGACTCCATGTAGTGGGCCGGTACTTGGCTCAGTGCTGTCGTACGCGGGTACGACAGGGGAAGTGGCGACAGGTGCCATGTTACTCGCCATTTTTTCACTGGGTTTCTCAGTGCCGTTCCTTGCCCTTGCGGCGGGATTTACACAGGCATCACGGATTGTGGCTTCGATAGCACCTTTTTTGCGCGTCGTGTCGATAGTGGGTGGTGTCATACTTATCATCATGGGACTCTGGTTGCTTTTGGGACATACGGTGCTTACCGAGTGGTTTTTCAGACTCTTCGACGCAGTTGACATGACGGAAACAGTGCTTCCCTATCTCTAGTACATAAAGTGGGCGTGGTATACTGCGTGAGGCATTATCCATTATAGGGCTTACGCATGTGGCGAATTTCTTTGCCGCCCGCGTGGCAAACCGACTTACAATATGTCTCGATATTGTTCGTCGGTATTGCTCCTTGGCTTCGCGAACTTCATCCAAATGCGTAAGTCCTACATTATAAGATAAGTCTCATGCAGGTATGGAAACAAAACCAAGTGAAAAAAAAGAAAGTGTCGGATCATGTTGTGGTCAGGCAGTTTGGCCGGGCACTCGATTGCAGGGCTCGATTACGCTCGTGCTCGTACTTCTTGCCGCTTTCTTGTTCGCGCAGACCATAAACACGCTTAAGGAATATCGCTTTATAGGAGGTGGTGTTGCTCCCAGTACTACGATCAGTATCGCGGGGGAAGGTGAGGTGTTCGCAATACCAGATACTGCCCAGTTCGATTTTACGGTCATGCGTGAGGGTGCGACCGCAAGTGAGGTGCAGCGCACGGCGACTGAAAAAGTGACTGAACTCGTTTCGGCACTCAAGGAAAAAGGTGTCAATGAACAAGACATTAAAACTGTGTCGTATCGTGTTGAACCAAAGTACGAATGGCAACCAAAGGCATGTGTTTCGTATCCTTGTGATCGAAAGCAGGTGCAGACCGGCTTCACGCTTGAACAAAGCTTTCAAGTAAAGGTGCGTGCTTTGGACACAGCAGGGGAGCTACTGACACTTATGAGTGAAAAAGGTGCGACCGCGGTGAGCAACATCTCCTTTACGCTTGCGGACGAAGAAGGTTTCCGTACACAAGCGCGCAAGCTCGCCATTGAGGATGCAAAGAAAAAGGCTGAGCAGCTTGCGAAAGAGCTCGGGGTTTCTGTCGTGCGAATTGTTGGTTTTTATGAAAGTGCAGGCGATCGCCCTATGCCGTACGCTAAAATGATGTATTCGGAACAATCGGTGGATGCTGCGATGGCACCTGCGCCCGCCGCAGTTGTCCCGACCGGCGAAAACCGATTTGTGAGCACGGTCGAAGTTACCTATGAGATACGGTAGGTAGTGCATGACAGTTGGGTAAAAGGACACACAACGGGGCGAAGGCCCCGTTGTGTTTTGCGGTAAAGGTGCCGCTCCAAGCAAGTCCTCAAAGTACCCGTGCAAAAATATTGCAATTATATGTAAATGTGGTATAATATACATAGTTTCAATGTGTATCGGTAGGAGGTAAGGTGATACAGGTCATAGTCGTCCTTGGCGCCAAACTCGAAAAAAATGGCGCAATCAGTGTTGATTTTCATCAACGTCTGCTGGCTGCGGTGAATCACGTACGTAGAGGAGAGCATCCATACCTTCTTATCTCGGGCGGTCAAACTCGAGCAGAGTACGCCGCGGAAGCCTTGGTGGCGTATCGAGACCTCGAGGAATACTTATGCGAGAGAAATCTTGAGAAAGAGGTAACGGTGTTTTTGGAGACGGCATCAAAAACAACTCCGGAGAACATCACTAAATCACAAGCGTTGCTCGAGGAGAGGGGTGTTGTGCCGGACGAGCTGGTCTTCGTGGGGTCTGAATATCAAATACCAAAAACGGTCATTTTGGTTTCAAAGCTCTGGAAGCTTGGAAACCCTGCAAAGATATTCATCACGACTCCTGACACGGATGCACGTTTCGTTCAGTGGATCAATGCGGTATTTTTTACCACTCTATCATGGTTTGATCCCAAAGGAACCTCGTTCGTCTACACACTCGTGAAGATGGGGAGGAATGGTTAAGTTCAAACCGGGGGTCACACCCCGGTTTTTGCGTTGCATCTAGAGCTCGCGTGTTTGCTTCAGGATTCCGCACATCGTCAAAGTATCTGTGCGGTGTGGGCGTCGCAAAATCCACCATTGACAGAGGCATACGCATGGCGTACTATGTACATACATCAGCCCCGCGGGGCGGTTTTTTAAAGACGAAGAGAAGAGTTCGAATGTCATTATTGTGGTACGATATACAAAGCTACTATGCAGCGATTCATCAACTACTTACACGATACGCGCGGGGAGCTGAAGCACGTGAGCTGGCCGACCCAACGTCAAACAATCATGTATACAATACTGGTTGTGCTTATTTCGGTTGTTACATCCCTGTATCTCGGTCTGCTTGATGTAGTCTTTACCAAAGGCCTTCAGTTCCTTGTGAACTAAGTGGTCTATTAATTCATCAGACACCTTATGGAAGATCGTACGCAACAAAACGATGGGCGAAGTTGGTATGCCATACACACCTATGCCGGATACGAGAAGGCGGTGCAGCGCAACTTGAAGCAGCGCATTGAAAGCATGGGTATGGAAGACAAGATTTTTGATGTCGTCGTACCAACTGAAAAAAAGATCAAAATCAAGGCGGGTAAGCGTGTGGAAGAAGAGGAAAAGATTTACCCGGGCTACCTCCTTGTAAACATGGTGGTTGATGAGAATAGCTGGTATGTGGTGCGTAATACCCCAAGAGTGACCGGTTTCGTGGGCTCCGGTGTCGATCCGGTACCTCTCGAGCAAAAAGAAATCGATATCCTTTTCAAGCGAATGCGTTCCGATACCGTCAAACATAAGATTGATCTCGCGGTGGACGATGCAGTGGTCGTGGTCGATGGCCCATTCAAGGAGCTCGAAGGAAAGGTTGGTGAAGTTGATGAAGATCGTGGCAAGGTCAAGGTGCTTGTGCCCATGTTTGGACGCGAAACACCCGTCGAGCTCGACTTCTTGCAAGTACGAAGAATTTAAGGTAGTATCACTCCACTATGGCAAAAAAGGTCATCAAAAAGCAAGTGAAGTTGCAGATTCCCGCAGGGAAGGCGAATCCCGCGCCCCCCATCGGTCCTGCACTTGGACAGGCCGGTATCAATATCGGTGATTTTGTGAACAAGTTCAACGAGGCGACGCGTGACATGATGGGGAGCATTATCCCTGTCGTGATATCCGTCTATGATGATCGTTCATACGATTTCATCTGTAAAAAGTCTCCCGCAAGCAATCTCATTCTTAAAAAGATCGGCAAAGAAAAGGGATCGGGAAAGAATGTGACATCGAAGGCTGGCACACTGACCACTGAACAGTTGCGCGCAATCGCGGAGGAAAAGATGGAAGACCTCAATACCACTGACGTTGCGCAGGCAATGAAGATAATCGCAGGCACCGCTCGATCAATGGGTGTGGAGGTGCGCTAGGCTTCTCGATACTCAGTACGTTACATTGCGATAACACAACCTCCCGCTCGGGAGGTTGTTCCGTTTCCTGCGTGCGTGTTGTGGTGATGCTGTGTACGGGTGTATGCTGCTTATATGGAGCAGGAGGAAATACAAAATGTGGAACGTACGAATGTCGCGAGTACCCGAGCGCGACTCATGGAAGTACGCGCCAAGTTTGCTTCATGGGTGCGACATGTGTGGACACAGGTCTCCACCTTTCGCCCCTCGCGTACCGCACGTATTGCCGGGGTGGCGTTTCTTGTGGTTGGATCGGGTGTTGTTTGGTACGCATACCTGCCGGAGGAGCCTGCATGGTATGCCTATAGTGAAAGTTACCGTCTGGTGCCGGAAAGTGTTTCGGCAAGTGCGGCGATTTCGATTGTGCTGCCTGAAGGCACTTCGGCCGGTTCCGAACAAGCCGTTACGTTCACGCCTGACATAGAGGGCACGTTCGTCGCTTCACAACAGGAGCGGGTTATGCGTTTTCAGCCGGCAGAGCCGCTCACGATCGGCTCCTACTACGGGGTGGCACTTGCACAAGGGGAGAGCACGCTCAGTGCGGATTTTTTGGTTGCGGACGATCCGCGCATTGTTTCCATTCTGCCAAGTGCTGATGCGGAGGTGCATGAAGACACGGAGATCTCCGTGATTTTCAATCGCCCTATGGTACCTCTCTCGACGCGCGCGGTCATGGACGATGAAGAGGTGCCTGTTCGCCTTGAGCCGTCCGTGCCCGGAACATGGCAGTGGAAGAGTACCCGTCTTTTGCAGTTTACTCCCGAGGAAGATCTTGTCCGTGCGACCCACTACACCGTGACCGTGAACGAGGGCTTTCGTTCGCTTGATGGCGTTGGAGTACCCGGGTTTACCCACTCGTTTACCACGCGGACTCTGAAGTTCGAGGCGCCGCCAAGCACGGTTCATTTCGATTCGCCGCTTGAAGTCGTCTTCAATCAAGAGGTAGATCTTGCGCGGACCGCCCGAGAGGTAAAGCTTCGTAAGAACGGTCAAGAGATCGAGCCGCTCGTCTCGTACGCGAGTGTGGAAAGGGAAGGAGGCGGACTTTTCGGACTCACGCTTTTCAGTGGAGGCAAGCAAGTCGATAAGACGAGGGTGTGGATACGGCCTAAGGAAGACATGCATGGACGGGAGGGTCTCTGGGATTTTACCGCATTCTATGAGCTCTCCGTTCCCAAACAGTACCCCGCAGAAGGAGGAATTGTGAGCGAAAACAGTATTGCGTGGAGCTACACACTTCCGGAAGTGCTTTCATCACTGAGTGCCGTTTCAAAGCGCTCCGATTTTGCTGAGCCGACTTTTTTTGATCCGGAGGGTGAACTCGTCGCCACGTTCTTTGAACCGGTCGACCTTAAAGAGACACGTCTTTCTCTCGAAGGCGTGCGACATGTTGCCTACGGTACGCAATGCAAGACCACCGAGGATGGGCGGAATGTCATTGATCCTGCAAGTGGGACGTGTGCTACGGAGGAGAATAAACATGAGCTTCGCATTACCGTGGACCCTACTGTTTACCCGCGCGGCAAGGAAGCGACACTGACGTTTGAGCGAGTGGTGCGGGAAGGAGGTCTGGTGCTTTCGTATGAGCCCATCGTGCGTCCGATACGCGCGATACCAGATTTTGTACTGTATCGTACAGTACCCGACACAGGTACCACGTCCGCATCGCTTACGCGTTTCGCACTATGCTCGAACACACCGCTCGTGCGTCCCGAGTCCCTGCGCGACATGCTGCGTACCGAGGGGTACGTTGTGTATCCCGACCACGCGTGGCGGCCGTCGTTCCGTGTCTACGGACAAAACGACACATGCAACGACGGTGAATTTGAGACCATGATCGAGTACGGGCTTCATCCCGAACGCGGGTACGAGTTCAGTCTTGCGCTTACGGATGCCTTTGGAGCGAAGCTTACAAAAGACGTGCGCTTCACCACCCAGGCGGTTTCGAACGCTTACACTCGTTTTCATACGATGCAAAAGTGGTACAACGTGACCGTGCCAGGCAAGACGCGTCTCTTGTATGCGACCGAAAATCTGCCCGCAGTAGCGGCGCACCTGTGCAAGGTGTCTCCCCAGACGATGCTTCGAGTCCTTGATGGTATGGAGTTGGGCAACAAGTTTCCCGACGCATCGTTGTGTGAGTCGGTTCGGGTACTTTCTATTGATCTCCCTGATGTCTACTGGGTTAACAACTACTTTCATTTCGATATCAAGGAGTATATCGACGATGTGCGTGGGCATTACATCATCACCTTCACGCATCCCGCACTTCGCACTGAGGGAGAGCAAGATGCACAGCGATACGAGCACACATTGCTCACTGTTTCAAACCTAACTGTCGGTGAGAAGAGTGCAAACAGGAACTCGTGGCGAAACGATACGGCGGCACGAATTCCCGAACCGACCCCTCGCGATTTGTACTGGGTGCTCGGGGCGAATACGCTCGATCCCATTCTCGGAGCAAAAGTCACTTCATATGTTGGCAAATCCGACGAAGACAGTTTCCGCGGCGTACTCACGCAGCATGCGCAGGGTACGACCGACGTTGAAGGAGTGGTGCGTATGCCTGCTGCACAATACACGCGCGGGGCGATCATCACTTTCGGGGGAGATACCGCTGTTGTGTCGGCGCGTACCGACACACTCATGCATGAATGGAGTCAAGGCGGTGAGTCGCGCACCTACCTCTATACCGATCGCCCCATCTACCGACCAGGTGATACCGTCCATGTGCGCGGGATTGACCGCGTCGGCTTCGATCAAGTGTGGCGGGTGACCGAAGGGTATACGACCACCCTCACCGTTACCGATAGCCGTGGTGAGGTCATACATACCGAGGCGCTTCCCGTGTCGCGATACGGTACCTTCGAGGCCACAGTCACGTTGCCTGCGGATGCATCGCTCGGTGGGTACTCGATTCAAGCTGCGGAAAACGGGTATGGGTGGTTTGAGGTTGAGGAGTACGTTGCTGCCCCGTTCAAGGCGGAGGTGCAGCCGGTGGAAAGCGAGTACATGGCGGGAGAAACGGCTGAGTTTGACCTCAGTGCGCAGTACTATTTCGACATGCCGGTTGCCGATGCGGAGGTTGAGTATACGGTCCTTGCACAAGACTACCATTTCGACCGCTACACCGACGAGTACTTCAACTTCGGTGCGGATTGGTATTCGTGCTATTGGTGCGGGTACGGCGATTCGTTTATCACGCGCGGGACGGTAACGCTCACCGCCGAAGGGACTGCTCGGATAGAATTTCCGCTTGATTTTGCCACACAGTTTGAAAATCCGAACAAGGTGGGGAGTAAGCTCTACACAGTGATCGCACGCGTCACTGATCGGAGCGGTAAACAAATCGCCGCACAAAATACAGTTATTGTTCATCGGGGTGAGTACTACCTCGGCGCGAAGGTCGAGCCGTACATGGTCGGGGCGGGGCAGGAGGCAACGGTGCAGGTGAAGAGTGTGAACACCCAAGGTGTCCCCGTCGCTCTCGATGACATTACTGTGACGGTCTCCCGCTCCACGTGGGAGTCCTACAAGCGTCGTGAAGTGGACGGTGGGTACTACTGGCACTCGGAAGAAGTCCTCACTCCGGTCATGACTGAGCGTGTGCGTACCGACAGTAAAGGGAACGCGTCACTCTCGCACGCGTTTACACAAGCCGGTTCCTACGTGGTGACAGTCGAGCGTGTCGATGCGCGGAAAAATCCGGTGCGCGGTGAAACGAGATTCTACGTGTGGGGTGACGGCGATGTTTCCGTGCGACCGGTGAACAATGAGTCGCTCACGATTGTTGCAGACCGTCCTTCCTACAAGGCGGGACAAGAAGCTACTATTCTCGCGGAGTCGCCGTTTGCTCGCGGTCGTGCGCTTGTGACGGTGGAACGGGGCGACATCTACCAGCACTGGAGTGTTCCGGTCACCGGCGGCTTTGTGCGTCAGTCGATTCCACTTCTCCCTTCGTATACACCTACGGTGCATGCCTCCGTTTTGTTGGTCGGTCCCGGCCCGGAAGTGAAGTACGGTAGCACGCCTCTGTCGGTGGGTACCGACGAATACACGCTTTCCGTCGAGGCGACACCGGATAAACGCGCATACCTGCCGGGTGAGGATGTGGTGCTTACCGTTCGGGCAAAAGACGCAAAGGGCGCGCCGGTTTCTGCGGAAGTTTCTGTGGCGGTTGTTGATCTTTCCGTCCTGGCGCTTGTTGGAAACCCGAAGAAAGACCCGGTGAGCTTCTTTTACGGTGGGGTGGCTCTCGGGGTGTCGACCGCGCACAGTGCCAAAAACATGCTCGTTGAGATGGATATACCCACCGGTACTAAGGGTGGCGGTGGCGGTGAAGATCTTGAACGTCGCAAGCGTGGCACCTTCAAGGACACAGCGTATTGGAGCGCACGCGTGGTGACAAACGATGCGGGTGAGGCGACCGTACGTTTTACCCTGCCGGACAATCTGACCACCTGGCAGGTCGAATCTTTGGGGGTGACGGAGGACACCCGTTTGGGTGTGCACTACACTGAGTTTACGAGTAAGAAAAGACTCATGGCGGTGCCGATTCGTCCCCGCTTCGTCGTGCCCGGGGATACCCTATCGCTCGGCATGCAGATCATGAATAATACCGACGAGACGGTTACGGTGCGGGCACACATCACGTCCGACACCCTCACCGTGCGGGACACGACTGAGCGTACTGTACGGGTACCGGCAGGAAAACAAGAGGTGGTGTACTTTGCGACGGAGGCACCTGTCGAGCGTGACGAGGGCACGCACGTGGTCACCTTCCACTCTGTGTCCGACGATGCAGAAGACGTGGTGGAAGGGGTCATACCTATACGTGCTACCGGGGCGTACGAAGTGACGGCAACCGCCGGCATGACAGATGCGTCGTCGGTGACCGAGTCGGTCTATGTGCCAAGTTACGCGCTTACGGGGCGGGGCGGTCTTACGGTTACCGCTCAGCCCACGCTCGTTGGGTCGCTCCTTTCCGTCGTAAAGCATATGGCAGAGTACCCGTACGGGTGCAGCGAACAGATCGCAAGCAGACTCGCGTCTCTCTCGACGCTCACACGTATCGGCAAGCTTTTTGGAGATGACGCGCTCTCGATTGCAGATGCTATTGTGTTCGGGACAACAACGTATTCACGCGATGACGCGGTGCGTGCCGGACTTAGTGAATTGTTGGGGAGACAGCGATACGACGGAGGTTTTTCGTTCTACGTGGGCACAGAACCGAGTGTGCATCTCACGGTTGAAGTACTTTCGGCGCTCACAATCGTCCGTGATGCGGGGTACACGGTTCCCGATACCGTTTTTGCGAACGGAGCCGCGTACGTTGTGGCGGAAATCACTCAAGACGACCTACTCTTGCAAGATCCAGACACGCTTGCACGGGTCGTGTACGCTCTCGCGTCCCCCTACGTACCACTTGCCAATCGCACCCCCTTCGTTGTTCGCGTCGAGCGTCTTGCGAGTGACGCGCTTGCGATGGAGCGTTTGAACACGCTTGCCTTGGGGTACCTCTCGATCGCGACGCATGAGGCGCCCTACCGAAGTGAGCTGTCCAATCGGTTCTTCACTGCACTTGAGAATCGCTTGGTCATTGATGCTCGCGGTGCGTACGTGAAGGGTCTGCATGACGAAACGTACAGTTGGTATGAGAGTACCGAAAAGAACACGGCACTGTTTGTGCGTGCAGTGGCAGAGCGTGGCGGTCACCATGCAACACTCGACAACACACTTCGGTGGCTCAAGCGTGGAGTGCGCGAGGAGGGTGGCTGGGGTTCAACCAATTCGACTGCAAGTGTGCTTGATGCGGTGGTGCGACTTGCGGAAGTGCGCAAGGAAAACGTGGCACAGTACGATATAGTGCTTGCGAAGAACGAGCAGGAGGCGTCACGTTTTTCCGTACTACCGGCAACACTCCTCTCCGCACTGACGCACACGTTCTCGATCGACACATTCGTGCGAGACCGCATCGAGCGCGTGTCACTTCGCAAGGAGCCGACGGCAAGTGGTGGCACAATCTACTACGACATGCAGTTGCGTTACATGCTTCCGGCAGAGCTTTTGCCCCCGCGCGATGAAGGGTTTACGGTCGAGCGTGCCCTGCATGCTCGCGACGGCAAGCTTGTCGAAGAAGCGACGGTGGGAGATATCGTGACAGGGCGGGTGACAGTCACAGTGCCGCGGGTGTCACGTGCGGTATCGCTTGAGAGCTTCATACCCGCAGGGTTCGAAATCGTCAACATGCGTTTCGTGACCGAGGAGAGTAGGGACCTTGCGTTTGACGAAAATGGCGAAGCGATAGAAAAGCCCGAAGAGCCCTGGTGGAAGTCTGGCGAGCCGACGAGTGGCCCGCGTGCGTTTCCTGTCACCTACCAAGAATTACATGATGATCGTGCGTTTGTGTTTGCCGAGGAGGTGCGCCCGGGTACGTACAGGTATGAATACACCCTTCGCGCGTTGGTACCGGGCGAGTATCGCCATAAGCCTGCGACAGTGAGCGAAATGTACACTCCTGAAGTTTTTGGGCGGAGTGAAGGAGGATCGTTTACGATACGGGAGAAGTAAGTGTATGGTAGCGGGGTGCGTACAATTGACTGACGGTTTGCGTGTTGTAATGAACGAAGTGGGAAATCGGCAAGTCACAAGAGCGTCACTCGTAACGTTGTACTCGCCAATCTTTTACTCCCACCTACTTACAGTCCCTTATATACACTATCCCTCGGAGCGATGAGCAATACGTATGCTTTTGTACCAGTCACTTCAAACACCACTCGCAGTGCACCTATCCGAAAGCGATATATACCGTGGTAACCCGACAACGGTTTGGCAAATATCATTGGATCTGGTTGCTCAGCAAAAAAGCGCATCTTTTGTCCAATACGTTTCTGGTCACCTCTATCAAGCGCTTGCAATTGCCGTATGGCTTGCGCGGTGTATATAAACTCCATACATATCAAATACCCAGTGCAGCAAAGACGTCCTCTTGGCTTTTCACACGACCTTTACGAACATCCTCGCGCGCAACGGCAATCTCGCGGTCCAACATTTTGATTGTGTAGTCATTGTCAACAAATCCCCGCATGGCAAGGTTCAGAAAAGCGCTCAGGGTAATGCCTTGTTCTTTTGACTTTTTCATCGCAGCTACCTTGAGCTTTTTATCTGTGTTAAATATAACTTTTGTATTCATATATACAGTATATATACAGTTGCAATTGTGTCAATTGATATATTAAGGAGGTTCGACCTCCTTAATATGCAGCGCCTTCTTTTGCGGAATCAGCGGCGTGTAATTGGTTGACGGTTTGCGTGTTGTAAAAGTACCCCTTCTTCGTTCTCCCGGTTTTGTGAATAGTACTCTCAATCTTAAAGTGCTTTACCACTTCATCCACCTACATACTGCTCCCCAATGGTGTATTCCGATTGACCGATTGATGTACCGTTTCAAGGCTATCACTAGCAGGGGTGGGGATCCTTGTTTTCCCGACCCCGTTCATTACGGGTGGCGAAATAAATATGTGTGCACGTTTCGTTTGACTGTTCGAGCGAAATCTATATACTGCGGTTCAATATGGAAAATCACTATGTGCAGCGTCGGCGCGATATCGGAATCACCACGCGGTTTGGAGACGATGAGTTGACCCATACCTATAAGACAAAGAATTCTGAGCAAACGGTCACCATACCGTATGGCGAGATCACCAAGAATGTTCGCACCTATACCGAGGAGAATGAATGGTTGCGCAATGTCGGCATATTGTGGATCGCGCTCGGATTTTTTACGGAGATACTGCCCGTGTTTCTGCAACAACACGAACTGTCCCTCCCGTTCTGGTCCTTGGTTGGAGCGGTGTGCTATCTTTTTTACCTGCGAGGTCGTACTCGGTTCACGGAAATAAATGCGAACAGGTTCAATATCCAAATCTTGAAAGATGACTCACAGCACGATTTGATATTCAAAGAGGTCTTTGCGCGACGTGCCGCACACATCATGAACTCATGGGGAAAATTAGATCTCGATGAAGACCCCACCTATGAGATGGAAAAGTACAGAGAGTTGGTAAAAGACGAGGTCATTACCGTCGCAGAGGGCGATGCGTTCATTGCACGCATCCACGCACATCAAAAAGAAATGGCGAGCATGTCGTCCCTGTTGGACAATGGTGAATCTTCGCAAAAATACAGGGTCTGATTGCGGGGGAAGAGATACCTACCGAGTGAGAAATTCTGAGCAACAAGCGTGGTGAATACGTGCGCGGGGGTGACGAGCGGCGAGGTAGGTGCACATGTGTAAATATACCCATGACAGGTGCGAAAAAGTGCGGTACACTCATTGTCTATGGAATCATTATTTTCACTCAATTTTACCGACCCGATGGTGGTTGCATTTCTTGTTGACCTTTGTATCGCAACAGTGCTTGGGGCTATGATTGGGGCGGAGCGCGAACTTCGCGGGAAAGATGCGGGTATGAGCACCCACATCTTTGTCATTTGTGGCGCTGCGCTCTTCACGTTTATCTCAATGAACGTTGATCCTGCGTCGAAAACACGCATCGCCGCACAGATCGTTTCCGGTGTCGGATTTCTTGGTGCCGGTCTCATTCTCAAAGAGGGAGCGACCGTTCGAAATCTTACGACCGCAGCGAGCATCTGGTTTGCCGGCGCCATCGGCATGGCTATCGGTTTTGAATTTCACGAGATTGCCATCATTGCCGCGGTCGCGTCGGTTGCTATTCCACGCATACCCCATGTGCGCACCTTCAGACCTGTGAAAAAAACAACACCGGTGCATGTGGAAACAACAAGCGCCCCGACCATAGATGTCGATGATTAGTTTCTGAAGTTTTTTGCGGAGCTGTAGCTTACATGATTTGTATAGTGCCCCCGTGCTCAATATACCCAGCCAGTAGGTGAGGGGTGGAGTGCGCGGTACCGCATCGGCCGAACCTGTCAAGTACTATGACTCCACCAAGCCCATGTACTCGTTCTACCAGGTACGAAATGCCCCGTTCTGCACCTTCTTGTGCGGTTACTCGCTCATCTCGCAGGTAGGTTGCTATTTCTTTGGCAAGTACGGTGCGCAGGAAATGTTCACCAATACCGGTACAAGAAATGGCACCGGAGGTATTGTCGGCATAGGTTCCTGCGCCGATGATCGGCGTGTCACCGACGCGGCCGAAGCGTTTGTTCACTGTACCTCCCGTTGAGGTGGCACTTGCCAGGTTGCCGGTAGTATCGTACGCCACTGCTCCAACAGTGCCAAACTTTCGCTCAGCGGTGTGTGGTTGGGAGTGGTCGAGACTCACTATGTTTTTTTCTTTGACCTCTTTCAGCTGGGTAACACGTGCGGGTGTTATAAAGTATTCGGCTGATTCTGTCTGAATGCCAAGCGCTTTCGCACATGCATGTGCTCCTTCTCCTACTAGGAACACATGTTCTCCGGCTTGTTGTATCGCTCTCGCGAGGGTGATTGGATTTTTTACAATCGTGACGCCGGCAACTGCGCCGGCTGAAAGATCTCGTCCATCCATGATGCTCGCGTCCATCTCTACCGTACCTTCCGCAGTGAGTACCGAGCCGCGCCCTGCATTGAGAAGTGGATCGTTTTCCAATAAGGAAACGCAATGGGTGACAGTGTCGAGTGCACTCGCATCGGAGGCGAGTAGTTTTTTGCCAGCGGTGAGTACCTCCTTGAGGAGTGCGCGATACATTTCTTTGTGTGCCAACATGCCGCAACCGCCGTGAATGGCGAGCGAATATGTGTGGCGCGTCGTATGGGTGTTCATAGTGAAGGGTGAAAAAAGGCACGTGTGAGAAAAAATAATTGGAGTGCGAACACCGCATGGGTGTTCGCACTCCTATCGCTCACGAGAGCATATCACGAAGTTTCAGTGCCAGTTCGTGTTGTTGACAGGGGGTGCCTGCAAGCAAGACGCCAAGCACTCCTTGTTGTACCGCACCCCAGTTTACGAGCACCACCCCGCTTTTTTTCGCACAATCGTACTCGAGAGCACCAAGCTCTATGTCACCAAGTGAGCGGAAGCGCGTCTCAAAGCTGTACGCACTCCAGGAGTGGATGCCAAGTTTGTGTGCAACGGCACTCGGGTACGACGATCCATTATAACGGGGGTTGCATTCGAGCATTCGATACGCACCTTCCGTATCGATGGCAAGGTCGAATGCGAACACGTCCTCCATACCTCGTACATGCATGTACTTCGCGAGGGGGTCGGTATACTTCCAAGGCACGAAGGTTGTGGGGTATTGGTTTCCCTTATGCGTGTTGCCGTCGAGCAGCTGCTCGGTCACCATAGAGCGAGTAAGCATTCCATTGCGTACCCGATACTGGACATTTATGAATGCTACGACATTGCGCACTTCCTCTTGGATCTGGAATGGAACCATGGGAGAGATGCGGGACAGGACGTGCGTAAGAGCAGCTCTGTCTTTGCACCGCACCACCCCGCGTCCACTCACAGATGTGTCTGCCTTAACATAGAGCGGGAAGTCGATGAACATTTCGATCGGTTTTTCCGGCATACGTGCAAAACAGTGCGTGTGCGGAGTGGGTATGGTAAGCTCATCGCATAGCCGCATGCAGGCATTCTTTGAATTCATGCGCTGCACGATAGTATAGAAGCGTTTATTTTCTCGAACCGCGTGTGCTTGCTCGCCAAAGAAGAAGGTCGAGAGCGTGTGGTTCGGGTACGCGTACGTCACTTCATAGGAAGTATCCCATATGACGTGATGCGTATGCTTGAGTCCTATGCGTCTATAGTGCGCCACGATGGAGCTCCACTCACTCCGTAGACGGGGAAGCAATTGTATACTGTCGCCTTCGTGTGTCGCTCCAAGCACTCTCCCCGGATAGGTTTCAATACCGAGTGAAAAGCGTGGGTCATCTCGCGTGTCGCCAGCCTTTTCGTCAAAATTCCAAACCTGGTCGGGCGGAGGAGCCGCATCGTTCATGCTGTGGTTGAACAAGTATCTTTTCATGATACACCTCGTGTGTCAAAGAACAGTACGTCTTCCAATGAAAACGCCCGCTTCGAGAAGCGGGATCTGAGTGCAAAAGAGGTGAAGGTCTATATGCAACGCAAAGCTCGCTTCTCGAGGGCGAGTGTCCACCATGCGTTGTTAGAAAAAATGTATGCACTTGTCTTCATATCAGTCATCCCAGAGTAGCATGAGAGCACGGCGTGTCAACTGTGGATGTTGTGTGGATAAGCAAGGTTGGAGAGCAGATACCGACAGGTGCCTAGGTGGACTCATTGCGGTATTGTGACGGGTGTTTCCGTAATGTGAATAATCACGCGCTCCTCTCGCTCGGCACTCCTTGCGCTGAGTGTGTACGTGCCCGGTTTTTCAGGGTACCACCCACCACGTATTGGAGTAAGCGGCGCGTCCTGCAGTGTCCACACCGCTTCTTCTGAGGCGGTAAGTGGTAGACGCATTCCGGGGGTGTAGAGGAACGTGTCGCCGTCATGTGGAGAGAGGATGAGCGCCGTATTGTCGGTCAGGCGTGTGCGAATGGTATCGACATCGTCCCCCGGAAGGCCGTACGAGTACCCGCGTTCGTTTTCGACACGCACGATCGGACCTTTATCGACCTGAGTCGCATGATAGTAGGGAGTCGTGTACATGAGCTCCATAACATCGCGCCAGAGCGTGCCCGCACCCACTGCGCCCGACATCCCTTGCATGGGGGTATTTTTTGCATTACCGATCCATACCCCGACCGCATAGTCGCCGGTATACCCCACGGTCCAGCTGTCATGGTAGTTGCGTGACGTGCCTGTCTTTACCCCGTACCCTCTGTGTGAAAGTTGTAAACTTCCGTTCACACCAAACTGTTCGACTCCCGCAGTGCGGTCTGAGAGTATCGCATGGACGAGTGCGGTGTATTCGGGTGGGGCGATAGTGTGTGGTACCACGTACGATGAGTGTGGAGGGGTAAAGTGAAAGGGTGTACCCGAACGGGTATGACCTGCGACGAGTAGCGGTAGGGTGCCGTTGTTTGCAAAGAGGGTAAAGGCGTGCGTGAGCGTGAGTAGGTCGAGTTCCAGGCCGCCCAGTGGGATACCGTACGCGTATGAAGCCCATTCCTGGGGTGGTTTGAAGCCGAGGGTGTCTCCCAAAAATGTGTACGTATCAGACAACGTGTTATGGCGCGTCACCTCCACGGCGGGTATGTTGAGGCTGTTTGCAAGCGCTTCTTCCAGCGTCACGGTGCCTTGAAAAGTGCCGTCATAATTTTTCGGATAGAGCGCGTGTCCGGTACCGATGTCAAACTTAAGTTCTCGATCTTCCACGAGTGAGTAGGGACGGAGACCTTTCATGAACCCCTGAAGAAAAAGGAAGGGTTTGACCGTGCTTCCGATCGGCCGGGTCGCAAGTGCCATATTGATGCGCATGCCGTCCCGGTCGCTCTCCGGTGCAGGGGAGCCGACGAGTGCAAGTAGCTCGCCCTGAGTCGAAACAACGGCGATGGCCCCGTGAGTCCCACCGTACGCGCTTGTTCGTGCAAGGTGGCGCATGAGCAGTGCACGCAGGTGTTCATTGAGGTCGAGGTCGAGTGAGCTACTGCAGTCGATGCAGTCGCGCATAAGGTCGTTCAGTTCGAGACGGGCAGGGCGTCTGATTGACGTGTCTCCCTGCGGTATGGGCGGTGCGGTGGCAAGTGCTTCAGCCAGCAGTGCGGCTCGCATAAAATTATGTTCCGAAAGTGGACGTGCAGAGTTTGGTCGTGAAAAAGCCGCAATCAGTTGCAGTGTCTCACTTTCGGTAAGTACATCAACCTGCTTGTCAAAATAGGCATGCGCGGCCGCCGGTACTCCTTGCACGTTGCCCCCGAGCGGTATCGTGTTGAGGTACATCGTGAGCAGGTCTGCTTTACTGTGCCGGTACTCGAGCACAAACGCGAGCAAGGTCTCACGCAGTTTGTTCTCTAGGGTGCGTGCACCACTTGTGTTGAGTATCGTGCGTGCGAGCTGTTGGGTTATCGTGCTTGCACCACCACGTGCATCATGTACGACACGATCTACCAGCGCACGTACAATGCGGTACGGCTGAACGCCCGGGTGGTAGTAAAACCACGCGTCCTCTTTGTGGAGTACCAGCGTCTGCAGGTGTGCGGGATAGTCTGTTCGAAAGAGGCAGAGCTGGTCGCGTGAGTTCATGCCGATTCGCACGATGGTGCCGGTACGGTCGTAGGTAACGGGAGATGCGAGGGACTGGTAGGTTTCCATCGCATGCGTGTCCGCGCGACGGGCGTACCCGTGCCACGTGCCTGTGAGGAGAAGTATCGCGACTATCGGCAGGTATCGTCGTACGTATGTTGTACGCATAGTGTTCAGTATAGCTCGTGTGGAAGCCCGCGTACATCGGCTCTCTCAGCCGTGTGACACTTGCGTCACTTGCTCTTACGGGAGTACCATAGCGGTATAGGTAGCCTGGGTTGCCGCCTTTGTTTGTTTTGGACTGGTGCGCGGGATACGCACCTGCGAGGATGATTATCAACTCACTACTACAGGTATGAACAAGCACAACGTTTTGTATCAATCCATTAGCGCAGCACTCCTGCTCTCTCTTTCATGGTGCGGCGTTTCGTACGCCAGGGTGGAACCGACGCAAGCAGAAGACACAGTGCGCGTCGTCGTACGGTTCAATGCTCCCGTGGGAGCGGCCGAACAGGCGGTTGCCACCGCTGCCGGTGGCAGTGTGCGCCATCACTTGAGGAGCGTGAACGCACTCGTACTTGAGCTCCCGGAGCGTGCTGTTGACGCCATTGCGCGCCATCCACGCGTGCAGGTCGTTGAGCAGGATGTGCGTGTGTGGGCGCTCGAAGAGCCTGAATATGTGACCGAACTTGCACACACGTGGGGCGTGCAGCGCATCGGCGCAGGGAGTGCTCATACCGAGGGGTATACAGGCGCGGGAGTAAAAGTCGCCGTCGTAGACACCGGCATCGATTACACCCACCCCCAGCTCGCCACCTTGTACAAAGGCGGATACGATTTTGTGAACGAAGACGCTGATCCAAGGGATGACCACGGCCATGGCACGCACGTGGCGGGCACCATTGCGGCGGTGCGAGACGGTGTCGGAGTGGTTGGTGTCGCGCCTGAGGTGGAACTTTATGCGCTCAAGGTGCTTGGTGCCGATGGGAGCGGTTACATGAGTGACATCATCGCTGCACTCGAATGGGCGACCGCACACGGCATGGCGATTACCAACAGCAGTCTGGGAGTGAGTTCCGACCCGGGCACTGCGTTTCGTGCGGCGTACGATGCGGCCGCCGCGGCCGGAGTGCTTAACATTGCGGCAGCAGGCAACAGCTACACCAAGTGTACTCCTTACCTTCTGGACAACGTCTCATACCCCGCACGATATGAATCGGTTATCGCGGTCGGTGCCGTGGACGCGACGGATGTTCGCGCATGTTTTTCGAGCACCGGCGGAGCAGTTGAGTTTGCGGCCCCCGGGGTATCAATTGTCAGTACGGTTCCCGGCGGGGGAGAGGCGGCTTACAATGGCACCTCTATGGCCGCACCGCACGTGGCGGGAGCCGCTGCGTTGTTGCGGGGTGCAGGAGCGACCGCAGCAGAGACCCGCACTCTTTTGCGCTCCACTGCGCGTGATCTTGGAACAGCCGGTCGTGACACACAGTATGGGTATGGCCTCGTGCAGGCTTCCACCGCACTTGCTGCATTTCTAGGCATTCCAGAAGAGCCGATTGTTCAAAACATGAACGTCGGTGCCATTACGTATTCTCTTGACCGGCTGAGGCGCGACCTCACGGTAGCAGTATCGGTCAAGTCAGCTGGCACACCCCTTTCGGGCGTATCGGTACGTGGGACGCTTGAGAACAAGAGCCGTGGTCTCGTATGGAACGTTTCGGGTACCACAGACGCGAGCGGGCTGTATCGCGTGACCCTGCGTCGTGCTCCGAGCGGTACGTATACAACTTCACTCACGTCACTCACCAAAGAAGGCTATGTGTGGGACAGTGTTACACCCGTAAACACGTTTAGCAAGTAGTGATACCGCGCTCACACAACATGCCCCACGGCCCAAGGTCTGGAGTGCCTTTTATTGTCTTTCTCATGTTGTGTTGGGAGCGACGCGAGATACGTGATCCCAGCTACAGTGAGCACGTTCTTTCCTGACAAGTTCACGGGCCCTACTGTAACTTTTCAAGAGCGCCACGTACTCAACGTAACTGAGTATATAGAATAGTCCGTACATTGTGGGCGCAATGAATGCGAGGAATATTCTCCTTCTCCACGGTATAGTATCTTCTGCAAGAACGTTCAGAGTGATGTAAGTTCCCACTACCACGAACGCACTCAATAGAGTTACCCAATCTGCGTATGCGAACACTGTGTATAGTATGAACGTTAACACAAGTGGCTCAAGGAAGAACGCGATGTCACTAAAAATTGCGTAAGGCAGGTATGCCCAGGTCAGAAGCTTGTTGTGTTTTTTTTCACACGAGAAAAACATTGAGGTGTTTTTCAAGAATGTCTGACTTCTCCCATGCTTCCAGCGGAAACGTTGTTTTATTAGATCATTGAGCGTGAGAACGCTCTCCGTATACGTCACGACATCTGAACCGTAGATGGCTCGATGAGATTTATTACCCTTATGAATAAGTTTAAAAGTCAAGTCAATGTCCTCGGTAATAGTGTCGGTGTCGTAGTACCCAACACTCTCTAATGCGCTTCTGCGAAAAGTCGACCCAATACCCCCGATGATATACTCTATGTTAAATAATGTTTGTGCACGCTTCATCTGATAGCATACCAGGTATTCAAACTGCTGTATTAGATTGAGCAAGGTGTCTGTGGGACGAATCTTCACATTTGAAGAGAGGGCAACAACTCTTATATCTTCAAAATACCGAACTGCATTTCGCAAGGCGTCGTGAGCGATTGAAGAGTCTGCGTCAAGACACATAATGAACTCTCCGGTTGAATAGTTTCTCATTCCGTTATTGAGAGCGTGTGCTTTACCGGCATTCTTTTGCTTGACGAGACGGAGGTTTGCATTCGGGTGAGTTGCAATCAATGAGCGAACTATGTGTGTTGTTGAGTCTGTTGATCCATCGTCGACGATCACAACCTCCAATAGATCCTCTGGGTAGTCAGCTGTAAGTACGGAGAGAACAGTGTTCTCAATCGTATGTTCTTCGTTGTGTGCAGGTATCACAACAGACAAGCGAGGTGTATAGGGTTGGCGTTCTCGAGCACGCTTTTTTTCGAGGGTTTGGAGCACTCCATATATGTCAGAACCTATCAAAAATAAAGCCATTCTGATTAGATTGATAGATCCCAGCACTATCACAATGAGCGCGAGTATAAAAAAAAGCGTATTCATACTAAAAAGATATCTGCCGCATGTTTATGAGAAAACGAACGGCACGTGTTGAGACAAAGCTGAATATGACAAGGGAGCCAACCAAAAGAGCGAGCAAGGTAAGGATGGGGAGGTCGAACACCTTCGTATCGAAGTACGTACTTCCCAGAAGAAAAGGACTCAGAACACCGGGGAAGATATGAGTTATGGAAATCATAGAGCTGCTTTTATAGCATATACAAAGCATTGTGTCAATCACTGGCATTGACTATATTAATAAAATATAGCACCGTTGTTAGCGGTAACGCCGCGCAGAGTTTTCGTGGCAGTACATCCTACAGTAACCTCGAAGCCTGAAAGCACGTCATTTTAGGCGGCACTTCGTGCCGTTTTACCACAAAGGCATCCGTCATGTTCATAGTCGTTTCGCTCCTTGAAAACCAGGTCGCCCATGTTGGAACGTCTAAATACAATCTATTTTAATTATCACTACACGAGGGGATATGAGGAAGTGCCGCACAAAGTACTTCTGTACAGCTCTCGTTGTCCTTGCGGGCCCGTAGGCGAAGACCAACTATATCAAGCCTCAATTCAGTGTTTACGTCAGGAACATCGGGTAAACTCTGGATTGCGTTCCAGCGTAATCCGCTGCGGGGAAACAGGGTGTGCACCGAATCTTATAAATGAGGAAACTTTAGTCGCCTCCTATGGTTAGGTCATTTGTGGGAAGAACAAAGAGTCATATTATGTCCTGTTTTTTTGTCGAATAGCAAGCATGAAAAATGTAATTTCGATACTTTGCAAAATCTTGACAATATGTAATATAGTGATATAATCTATCTTACAAAGGGGCTCACGAGTGGTCATGCGCCACTTTTGAGTGTTGTTTCTCATATATTGCATACGGTGTGTCGATGTAAGAACATGCGTTCTTGCTCGGCTGTGTGCGTATACGAGTTTTTTGTATATGAAAAAGGACCTGAAAAAAGTCGTTATACTCGTCCCGTGCCGCAACGAAGCGGAGGGTGTTGCTCGCGTGTTGCGAGCTCTTCCGCATGATCGTGCTGAGCGTATCGGACTCACACTGCATCCTATTGTGATCGACAACAATTCGACCGACTTCACGGCTGACGTTGCCCGAGCGATGGGAGCAGAAGTGTTGTACGAGCAAGATCCCGGAAAAGGGCACGCAATGTTGCATGGCTTTGCAAATATTCCGGATGACGCGGACTACGTGGTCATGATCGATGGCGATGATACGTACGATGCAGGTGAGGTGCTTCGGTTGGTAGAGCCGATAGAGAGCGGGTTTGCTGATGTGGTCATTGGTTCACGTTTGGCGGGCAGGATCGAGCGTGATGCAATGTCATTCACGAATCGTGCCGGCAACTGGATGTTCTCGTTTCTGGTGCGTTCGGTATATCGTGCCAACGTTACCGATGTATTGACCGGGTATTACGCATGGAGTAGGAGTGCGCTCATGAGACTTCGTCCGCATATCACTGTCCGTGATTTCGGTATCGAAATGGATATGGTGACAAAAATGGCACGTTTGGATGAGGCGATCTACTGTGTGCCAATACGCTACACCTCCAGAACCGGCACGTCGCACCTCCGTCCATTCGTAGATGGTTTCCGTATCTTACGCGTCTTTTTCCGAAATATCGTCTGGCGTCCCGTCGCCGTACCTTCAAGCGCAGAGCCCAATGATCAGTATGCGGTCATCACGCGCTAGCTGCATATGCACATTGTTTACGTATCACAATTCTATCCTCCACACAAAGGAGGAATCGAGCAGGTGGCGGTGAAGCAAGCGCAGAGCGCGTTTGCAGCCGGACATCGCGTCTCGGTCGTCACCTGTGCGCTTGATCGAGCGTCTGTTGGTGAGGTCGATGAGTCGGGTGTCACGGTGTATCGAGTAGCGGCGTCGAACGTCTTGGATCGTCGATTCGGTCTGCCATTCTCTTTTGTCGGTTTTTCCATGCTGCGCACACTTGCGCGTGTCGTGCGTGAAGCGCATGTGGTGCACATACATGACGTATTTTACATGCCTTCGTGGTTTGCCTACCTCGTGGCCCGTTACTACCATAAAGATATCGTACTCACGCAACATGTTGCCATGGTGGAACACCCGCGGGCGTTCGTCCGTGCAGTCGAACAGGTAGTGTATCGTACGTGGGGTAGGGCGCTCTTTCGATCGGCGCGAGCTATCGTTGTCTACAATACAATCGTACGCGATTTTTTGATCCGAAATGGCGTTTCTTCAAAGAAGATACTTCAGGTGCGTAACGGTATCTCGGTGCGTGACTTCACGCCCGCGCGCGCGGAGGAGCGCCGTGCCGCACGCACGAAGCTCGGTTTGCCTCAAGACCGCATACTCGTACTTTTTGTTGGACGCATGGTTGCAAAGAAAGGGTACCGCGAACTCTTTGAAGCTCGTGATCCTTCATACGATATCGTTTTTGTTGGTCCGGGTTCTGTGCCAGACTCCTGGCGAAGTACTCCCAATGTCCATGTTCTCGGGCCGAAAAAACACGAGGACCTACCAGAAATCTACCGTGCGGCAGATATCTTTTGCGCTCCCTCTCGGGGTGAGCTGTTCACGCTGGTTATGCAGGAGGCGTTTGCGTGCGGACTCCCCGTCGTCGCTACAAACGAGCCTGAATACGCGGAGTATCAGCTGGACACCGAACGGATTGCTTTGGTCGAGCCTGTACCCGCTCTGCTTCGGCGGGTCCTGGTGCGTTTGGCTGCCGAGCCGGACGTGCGTGCGCGCATGGGCACGTATTCGCGTGAGCTTGCGGAAGTCTGGTTTGAATGGGATAACAATGTCAGTTCAGTCCTTGATCTCTACGAACGGTGTCGCGCGACGCGCGTACAGGTGACGACAAGCTGGGACGATGGTCACATTCTCGATACTCGTGTCGCTCAACTCCTGGACGAATACGGCATGACGGGGACCTTTTACGTGGCGCCGGATAACGTCGAGTTTTCACCGGATGTTCGCCTGGACACAGAAGGAATCCGTTCACTTGCTCGACGGCATGAGGTCGGCGCACACACACTCACCCACCGTCACCTGACGACACTCTCAGACGACGAAGCGTACAAAGAAATAGCGGAAGGTAAACGTGTACTCGAAGACATATTGGGTACTCCCGTCTCGAGTTTTTGTTACCCTGCGGGACGGTATGTTTCCAAGCATGCTGATATGGCGCGTGTGGCGGGTTATACGCTTGCACGTACGGTGAAGCGTTTTCGCTCACGCGTGGACGATCCGTATCAAGCGCACACCACCCTACACACCTACGACCACTGGTTGGACGTGTGGGGCGTCTTCAAATTGTCTCGAGGTAACCCGCTTACTTTTTTCACGTTGTATCGCCGATGGGATCGGCAGGCGATGCACCTGTTTGATCGCACCCTTTCATACGGCGGCGTCTTTCATCTCTGGGGTCACAGTTGGGAGATTGCGGAAAACAAGGATTGGGAAAGACTGCGAAGCGTACTACAATATATACATGGACGGACCGACGTTGCATACGTCCAAAATCGCGATCTGGCATGACTCGCACACTTCTTGTTGTCGCCCCGTACTATCCGCCACACTCAGGCGGGCTCGAACGCTATGCAGAAGAAGTTGCTGCCAGAGTAGCACAGGGAGAATCGTACAAGGTTGTGGTGCTGACGACGAGTGAGAATGGGATAGAGTCTCAAGAAATAGTTCGTGGCATTGTGGTACGTCGCATCCCGTACGATTTTAAGGTCTCGAACAGTCCGTTTTCGTTCAAGTGGTTCTACACCCTGTTTCCTATACTGCGTGAGATAGCTCCGGATCTCATACATATTCACACTCCCGTTCCGGGTCTGGGTGACATGGTTGCCCTGATAGCAGACATGAAGATTCCGTTGGTTGTGACCTACCATGCCGGAAGTATGCGTAAGGGGTTGTGGCACCTCGATGCATTAGTGTGGCTCTATGAACACACGTTGATGCGTGTGTTGCTTTGGCTTGCAGACGAAGTAGTGTGTTCCTCCTTGGCGGTCCAAAAGGATTTTCTCCCGTTCGTGTTACACAAGAGTAGTGTGATCACCCCTGCCGTCGATAGCAGCCTTTTTACTCCCGATCCTATACAAGGCACTCCTCGCGACACGGTCACGCTGCTTTCCGTAAACGGGCTTGGGCGAGGCGAAGAGCACAAAGGGGTACGTCGACTCATCGACATGCTTCCTTCATTGCTTCAAACACACGCAAACGTACGCATGGTATTTGCCGGAGAGGGGAGTAATAGGTCGATGTACGAAGATCTTGTCCAAGAGCGCGGTATCTCACATGCGGTTACTTTTTTAGGCGCGCTTGATGTTGATGGAATGTGTCGTGCCTATCGTACCGCCGATGTACTGGTGCTCCCCACGACAAACGATAGTTTTCCGACCGTGCTGCTTGAAGCGATGGCGTGCGGTTTGCCCGTCATTTCAACCACAGTCGGCAGTATACGTGATATTGTCGAGGACGGTGTGACCGGTTTTGTGGTTGATCCCTGGGATCCGTTCGCATTTCTTGACCGGGTTCGTACGCTCTGTGATGACGCCGCACTTCGTGTGCGCATGGGTGCAAAGGGCAGGGAATACACCATCGAACGTCATTCGTGGGAATATGCGGCTCGCGCGTATCGCGCTTGCTATACACGCATACTCGAGCGTGCCCCCACGGTCGTCCATTGCGCGGCATACTTCACCCCGCACATCGGGGGAATGGAGGTGGTAGTTGACCGAATGGCGCACGGTCTGGTCGAACGAGGTCGTTCGGTGCGTGTGTACACGTCTCGTGCCGGTGCCGAGCGAGCACCACGACTCGTCAGGGGAAGTCGTCTGGTCGTACGACGTCTTCAGCATACAGAGGTTGCACATACTCCGGTGATGTGGACGCTGCCCGTGCATTTGCTCTTCTTGCCCCGGGGAAGCGTGTTGCACGTACACGTCGCACAAGCAATCCTTCCCGAGCTCGCGTGGTGCATTTCGCGCGTACGAGGGTTTCCTCTGGTCGCCCACATACACTTAGATGTCGAGGCGTCCGGGCGTATGGGGTGGCTTTTGCCATACTATAAGCGCTTTGTGCTCGGGCCGGTCCTCCGTGCCGCCGACGCCGTGTGTGTGTTCTCGGAGGAGCAGCGGGTCGGTGTGGTGGAGCGATACGGTACTCTTCCCGAGCGGATACACATTGTTGAAAATGGAGTTGACGAGGCATATTTTGCGGAGCCGCGCGATGCTCCAAAACAGCCCCTTGCCGCTGTGTATGTCGGGAGACTTACGGTGCAAAAACGAGTCGATCGTCTCATACGTGCAGCTGCTCTTGTCAATGTACCGATCCGTGTGACCATTGTCGGAGATGGTGAATTGCGCAGCGAACTTGAGGCGCTCGCGCAAACACTGTGTCCCGGCAAGGTCGAGTTCGTCGGTGCAAAATCTCCTAAAGGGGTGCGGAAGTATCTGCGACAAGCGGATGTATTCGTGCTTCCTTCTGACCGAGAAGGTATGCCGCTCACGCTGCTCGAGGCCATGGCCATGGGTTTGCCGATCATCGGTTCCGACGTGACCGGTATTCGTGAGCAGGTGCGAGACGTTGGACTGCTCGTGCACGACCTCACTCCCGAGGGCTTTGCTATGGCGCTGGAGCGGTTGTCGGGCGATCTCATCGAGTACGCGCGCATGTCGCGTCAAAGCGTGGCTCATGCCCGTGAACGTGGCTGGGGGCGCACGCTCGATGCTATAGAAGCGGTGTATGAAAAAGTGCAGACCCCACGAGAGCGTGTTCGTGTTACTCCATGAGAGAATATGTGATACCAAAAAAAATGGTCGTTCAGGTGTGCGCCCTCTGGTGGGCGATATTTGTCGTGTGTGCGGGAAACGGGTGGAATCCACTGGGTCTCTTGTGGATCATCGGTATACCGTTCACGTTGCTGCTCCCGGGAGTACTCACCCTTCTCTTGGTGCATTCCGTTCGTGAACCGTTGCCCATGCGTCTTGCGACCGCGGTTGCGCTCTCGGTATTTGAACTGATTTTCTTGGGATTGGTGGGTAATGCCGTCCTCCCGACTCTCGGGGTCGATCGTCCGCTTGATACGACATACGCACTCTGGCTTATTTCGACGCTCCTCTTGGTTCTCTTGGTTCTTGCATGGGGACGAATCTCTGATCTTGGGGTGGTGGTGCCACGTTTCGCCACGAATGTTGTGGTGCGCCATGTGCTGTTTACGCTCATACCGATCGTGTTTGTGGGTATGGGTGTTGCGGGTGCGCTTGTGTTGAATCGGTACGATCAGGCGTGGGTGACGATGACCATGCTCGCCGCCATCGCGCTGTATGTCATTGCGTACATGCGTCAGGCGCAGAAGCTCGCTCCATTCGTCGCACCGACCGCACTGTTCTGTATTGCGTTGGCGCTTTTATATATGACCTCGCTTCGGGGTGAGTTCATTACCGGGCACGACATACAACGTGAATACTTCGTCTTTCAACTTGCAAAAGATGCAGGACTCTGGAGTGTTGAGGTGTATCGGGACGCGTACAATGCGTGTCTTTCGATCACCGTCTTACCAACCTTGCTTGCCAACGTGCTGCATATTCCGGACATCTACATTTACAAAGCCTTGCTGCAAGGAGTGTTTGCGACGAGTGTGGTTGGAGCATTTTACATTGCACGCAGATTGCTGGCAGTGCCCTTCGCATTTCTTGCCACGGTCATACTGGTGTCGTTTCCGACGTTCTTTCAGGATATGCCTTTTTTGGTTCGACAGGAGGTTGCCTTCTTGTTTTTGGTACTCATGACCTACTTCCTCTTTAACGAACGTTACACGCTTCGTGCGCGCAGGACCCTTTTTATCATCTTCGGTACCGGTGTATTGTTTGCCCATTATTCGACCATGTACATGGTACTTGCCGTATTTCTCATGACGGCGATTGCCACACCACTGGCGCAACGCTTGTGGGGGCGAGTTCGCACCATGCAGAACATGCGTGAGAGTGCGCTGTATGATTCGCATGAAGGCGGCGACCGTCGCGGAGCGGTAACGCTGGGTATGGTCGGCGCGCTCGTGGTGTTGACGATTGTATGGACGTCAGCTATCACCGGCACCGACCGGCATGTGCGAGAAGTGGCGAGTACTGTGTGGTCTTCCATGTTTGACGGGTTTGACGGTAATGAGCATTCGATTGACGTGTTTTCCGTATTTTCGTTTGGTCGAGTGGAGGCGGTTGCGACCATCGAAGAGTATGTGGAACAGGTGGTTAAGGTGCGGAGGGCGGAATCTCCTGATGAATTTTATCCGGACGAGTCATTCTCGAACTTTCCCCTTGTCTCGGTTGAACGAACCGAGCTTCCGGTCACAGCGCTCGGCGCGCTCGCGCTGCCGGGTGGCGTGTCAGTCAACCGTATCGTGACGGTGTTCGGGCAATTGATCGCGAAAATCGTGCAAGTCGCCATTCTTGTAGGTATCGTGTACGTATGCGTACGAAAAACATTGATACGACGGGTAAGTATCGAGTACGTGGTCTTGGCCGCGTCCTCGCTTGTATTTATTGCGTTGTGTATCGTTATACCCGTCCTCTCCAAAGAGTACGGTCTCTTTCGTGCATTGCAGCAATCACTTTTCGTCCTCGCGCCGTTCGTTCTTGTAGGAGTTTTTGTGGTGAGTGATTGGGTGGTGGCGGGGGCAAATAAGGGTGCTCGGGCCGCACGAGCGTGGTCGAAGCCGGTTTCTGGTGACGCAGCCGCATACTTCTCGGCAAGTGCATTGTGTGTGATTTTTTTCTTGTACACGACAGGCGTCATGACGCAGTTGGTAGGGGGGAACGTGCCGGCTTTGCACTTGAATAATGTGGGCGATGATTACAAACAGTATGTAACGGAGCGGTCTGAGTACGAGGCTATACAATGGTTGCGTGATCGTTTGGAAGAGGACCATGAGAGAACAGGCAAGTATCCGCTTGTGCAGTCTGATCGTTTCGGTGAAAAGAAGCTGCAGGCGTACATCAGCTCGCGAGTTGGTGGAGACATCTACCCGGGCGCAATCCATAAAGATGCGTACGTATTCATACCACCTGCGGTGCTGTATGGTGGTGTGGCGACCGTACCCTTCGATGGTAGTACTCTGAAGTTCGCGTACTCTATGGATTTTTTGGAGCACAATAAA
>CAZWNC010000005.1:0-8663 GCA_964635195.1 uncultured Candidatus Saccharibacteria bacterium | reverse complement strand
GTATGATCGTGACGGGGTTCGTATCTATCGGTAATCACACACAAACACATGAAAATACTTATTGTGAGCAGTATCGGGTATGAGGGCGGGGGTGCTGAAACGACCATCACCTTGCTGCGACGTAAGTTCGAGGCCTTTGGACACACGGTGCTCATAGTAGCGAGTGACCTCGGCCCCACAGAACAACATTTCAGCGATCGAGAGTTCCATGCGTGTGCGGGGCGTTCTTTGGTCGGAAAGACGATCTGTCGTGTCTACAACCGCAGTGCGTGTCGTGTCGTGCGTGATGCGTTGCGCGACTTTAAGCCGGACATCGTACAAGTGCACACCACCTACGAGGTCTCACCTGCGGTGCTTTTCGTACTACGGAGGTACCCGGTGATACTTGTCACGCACGGCGCGGAAGATTACACAAAAGAGCTGCTCTTGTGGGGTTTCCCTCCGCGCTTTTTCCTTCAAGGCAACGCTGAGCCACAGTATAGAGACCTCACCCTCGAGGGAAAGTTCCACTACTGGTATCACATGCTTTTGAGTGTTCCGGTGTATCGCTACCTCCTGCGCTACGTGTCACGCGTGCTTGTTGTGAGTGAGTACATGCGAGCCATGTTGGCTCGACAGGGAATACGGAGTGTGTGCATACCAAACGCGGTGGCGCTGCCACGATCGGTGCCGCTTGATCCTGCAAGCAAAACTATACTGTATGCAGGTCGCCTTGAGAAGCTGAAAGGTCTCGACTATCTTTTGGATGCATTGCCGGTAGTCTGCGCAAAGGTGCCGGAGGCACGTCTCGTCGTAGTTGGCACCGGCACGTACACGAAAGAGTTACGACAGCGCGCAGAACAGCTCGGTGTGACAGATCGTATCGCGTGGATTGGACACGTGTCGCAAGACGCTCTCAATGAATACTATGCATCGGCTGCGCTCGTCGTGATGCCATCGGTGTGGCCGGAGCCGTTTGGAAAGGTGGGTGTCGAAGCGATGGCGGTTGGGCGTCCGGTTGTTGCGTGTGATGTGGGTGGTGTGCAGGAATGGCTGTCTGATGAAGTGACCGGCTTTCTGGTACCTCCCAAAGACGCCGACGCGCTGGCTCGACGCATCACACAGCTACTCAGTGATGAACGTTTGCGCATCAAGATGGGACGTGCCGCAACAGAAGAGGCCCAACTGTTTTCAATAGAACATTTCTGTAAGGCGCTTATCGACCTTCACAACACCTGTATGGCAGAGCGGGCGAGAAAGGAATGATCAGTGAGGTGGGCGGGTATCTTTTCCGAAGTGCAAGAACGTTCGTTTCGCCGCCTCACACATGGTCGAAAGCCAGTGTTCGAACTCTTGCGGGTCGACATAGACCGGTCCGATCGGTCCGGCGGGCGTGTTGTTGACATCCACAACGTAGAGTCGCTGGTCTCGTACATCGCGGAGTAAATCAAGTTCCCCGTAGTCGAGACCAATTTCGGTACACATGCTGCGAATACGTGCCACTTCATCGGCACTCAGCAATTCTTCAGCGGAAAACATCTTTTCCGCAATGGTGATGTTGAAGGGATCGTTTGGAGCTCTGAATCGCTGCATGACCAGTACTATTTCGCCACAGAATATGCTCACGCGCATGTCCATCATCTGTCCGTCAGCGTGGGCGGTCGGTATGAACTGCTGGTACAGGTACCCGTCTTGCGGTTCGCAGGGACAGGAAATGAGCGTGCCGTCATGTACGGCGTTGGACTCCGATTTGCGTACACACATACCGGAGTAGGTGCGTGGATCGACACGAGTGCCATACCCGAACGTGCGAGAAAAGACGTCCTCCACGTGTGACTTACCAATGTCCTCACAGTATGCATTCAGGACCGGGTGCGTCTCGCGCAGAGTGGCAAGTGTTTCGTCCGCGTGCCAGACGGTCGTGTCTTTGAAACGCATGCGTATGTCTGCCGGTTCATTCGGGTCGTTCGTAATGCGCCAGCCGAGTTCGTGAAATACTCGGTACAGTATGTGAAAGGTGCGCGGTCGCTCGGGGTAGGTCAAAATCGTAATGGTGGTACCACTTTTTGAGCGGGCTTGTAGGTACCGTATGCGTGAGATGACTGTGGTTTTGAGCGGCCACACGAAACACTCTTTCAGGTGCAGCACGGTTGAGGCGGTAATGTGTCGGAGGGAAAGACGTTTCGCAAGGGAACGTATGGGTAGTAGCTCGTAGTGTCGTGCGCGGTATTGGAACAGAAGATGGCATGCGAGCGCCGACAGTGTCGCCGATCCGAGGTAGGTCACTCCTAAGCCGGTGAGACCGAAGGGTATGAGGAGCGGGAAAAGACCGGCGATACTGATAGCAAAGATAAGGTTTCGCAGCACGAGTGCGTGCGTGTCTTTCGCGATACGGAACAGAGTAGCGTAGACCGACGATACTGTGACGGGAATACCGCCAATGGCAAGCAGGGCAAGGAGCGTGGACCCTTCAGTGCTGTAGGTACCACCGAACGCAGAAAGTAAGAACGGGCCGATGAGTACGAGCAGTATGATTGCAGGAAGCAGAAGGGATGCGACAATTCCTGCCGCATGACGCAGATAGAGCGCGGTCGAACCTTCGTCATGTGAGGATTCTGCAAACAGTGCGTTCATAACACTCGCCGGAATGGTGTACAGCAGCCCCGCTATGAGCATAACGATCGAGTAGTAGGCCGCCTGTGCGGGACCGAGCGAGTTGGTAACGAGAATAGGGAGTGCTGCAAGCGGGATAAAACCGAGCACATCCGAAATGTAGCTGTCGGCCGTGAAGCGCCACGTCCTCGAAATGAAGGAGAGATCAATGCCGCTCAACGGGCGATAGCCGAACGACCGCACGAGTGCGGTGACGCTGAGTAAAAAGCCCGATGCCTGAGCAACGGCACCGGCTAGGAATATCCCGAACGCACCCCATTCCACAAACGCGAAGGGCAAGCAGACCTTCAGGACGCTAAATGCCGTATCAATCGCGAGCGTATACTGTGTTTTGCGGTAGGCGAGAAAGATGGCGTCGGTGTATATGTTGAGTGCGGCAAAGAGTGAGAAGGTGATAAAGAGTGCGGCTGCGGCGGGTGTATCGGTCAAGGTTGAGAGAATCGGTGAAAAGTAGGGGACAAGCAAGGTGTAAGTACCTGAAATGATGAGTGCGGCCAAGCCGACAACCGCAAAGCCGGTACTGATGCTCTTGTTCTTGTTCGGTTCTTTTTCGAGAAAACGTATGGTGGCTGTGTCGAACCCGACAAGCGAAAAGGTGGCAATGAGCATCAGTACCGAGGTAAGTGTCGCAGCGAGGCCAACCTCGTGGTCGAGATACAGACGCGCTGTGAACAGCCAGAACAAAAAGCCGAACCCGGAGGTAACTATCGCCGCAAGAAGCGGGAAGATAGAGTTTTTGAACATGCTATGGAGCATGACTGTTAGTATGCGTGTGCGCATGGCGTATAGTATGCCACAAAGGTGTCATTTCGTGCTATGGACACATGAGACCCGTTACTGTCATTTTTGCATGCGTACGGGTATACTTATAGCATGGAACAGTACCGAAGAGAACGTGGCCGCGGCCGTACCATGGTGCCGCAACGCACGCGCCCATCGCAAGGGCATCGTCCGACTCCGCTCGCTATCATTCTTGCGATGATTGGAGTCGCCACCCTTGCGGGGATTGCGTTCCACATGTGGCTTAACACGCCTTTAGTGTCGGTGTCCCGTCCGGTGGTGTTGGACCCTGCGGGGGAGACACCCACGACGACCCCTCCTGTTCGTGAGGGAGACGTACTGTCGGAGGAGGATGGCACCAAGACCCCCGCACCACCTGTTGCAACTACTACTATGGCACCGCTTACACCAGTAAAGAAACCGGACGTGCCTAAAGACGACGTACCGGACGTACCCAAAGTCACAGAAAAGCCTCCGGTAACGCTTCGATCGGGTGTCGGCCTTTCGGTGGGAGAAACACTCTCTGTTCTCAGTGAGGAAGAGTTGCGCAGACGGCTTGACGACATGGTGTCACTGGGAGTCGCGTGGATTCGTGTTGATATCGCTTGGAGTAGTGTACAGCCGGAGAATAACGGAGCGTATCGATGGGCTCCAACAGACCGAGTGGTGCGCGAAGCGCGTGCACGGGGCATTCGCGTCCTTGGTCTGCTCACGTACACCCCCGAGTGGGCACGCGCGGAATCATGTGCGTACACGAAGATGTGCGAGCCTGCTGACCCTGCCGCGTTTGCGCGATTCGCTCGCGCGGCAGCGGAACGATATGCGGCGCAAGGGGTGTCTGCATGGGAGGTGTGGAATGAGCCGAATCTGAAACTCTTTTGGGCAGCCGGCGCAAGTCCCGAACGCTACGCGGTACTCCTGCGCCGTACGGCGGAGGAAATCCGCGCCGCGGTTCCTTCTGCGGTTATCATCTCCGGCGGGCTGGCAGCGGTTGCGACACGAAATGGCTCTATGGCGGCACGAGAGTATTTGGAACGTCTGTATGATGCGGGGGCACGCGCATCGTTCGATGCGGTTGCGTATCACCCGTACTCGTATCCTCTGGCGCCGCACGTGTACGATGCTTCGAGTCCATGGAGTCACATGGCAGAGACAGAGTGGAGTATACTTGGGATTATGCGGGCGAATGGGGATGGTGCCAAAAAGATTTGGATCACCGAGTACGGAGCGCCAACAGGAGGCCCCGGTCTTGCGGCACACACGAGTACACACGGATTGCCGACCGCGCCAACACATGTGACAGAGGAGTATCAAGCGATCATATTGCGTGAGGCGTTTGAAGAAAACAATTCCTACGGTTTTACCGGGCCACTCTTTTGGTACAGCTACCGCGACCTGGGCGCCAGCAATGATACGGTTGAGTATCACTTCGGTCTCATTCGTGCTGACGGGACGCAAAAACCCGCATACGATGCCCTTCGTAACACCAGGTAATCTGGACTCTTTGCATTAGCAGACCCCGGTTTCTACCGACAGAAATGCGTGGGCAATGCCTTGGGGAATGTGCATAATTTCTGAGAAGGCTATTGACGTCCCTTGCAACACGCAGTACGCACCTGTAGTGCACTTGCTACGAGGGTGCTGTTTTGTGCACACTGATGGTAGTTCGTGCAACACTTTTCGGAAAGTGCGCACGAAACCAGCCGAGCAGTGTGGATCACCATCACGCACATTTTGCCGAGCTGGGCAGAAGAACAATGCGCACAGCTATTCGGAGTCCGAACGATTCGTTTTCGACCTGTCACTCGTTCGGACTTCGCAAGTTGTGAACGTGGGTTCCTAAGACAGAAGGTGGCTTGTGGCATCTTCCTTTTTCTATGCGGTTTGAGAGTTTGACAGGGATGTGTGCAGAAACATCAAGACATATCATTCATGATCTAGCAATTGTCTTTTTGCAGTAGTGTGCTAAGGTGTATATATGAATAACTCGTCAAAAAATATAGCCATATCGCTTACTCTGGCTGTCGCGTTTCTGTTTGGCGCCTCTTTCGTCCCTGTGACGACCTACGCTGCAGGTGACAAGGTTTCCGTTAATGGAGTGGGTGGCTACGGCGGTGGACAAATTACTCGTGTTGATGTCTGTCGCGCAACAGGTTCGCGCTTCCTCCCGTACGTTAAGGTAAAAGTACCTGCATCCATCGCATCTGTTTGGGTGTCTACAGGTGTTGGTGTCTATCCAGTGAACGGTAAGTGCCCCAAGGGAATAAATGTTCGTGATTACGTACGTGACCTCTTTTCGTCATTTTTTTGAAGTGACAAGTAAGGTTTCCCTCTGAATTGAATGTAGAGAGAAATAAACCGGCGCGTTGCCGGTTTATTTCTGTATGGACCTCTGTGAGAAGATGAGTTCGATCTAAAAAGTGAACCTCATGATCAGTTGGATGGTCTGCACGTTGTTCGCGTGGCTATCGTACAGACACCGTTCATGATGAAATCGGCCACAGGAGGAAACACTGCTTTACTACGAAGACACACTACTCGTACATGAGTTCATACACAACGAGATCTTCGCGCTCCAGTATCTTTTTGTGGGGAACCTGTAGCAGTGCCTGTAGCAGTGTTGCATCGTTCGGTGTCTCCGTTTTGTCGGTGTAGGGTGGCGCAAGCCATGGGTCGTCGGCAGAGGGGTTGCGCACGACCAGCAGGTAACGAATCTGGTGTCTTGCGTAGAGTGTCTGTAGCTCATGTGCGGGAGTCTTTACGGCGTTGCGTATGAGTGTATCCAATGAGCGGTACTCAGAGTCGACCTCCTGGTCGTACACCGAACCAACCTCGACACTCCGTCCTGTACGCACTCGTTCGACACCAAAGAAGCTGGGTGTAAGGTTTGCGATGATGCGTTGATTTGTAAAAGTGAGTGAGTAGTACCCGCGCCAAGGAAGTGTCAGTACCATTTGTCCTGCAGGGTCACCGCTGAACAGTGAGCGTGCTTGGTACCACGACTCGGGGTACCAGACAGGTGTGAGTTGTTTATGGAAACCGTTCCATTCGTAGATACCGAAGAATACCGGAATGATGAAACATAACGGTATAATCACGGCGCGTGCTCGGACAAGGTGTTTGCTGATGTGATCTATCGCCACACCCGCACAGAGTGCATACATGAGCATAAGCACCCCGGCTATTTTGTGGCTGTCGCGCAGGCCGGACCATCCCGGCATGTGTGTGTACCACCATGAGTTGAAAGCACTCCACACACCACCCCAGACACCGAGCGCAAGCACGTACGATCCGAAACCGGTACAGAGTACGAGCAAACCGAACATGCGGGTGCGTGTGTTATTGAGCAAAAGGTATCCTCCGTATGTGACGAGCATAAGCAGTGCAAATGCGGAACACCAAAATAGGATGGTGTCTTGTGGCCACGTGAAATAGTAGCGCCAGGCCATACCTTCACCCCAAAAACCACCAAGTACGGCAAGGTTCAGAAGGGTGGGAATAAGGTGGTTTTCACTCGCCGCAAATCCGTCAAAATGCGACAGGTCGAAGCGTGCTTCTATTGGCGTGGTACGTGTGAGTGCCGGAATCACCCAGTACAGACTGACGACACCAAAGAGACAGAGTGTCACACAGAGCGAGTGTGCGAGTAACAGACCGGCATGTGAGGTTTTCTTGAGGATATCGCGAATGATGTATGTACCGATCCATGCGATTGATAGTACGACACTGAGGTATAAAAAATGTATCGACACAGTTCCGACAGCAAGAAGTGCACCAGCAAGTTTGTACGCAGAAGCAGTGTCCCTGCGCTCGATCACGCGTGCAAGTGCACTAAGGACAAGAGGAAGGAGTGCGTATCCAAAGAGCACAGTCCATTGGCCTGCAAGCATACGACTATACACAAATGGGTTCAATGCGTACACCAAGCCGGCGAAGATGCGACCTTGGTTACCTTCAATGAATGGAAGAAAACGGTAGGGAAGGTAGAGAAGCGCAAAGAAAAGTCCCAAGAGCACAACCTTTTGCACCACCCATGAAGGAAGTATTGCGCCAAGAAGTGCAAGCACTGCGCTCAAGGGAAGTGCGTTGTTAAAACCGTCTGAGTTCCACACGAAAGCAAGATGTTCCGGCCAAGCCATGTCGAGCGTGAGAACATAGCCGGGCAAGAGCATCGGGCCGAGTATGAGGAGGGTTATCACACCGAAGCTTGCAATCGTCCATCGGTGTTGTGTTCGGATTGTACCCATGATTTTGAGATGTGTATCAAACAAGCGAGCTAGCCAGCATTGCTAGTTGTGGGTAGTGTGACGAACGTCTTTTGCTCCCGAAGATCCAAGACATGTATCGACGGTCGTACGCCATGGTAGCGACGTAGAGGCCAGCGGGATATTCCCGTACGCGATCCTTTTCGTGCGTACCACCGTGCGTTATTATACGAAACGATACGTTCCTCGTGCACCGTGTCCGGTGCGTGCACGGGTAGATGACGCATACCGCCTGGCTCGGAAGGAGTGAGGTACTTAATTTTTTTATGTACAGGCAATGTAGAATACTGTTCGGAAGCGCGGGTTTGGGCCTTGCCCCAAAAGGAAAACCATCCTTTTGATGAGACGGGTCGAGGCGCCACGCTCTCATCGTTCGAAAGTGTTTCTTCTGGCGTGTGTCGAAGTTCGAGTATCTGTAAGCCAACCGTGATGCAGAGTAAGAAGTACACCCACACTGCGAGCGTTTCCGCAGTCCATGCCCACATCTCGATCGATAGCATGAAGGGAATGAGTACTAAAAGAACGATCGCACCTCCCCCAATAATGCGGGAGTCCAATCGCCATACCGCCCAGACAAGAAAGAGTGTCCAAAAGAAGGCGGTAGTAAGAGAGGTGTATATCCAGAGTACGCACACCGTAAGGATTGTTACGACGCGCAGAGTACTCTGAAACGTTTGAGTATGTAGAATAGCAAGCATGATGCGTTCGTAACAAACGAAATCCATACGTGACGGTATGGATGTGAACATTATACCATACAAAGTAAAAATTGAAAAGTCGAGCAAAACAACATCATTGACATATAAACAAGTATACCGTATTTTATTCAGTAGAGGTTGCATATTTTTTCACCATTTCCCAAGGACATCGTGACAACGATTAAATACTTCACAGCCCCAGTGAAGGTGCGTCCAAATGATGTGGATGCTGAAAAACCGAATAGACAACAAATATACTTGAGGGCTC
>CAZWNC010000004.1:30129-66052 GCA_964635195.1 uncultured Candidatus Saccharibacteria bacterium | reverse complement strand
CAGTGTACTGGGGCTCTAGTATGACTCGCTCCGCTCCGCGTGGGATACTCGCATATACAGCCTCCATGAGCGCGGTCGGGCTCTGTGAGCGATATTCGTTTGCGATATTGTGACGTGCAATACGATCGGGCGTAAGGCCTCGTCGCACCGCCTCCATAGCTAAAAACTCCGATACCGATATGCAGATAAAGCCATGCTCGCGTACGAGATGGCTCGTGATGGTCCCCTTACCTGCGCCATGTGTGCCGGTGAGACCAAGGAGAAACATGTTGTGGGATGGCAGCAGCAGTAAAGAGCCGCTACGTTCTTTTATTTTTATGTCCTTCTTTCAACACATCCTGACCGCTTGATTTTCGCATATTGTTTGCAACCACAAGGAGGGGGGCGGCGAGGAAAAGTGACGAATACGTGCCGGCAATCACACCCGCGGTAAGTGCGAGCGCAAAGTAGAACGTGGCCGAGCCGCCGAAGAGGAGGATTGCGACCACAACGATAAGCACCGTCACCGACGTATTGAACGAACGAACGAAGGTTTGCTCGAGCGAACGTCCAACCGCCACTTCGAAATTCTCCTCCACTCCGTCGTCCAAATTTTTCTTCAAATTCTCTCGCACCCGGTCAAAGATGACGATGGTGTCGTTGACGCTATACCCGAGTATCGTGAGGAGCGCCGTCACAAAGAGTATGTCCGCTTCCGCCGTACCAAGGTAATGCCCTACGACGGCAAATACTCCAATCGGTATCGCAACATCGTGCACGAGCGTAATGATTGCAATCAGACCGTACTTCCACGAAGACACCGGCTCGCTCACCTGACGAAACGCAAATGCCACATAGATGATGGTCATCAAAACCACAGCAGCAAGCGCCACGAGCGCCTTGTTCTGCAGTTCACCCCCTATTGTGGGTCCAACCGTATTTTGCCTGCGTAGCTCAGGCTTTACCACACCGTCAAGTGTGGCGGCCGACATGACCGCGGTACGCTCCTGCTCTGTAAGCTCACGCACACGCAACAGGTACGCATCGTCACCAAACGGGCGCAGGGAATACGCTCCGATGTTGAGTGCATTGAATTCTTCTTCAAGCATCGCTTTGTCTGCACGCCCCCCGGAATACCCGATTTCGATGAGCGTGCCACCGGTAAACTCAATACTGGGTCGAATACCGAACACGGCGGTCGCAACAATCGAAACCCCTACCAAGAGTGCGGCGATGGCAAAGAATATGGCGCGATGTTTGATGATGAACATGGTGGTGAAAAATCAAAATACAGTGTCAGATGTCACTCATTACTCGTGTCGGTCAAAACCGCTCAGAAACATCTTTCGGTACCACGCCTTTTCTGAATCAACAGCGAAGGCAAGTAAGAATGTGCGAGTCACCACGATTGCAGTGAACATCGAAATCAAAATACCGATGATGAGTGTGAGCGCAAATCCCTCCACACTCGCCGTACCAAACCAGAAGAGAATGACGGCTGAAAGAATGCTGGTGAGGTTACCGTCACGAATCGGAAGCCATGCCCGTGCCACACCTTCACGTATCGCATCACGCACCGCGGCACCCCGTCGCAACTCGTCTTTCATGCGTTCGAATATGAGAATGTTCGCATCGACCGCCATACCGATCGACAGAACGAGGCCAGCAAGACCTGCAGCGGTAATCGTGACCGGTATGAGCATGTACACACCCAAATTGAGTACGAGATAAAAGAAAAGCGCAAGCGATGCAAGAATGCCTGGGACTCGATACCATAGAGCGAGAAAAAGCATCACGATACCGATACCCCACAAACCCGCAACAATACCTTTGTCGAGCGTTTCCATGCCAAGTGATGCTCCAACCGACTCGGTCGACGCAAGCGTAATCGGTACCGGTAACGCACCAATATTCAGATTGCGTACCAGCTCGCGCGCCTCCTCTGCTGTGAAGCTACCACTGATAACCGCCGTGCCTCCAACTATCGGTTCGCGGATGACCGGATCACTCTTTGGCTCACCGCCGTCGAGGAAGATCGCAAGCTGACGACCAACGTTCTCGCGTGTAATTTTTGCAAAAAGCTCCTTCCCTTCATCATTAAAATCAACCATCACAAGTGGCTCATTGGAAAATCCAGGCCCTCCCTGTGTGCCGGAAAATTGCAGACGTGCCTTGGTGAGATACCGACCGGTAAGGCCAGTTTCGATGTAAGTGACATCGGTCGAAGTGCCAACCTTATCACCCACGAGCTTGAAATCAAGCTGAGGTGTTGCACCAATCATCTCTACCGCCTCTTGGAGATCGGTCACTCCCGGAAGCTCAACAATCAATCGTTCAGTTTTGTCGCCCTCCGAAAGAGCACTTGCCTTCTCGACCTGTACCAAGGGTTCTGAAACACCAAACAAATTAACGCGCGTTTCAATCACGTCACGTAGTGCCATCATGGCGTCATCAACCTCCGCCGGATCAAGATGTGAGGTATCCGCTTCATAGACAAGATGGCTTCCACCTACGAGATCAAGCCCAAAGCGAAACTTTCGCTCATTCCCAGCATCACGTTGTACGTTCAAGAGCCACCACCCTACCAAGATAGTCACTAATACAAATATAACCGCCCACGAACGATATACCGTCACATTTGTTTGAGTAGGGGGATTTTTCTCCATGAGGATATAATCTTGCGGTCACAGAAACGCGTTTGCAGGATATGTTCGGCCAGTATAGCGTTTTTCGACATATTTGCAATGCGCAAAACATACACGAGACGAGAAATGGTAAACGTCATTTTGCATTATTCCATTCATCAAGCAGAGCACGGATTACGTGTACATACTCGATTGCTTCATCGTCAACATACGTTGAAAGTGCCGACTCAATACGAGCACGAACTACCGCATCTTTATGTACTGCATAGGCACGCAGCGCGTCAATATCGCGTGCGAGCGATGTGCGCACGGTGTCAGACAAGGTGGCACGCGCAAGCAGCTCACGCAGAATCGTACATGTGGTATCTGCACCGACACCTTTATGGCTCAGGGTGTATACCTGCTCCGCGTTTCCAAGAAGGTCGAGCTGTACCTGACGCACGTTAAGCTGTTTATCGATAACCTCGATCTCGAACGTCGCACGCGAGCGCGCGCCCATCGGAAAAGCTATGCGTGACAGAGGTGTTTCAGCTACTGCGCCACCTATGGTCAATACTTGATACACGAGTGCATCAGACTCGAAGGTGACGCGATAAGGGGATTGCGAGACGCTGGGTGTGACGTGAATTTTCATACCACTGCCAAAGGACTCGACCCCTGAATTGGGCACCTCCTCAGGCCTATCATACGGACCACGACAAAGTTCGGAGACCATTTCCTTGGTCACTTCCGTACAATCCGGTACTCCCCACGTAATGCACTGCTCCTCACGCATCGCAGTGACCGGGGATGTGGCAAGGCAAAAATCAAACATTCGCATTCCCGTTGTCGAACCACGAACGTCGGTCAAGGTAAAGAATGGCGCTTCCTCGTCCAACTCGATCATGAGACCTTGAACATGGCTGGCGACTTCTTGCGCTTGCCTGACGTTTTCATCTGTCGACACTGGTGTTGTGGTTTGCGTATGCACAGGAGATGGTGCAGGATCACCCACTGCGTTCTGTACACCCGACACCTCTCGAGCATCAACCGCGGTGGTCGATGTGCTGACAACCGTACGGTCCTCGTGGGAAAGGAACATGGGTGAGTCCGCTTTTAGTATCCACCATGCTACAGATACACCGATTACGCCCACAACCAAACTGAGTTTCAGTAATACACTAGGTTGAACAGAACCCTGTACTATGTTGGTTTGTACCATAGATACATCATACATGGAGTTTAAGCGCGCCGTCGAGCCCTTTCAAGCACACTCGACATTGACCCTTGAGGCACTCATACACAACACCTCTCTTGTGAGAGAGGTGTTGGTAGAGGTACGTATGTTTCTTATAAACTCAACCTCACCGCTCGTGCAAGTTTTGCTATCGTCTCCGCTTCCTCTGCACTCAACCCCTTACCACTCTGCTTTTCCGCGCTCCATGCAATCGTCTCAAGTATAACCTTTGCCGCCGTCTTGTTCCCTTTTCCACCCTTTTTTACTAGCTGTTCAGCAAGTGTCACTCGACCTAGAAACCATGTTTCCAACACGCGCGCCATCTCCGCGTCGTATATCGCTGCACGCAGGCCGGCAAATGAAACCGAATATGTTACCCGCGGCACAAACACATCCCCTGACGCAAGTTCGGCGTCGATTGTACCGTCACCATCATAGTCGTATGCCAAAATCGGCGCAGTATCCTCATCGACCACCATGGTCCCTTTCGATACTGAACGTACAGGCACGTTCGTCCACACATGCGTCTCCATGCGTCCGTCACCATCATGCATGTCGATCTCAAGCGTAAACTCCCCATCCCCCGTACCTGTAAGCACTGCGTCAGTTGCCCTGGAGAGACCGGCTCCGGCATACTTTACGTCCACCCACTCTTCATAGAAGCTATTGGGTATTTCTATCTCAGTATACCGCCCCATGTCGGTCGAGGGCTCGTTTGTCACACCGGTATGTTTGCCATCACGGTACAAATGTATATCGAGCGGCGAATACACTCGCATTTCAAAGTGCGGAAATGCATCCGTCGCTCCTGTCGTGTTCATGTAGAGCGGTACATTGGGCGATTTTTTCAGTACCACATCCTCAATAAGCACCTGTACAGGCGCCGTCGAGAGAATATTCATGTGCGCATAGCTTTCGTCTGCAAACTCGTTGTAGTCACTCATCCCCAAGTAGTAAGTTTCATCCACGTTGCCACTCTCCGCCGACTTTGCGAGCACCGTACCGTCCCCCGCCATGTTCGCGAGCCATTCGGTACGCAGCGACTTCACCATCCCACCCGAGCTGGTCTTTCTATCGTACGCACTGTAGGCAACCCCACGCGGCGTCCAGAGACCCGTTCCCACGACCTGCACAACACGTATGTGCGCAGGTGGCGTCCACTCGTCCACACCTGCATGCATCGCCGAACTTGAGGCAATGAGTGCTGCGCTTAAAAGATTGGGATGCAAGTATCCCAAAGTCGAAAGCTCAGAGCGAGTACCAAGCTCACCGGTGAGAAATTTACGTAAATCATCATAGGTCGTTATGTTTGTACCTGCCATATCCTGCATAAGCGGAAGCATGCTCACACTTTCGGACGTTTCCACGACCGGCTCCTCCAGTACTGTCATCAGGTGTGGTGAGGGTAGCAGCCCATACGCGCCGGGCATGTACTCCACGGCATCACGCAGTGTCTGCTGTGCCGGCATATCCACACCATGCAAGATCTCGCGCAAAGCCTTCGGCGTGCCTGCTTGTGGCGACGCCACCAATACCAGTGTATCAATCTTGTCGAGAAGCGGATGGTGCGTCGTTTCAAGATACCTCAGTACATTTTTCGCCACCAACCCACCATTACTGTGTGCCACAATGGTCACCTTGCCGGTAGGCGAATTTTGAGCAAGCTCTTCCAACACTTCCAACATGTACGGCACGGTGTCTCCTCCTTCCCCTTCAGGAGTAGGTGGCGCACCAACATATGACACTTTTCCTTCACCCATGTCCCATCCCTTCAAAAAAAGCTCATCTGTCGCTAAACGCCAATCGTATGGCAACGCCTTCCATTCTTTAAGCGTCCCATTTGCAACCAGTCCGTCCATAAAATGAATCCACCTATCGTACGCGTCCCCAAACGAGCCCAGTCCGGTTATGGGACGAATATCGTCAATCACGTCCTTCGTATAGAGCACCGTGCTTTGACTTGTGCCATCCTCACGCATGCCCAGCATCTCGATATCACCCGCGAGCACACTTTCCCATCGTTTGCGCTCATCCCCTTCTCGGTCTTCCGTATACAACCTACTCGCCATGATACCGGGCAGAAATGCTACCGAAGAGACTGCGTCCTCGGGAACCACGTCACCAACCTGATACGGCAAACCCTTGCCATCGTTATACAGCATAGTAACCTCCTCCGCCGTAAGTGCCCGATTCCAAAAACCTACTTCGTCAATAGCGCCGTCAAAATACCTTGGTAACAAATTCCCGTTACCATCTCTAAATCGCCCAATCTCAAGAAAAGAGTTTTGATTGCCTCCTGCATCACCTGCGGCAATAAAACCTTCACTCACAAGTTTTCCGTCGACATATAGATGACTAATGTTATCTGAAACATTAAATGATGCGACCACGTGATGGAACAATGTGGAATCAAAATCTATTGTGTGAGTAAACAAATACTCTGCGTTCGAAGCAAAATACGAACGAATCAACAATGTTGGATTTTCTACGAAGTAATCAAGATCAAAGAAGGTGCCTTCAGAGTTGGCATTAAGCCAGCGTGAGATTAATGTCACGATATTGCCATCTGGTGGTAATTTATCAGTTTTGAACCATAGTGAATAAGAGAAATTATCACTTGATTTTGTAAAACCAAAGTCTGAGAAGGTTTGCAGAAACGATTCTTGTTCAGAAAAAAACTGAGATGCACCACTCTGGATTCCAGAGGAACTGGTAACGCCATTACATACCAAATCATACTCACCATGAACGTCCTCCCGCAGGCCATCTACGTCGTCCATCGGCCAATATGAAACTAGCCCATTCATTAAATTAGTATTGCTGCTCACGCTCGAGCCTACCTCACTGCCAAATACGTTTCCCCAGGAAACACAGAACATGAATAATAACATCATCTTTAAAAAACTTTTTTGTTTAAAGATTGTATGCATACCACTGTTAACAAGTTACTGTATTAATACATATGATTTTAATTAACTCATCTCACATTTCCAGTATTATTTATATGTAACCTGTGGATATCTTCACGTTCACTTTATGCTTGGGAAAGTAAGCATCTTATGTGGCACTTTTTCTACACACTCACAACATGCACATTGCTCACACTCGTTAAGTGCCGTATGCTTAAAACACAGACCACACCACCGCATGAACAGACTCCAAGAAAAAGCATACCGTTTTCTACGCTGGAGTGAACGGTACACGAGAACAGACATGATCTATCTTGTGCGGGGTGGCACCTGGTTGGGTTTTGGACAAATAATTACCACGATTCTTAGTTTTGTACTCACGGTTGCACTCGCACATTTCCTCGCCAAAACGGAGTATGGTGACTATCGATATGTACTTTCCGTATTCGCGATCCTCAGCGCCTTTACCCTCACCGGCATCAGTACCGCTGTTGTACAGTCCGTTGCGCACGGCTACGAGGGGGCACTGCGCCAAGGGGTTCACCTTGTGGTCCGTTGGAGCATTCCCGCAGTCACACTCTCCCTCATTGGCGCCGGCTACTACGCATGGCGTGGTAACTTTTTTCTTGCTTCTTCGCTCATGCTGATGGCATGCATCATGCCCCTCATCCACACCTTTGGTCTCTATGCAAGCTACCTCAACGGAAAAAAGGATTTCAAACGCCTGAGTTTCTATAATCTTATAGACAATGCAGTGCCCATAATTGCAGTGCTCTACTCCCTCATTTTCACCACGAACGTCCTTGTGCTCCTGGCTGTATACTTTGCCTCAAGCACCCTTGTTGGTCTCGCCATGTACCTCCGCACACTCGTGCACTACAAGCCTGCCAAAAACGAGGACCCGAGTCTCGAGGGGTACAGTAAACGCTTAAGTCTTCTCAACATCATTTCACTTGTCACCCAGCATGTGGACAAGGTTATCGTGTACACCACTATCGGCAGTATCGAACTTGCGATCTACGGCTTTGCGATAGCCTTCCCCGACCAGATCCGCGCCCTCCTCAAGAACCTCACCACGCTCATGGTGCCAAAGCTTGCTGAGCCATCGCGAGCACACGCACGTCTCGAGATAGGTCGAAAAACGCTCTTGTTGGGAGGGGGTCTTGTTGTGATAACACTCGCGTACATTGCGGTCGCGCCATTCTTGTATCAGATATTCTTTCCCCAATACGCCACAGAGTCGGTCGGCTACTCAAGAATACTTGCGCTCATGATACTCTCATCACTCGTGATCATGCCCACGGCATACTTCACAGCGCGCAAAGAAGAAACAAGGCTCGCCTCCGCAACCATCGGCAGTTCATTGGCACAGCTTGCGATACTGTGGCCCGCGGCACACTACGGGGGACTCACCGGTGTCTGTGTTGCACGCGTCCTTTCATCCTTCGTAATGACGGGTATTTCATACCATCTGCTGCACGATTGTCTGCAGAAAAGGTAGTGACGAGTATAGGTAGTGCGTGGCGGCAAACGTCTACTTCGGCACACTGTACTTGTCTTGATATCGTTCGTACTCCCATGTCTTCCATGGCATGAAATCGAAGATGTCGGTGCGTGTGTCCATGGTACCCACGCTCAAAGGCGCCTGTTCATACATAACCACATGATCAAACTCGTTCGCATGCTCCTGTGTGTACCGCGACCTTTCTCTCAGATACGTCACATCCAAAAGTTCTACACCGCTCGGCGGTTCACTTTCGAGCAGTTGGGTCCAAGTGGTTGCTTCGCGTTCCACGGGGGTCAAGAACCTCTGGTACGCATCCTTGGTGTGCGGATGGCCGAGCGGTCCATGCTGTACGACCAAGACCTCTGTGCCGGGGTCTTCCTGTTGCCATGCAAGAATACTTGCGACAACCCACTTGTCCGGCGGACCGGCAAACATCATACGTTCACGACCAACCAGATAGTACCCGTTCACAAGAGATGCCACGATGCCCGTAAGCGCGATGAGTTTGTATCCCCACATGCGTAGAGCACCCCGTGCGTGCAGGTGTGCAAACAATCCCACTCCAAAGACTAAGAGGAGAGCGACAGTGGGCAACATGTACCTGCTTACGTGCTGTGTGGGGATGCTGAATACAAAGTAGTTTGTAAGTGCGGGCAACACAATCACCGGAACCCATAGCTGTTCGCGCCACCAGAGACGTGGCAACCGGTAGATGACATACGCGAACGCAACGACCAGCACATGCATACTACTGAGTATGACGAGCGCATACGGTACCAACGAGTTTGTTACGCCACCGACCGAGGTCACATCAAGAATAGCACCCAGGTCGTCCAACGGCTCACCAATCCCTACCATACCAAGCATGCGTATGAACGCATAGGGATGCCAGAACACAACAAGCGCACAGCCCGCACCATAGAGTGCCCCAAACCATGCAAACTCCTTCAAACGCACTCCATCTTTCCTCAACATCCACAATGCCAAGAGTGGTATCCACATCACCTGGTACATGATAGGCAGGTAGCTCAGCCCAAAGGATACGACTCCCAGGACGACACTTGCGATCCAATAGCGTTTACGCTCCTCTGCTTCATAGATACGAAGTACGTAGTACAACTGCCACAACAGCACCGTGACCACGACGACCCAGTGTTTGAACAGTGCGCTATAGGAAAAGTAGAGATAGTTTGTGGCAAGCAACCCTGTGGCAAGCCACGGCAGCCAGGGCTCACTGCTCGGATTCAGGGTGCGGGTGCGAAAGAGTGCGAACATGGCAAGCAGACCGGCAAAACTTATGAGCGCCGCAATCACACGCAAAAGTACGACTACTCCTCCCCAGTCCCACAGCAACACATCACGGTACTCGGCAGGACTACGTACCCCACGGAACACAGCTTTCGCCGTGAGATCGCCCACCACTGCGGGCAAAGCAACGACCGAGAGCACGGGACCATAATACACCGACGTTTCGTTCCGCAAACCGAGCGGGTCCATGTCACGCAACATGAACAGCGCACCATACACCGGCGCTTGCTCATCCCCCACGTACGACATGTAGAGAGGTGTCTGTTGTGTCCCGTACGTAATGCTCCCCAGATGGCCAAGGACCCAAAGACCTGCGAACGCTAGCACAAAGAGTACGTGTCGGTACCGCTTCACATACAGCACACACCCGGTAATGATATGACCACCGCGTTGCATGTTCTTATCGTAATCGCTCATATCGAGGCATGAGCGCGTCCCACCGCCATAGACGGAGTATATTTTCGTCCATGTAGTCAAATTGATTTATCTCTCCTTCGCGAGGGGTCACCAGCCTGTATACCACATTATAAGAATCTATAGTGCTTTGGTCGGGTGCATACTCTTGTGGCCACACATAGCGAACATTAAGGGGTTCCACTCCTTCAGGTAAAGGAGTCTCCATAATTGCTTTGTATAGATTGGTATCTTGTCTACCTCGTTTTTCGATGTACGCCGCGTACGCTTCCTTGGTATGCACATGACCAAAAATGTACCCCTGAACGAGGCCAATGGGATTATTTTCCAGCTTTTGCTGTACCTCCAACAGCTCAGATCTGATTTGCTGCTCAGGTGGTCCGTCACTATATATATCCACCCATTTTACCACATGAACCACATGAAAGGCCGCGTACACTGCAAACATACCGAGTACCCACGCGCGCACCTGCTTCGAGAGCATGGTTTTTTCCATTGCATACACATACGCAACGACACAGGCAAGTATCAGCATCAGAAGAGTCGGGAGCATGTATCGCCCCTCGTGATGTACGGACGGTGCAAAAAGTAGTACTGTTATCGCCGCAACACTTCCGAACATCCACAACCAGAACACACACTTGCGAAATTCACGCCGAAGCACGACTGTAAGGAGTATGACTAACGCCAGCACAAGTGGTGCGTGATTTAGGAGAATCTCGGTAGAATAGTAGGACCAGGAACTGCCCACACCAGCCAATGGGTTTTGAATGTCTCCCAAATTATTTGACCCCCCAACACCAACGAATCCTAAATACCGCATAAAAGCATATGGGTGCCACCACAGCACGACCAGACAGGCCGCAAACACGCCCGCCAGGTACCTATAGAGGTATCCTCGCACAAGCGCATCCCCTTCACGCCACAATGCATACATCACGGGTAGAAACGCCGCAGAATACAAGATGCTGATATAGCTGATACCAAAACTCATAACCGTAAGCCCGCCATGCACCCACCATAGCAACACCCCCTTCCCTTGAGTTTCTCTCAATCGGACAGTGAGATATATCTGCGCAAACAAAATAACTATCACAAACAACCAGTGCTTAAAAAAATGGGAGTATTCAAAAAAATAGTAATTACACCCCACAAGCCCAACTCCAAGTAATGCATAGCTTCGATTCTGTAACACATTAAATGTCCTAGTCATGAACAGACGATACAGGAAATAGAGCCCGAGTATTGATGCGAGGACGCTCGTAACGCGAAGAAGAATTACAATACCTCCCCAATCCCACAGAACACTACTTCTATACGCCTCGGCCGAACAGGTACGCGTCGATACACACTGATACAAAAAATCTCCGACGACGGCAGGTAATGCGAGGGTAGCGAACACGGGACCATAGTAGAGTGTCGTGATATTGCGCAATCCGAGCACGCTTTTTTCCTGCAACATGTGCAACGCGCCATTTACCGGTGACTGCTCGTCACCTACGTAGGATTGGTGCAGGGGAAGATCCTGTGTACCGTAGGTAATACCAACCACATGCATGCAGACCCAAACAAGGACGACTGCGGATACGATCAAGGTACTTTTTGTACTCCACGTGCTCATGGTTTTCTGATGACGCAGTACAACACTGATGCCATATGAATGGCGTGAGGTAACCTGTTCGCAAAGACATCAAGTACTTTTAAGGGGAAGAAAACGAATGTGCTTGCATATACCAGTACCCAATACACACGCTCACTTCCAAATGAAAAAAGTGTTGCAAACAGGTAACACAGGTAGGTTGTGAGGGTAGAAAAAGGCCCACATCGTACACCCAACTCGACAAGCGTACATGAGCGAAACAATTCACGTAAACCCTCGTGTGTAAAACGTTGGAAATCACTGGGTGACGCATGAAAGGGGTACATGAAAGGGACACTGATATACGCGTATCCACCTGACTTCAAGACCCGACGCAGTTCGTCTACCGCTGCCTGAGGGTTCCGAACATGCTCCAACACTTGGTCGCAAATAATCTGATCGACGGAGCTATCCTGGAAGGGCAACGACGTAATCTCCGCGACAACATCAACAGACTCGTATTTACATATATCGACATTGGTCACCCCCGGTGCTATTCTTCGCGCACCAGCTCCAACATTCAAACGAATACCGACAGTCGGGTATTTTTTCAAAAATGCCTTTGCTCCTAATCCCCCAAAATATACTGGGCCAAAAAAATCAAATATGAAATAATAGAATCTCGGCCAGCGCTTAAAATATTCTTTCACCGTATTGCCATCTACAGAGAAGCTGGTCATCTTATTTTTTACACACAAACACAAACTCCACCTCCTCAAAACCTCCCACCCAATAACACCACACGCGACTGCAAAGTGCCGGAGAGAGGTTAGCTGCCCACGAAATCACACCATTTAAGGCGCGAAGTATGCGTATTGTTATTTTCCCATACCCCATGTACGGCAATAGATGAAAAAACGCCATCCAGTGAAGCTCCATTTTTTTAATTTCAAATTCGACACCGTAATAGCCGGAGGTTGTAAACCGTTTATTAAAGTAGAGCGGAAAGGTGACATCGAAGCCGTGCATGTGCTCGGCGTGTGTAAATCCACGGCTAAAATGCGGGACTTTGATATGGAGCGTCCCGTCAGGCTCCAATATTCTATGCATCTCTCGCATAATCTCGAATGGTCTATCGAGGTGCTCGAGTACATGAAACGCTTCAATGTGTTGAAACGAGCATTCTTCGAACGGATACGGAATTACGTTAAGATTGTGTGCTACATCCGGCTTCGTGAGTGGTTGCCAATCAACATTGACGTAGCCTTCCTTGTGATGCTCCCCACAGCCCAAATTCAATTTTTTTGATGCATTATACATAGCTCTAAGGCATCACCACTTTCTTCCCTCCAAACTTCCACGAATTTCCATTTCTTGCAATAATGTAGGTACTTGCATGCTCTACCTCCAACCTACTCGACAACCACTGCTCGATGGTCGCACGCGGTATGTACGCTGTCTGCGGAGTCACAAGTTGGTCAAAAGCAACGTGTCGAAAAAAAGAAAACTCTCTCTTGCCAATCCATAACGCATATTCGTACAACGGGAGCATGTGAGATACTTTACATCTTGGGAGGAGTCTGAGAATTTTTGCGTATACAAAAAAAAGTGCAACGAGCGGCGTTGCGACCATATATTTATTCAACCACCAGGGTAGTTTTGACGCAACCTTTCGTATTGGGTCTACAATATGAATAACAACCCAATTTCCTTCCTGCGCATACACCCAGCAGTGGAAACTCCCTCCCGGCTTCGTATTGCGCACCACCGAGTCAAAACCCTTTTCAGGACTCTGCAAGTGATGTAAGACACCAATGCAATATACTACGTCATATTGCTTTTCTCCCTTGAAAGAAGTAAGGTCTGCACGCGTCACCTGTACGTCTTCCCTGCCCGCCATATTTACCTCAGCAGTAACGACCGAATCACCCAAATCTACGCCCTCAAGGAAGCTCGGTTTCCATTCAGCCATATGCACCATAAGAGACGCATTGCCACACCCGAGCTCGAGCACTGTCTTGCCTTGGATATCCCTCCTCTCCAATGGCGCCATCCAGTCCTCAAACTGCTCGCGAGTATAAATACTCCCTTTTGGAAGATTGTTCCACGAAGTGGCGAATGCTTGAGCTGTTGTTGTGTCAGTTATCATGCTTAATAGTATAACACTTTATACCCCACAGACAGAACTGGCGAGCCATGCTGAAATGTGGGTAGATACTGCCCGACACCTAGCACATAATCTCTACCCCTTTCTTGGAACACACTGCTCATGTAAATTCGAAAGGTAAGCAGCTAGCCGTTCTGCGTACACGGGAGCGGCACAGTGCTCCAAAACAAATTCTCGCGCCACTTTCCCCATAGCAATCCTTTTTTCCGGGGATGCCAACATGTCCTCTATCGCAGACCGCAATGCCGTCACATCACCAGTCGGAACGAATACACCATCCATCCCGTCACGCATGTACGGCAACAACGCCTTTGTTTTTGTTGCGATGACAGCTTTCCCACTCGCCCGTGCCTCAATGACGACATAGGTACCGCTACTGTCATTGTACTCAGGCCTTACTCGTAACGTCACCACCACACACTTCGCTCGTGCATACAATTCGTGTATTTCCTCGTGTGTGTACAAACGCACATCAACATTCTCCGGCAATGGGCTATATGCCGCAAAACGTTCCGGCTTCGAAGCAACCTTTAGAGTTATCTGCAAACCTCGAACCGCTTCAATAAGTGTTTTGAAATCACGACCGGGATCGAGGCCGACAGAGGTAATATATTCTTCCTCAGGAAAGTTTGCGGGCTTGAAAAAATCTGTATCAACTCCTTCGTAAAAAAATTGAATATGCGACGCTAGATGTGGAAACATTTTTCGCAAATCGTCCTCTTCCGACTGAGAAAGTGCCACAATCCCGTCGCAGTGCGCAACCGCCCATTTGAATACTTTTTGCCGAATACTTTTTGCATCTCCAATAGTGCCGGTAATATTTGCGTCATATATCACCCATTTTGGGTGCTTGATACCAAAGATGGCTTTCATGAGAAGCGCACCATAAGCACCTCCGGCAAAAATCACATCATAACGAAGGAGTACCGGGAAAAAGGGCACGTGCATCCACCAAATATTGAACGCTCGACGCCAGAGCTTCGCCATGGCGGGGGACAAATACTGTTCCGGCTCAAGGTATGCGGTCTCAATTCCGTGCTTACGAAGCCGAAACATGCCGATAAAATGATTGTCGTGTCCCTTGCCTTGCAAAAACTTTCGTTCTTGCTCTTTGCGAGGTCGGCTGAACAAAAAAAGGACTTTCATGGATGTGTATGTATTTACGCCAGATATCAGGTTGTTTTCAATCCCATCACACAATGATCATGTTATAACCCTACCATTACACTTGATGCATCACACTACTTAACCCACTTGTGCCACCATAAAGCAAATACCATCAGGGTCCAGAGTTTTTTGCGATGGTCATGCGTGCCGCTAAGATGCTCATCTTTAAGCCGCTCCACATAGTCTATGGAGAACAACCCAACCTGCCTCACAGCTTCCGGTGACAAGGTTTCAAGCAATAGCGGTCGTAATTCTCCTCGCAACCACGCCCCAACCGGCATACCGAAACCTTTCTTCCTCCGGTGAATGATATCATGCGGCAGCTTGCCTTCCATGAGCTTTTTCAGTATGTACTTACGGGTCGTTCCGCGCAACTTGTATGACGTCGGCATGCGATTGGCGAGGTCGACGACGCGGGTGTCAAGAAACGGTGCGCGCACTTCAAGCGCATGCGCCATACTCGCCCTATCGACCTTCACCAACACCTGATCCATCATGTACATGCGCTCGTAGAGGTAGCTCAACACATCATACCGTTCCGAAGAGTCAACCTCGCCAAGGTACCTATCGATGTCTTCATACACCACAGCATCATGCATCTCGCTCCGTACGGATGGAGCAAATAACTGCGCACGTTCCTCAGCATCAAACGCGCCCAACCATCGCTGGTGACGGTATCGCGGGTCACCATCGAACCCTTGGGTGAACTTTTTGAGCTTGAAGTCGAGACTCATGTTCGAGTGGGACGTGGGAAGCGTGCCGACCATTCGTCGTACCGCATCTCGGAGTACACTCGGTACCCGTTCGTAGAGCGATACGTACCGCTCTGCAAGAAACGTGTCGTATCCGCAGAACAACTCATCACCACCATCGCCCCCCAATGCCACCGTCACGTGCTCACGGGTGAAGCGAGAAAGGAGCGTGGTCGGTACGATCGAGGCATCGGCAACAGGTTCGTCGAGAAGTGCACCCAGGGTGGGTACCATATCGAGACAGTCACGTTCGCGGAGAATATGGGAGTGGTGCTCGGTGCCCAGGTGACGGGCGACGGTTTGGGCATATGCTGATTCGTCAAACGAAGTGTCCTCAAACCCTATCGAAAATGTCTGTACCGCGCCCGCACTTCCCTTCACGGCGTAGTAGGCAATAGCACTGCTGTCGATACCCCCGGATAGAAAGATGCCAAGCGGTACATCCGCGACGAGTCGCGTTCGCGTGGCTTCCAAGAGCGCAGTATCCAGGGCGTCGAGACCCGCTTCAAAGGTCATGGTCGTCTTTGGTGCAAAGGTCGGCTTCCAGAACCGTTCCTTTTCCGCACGCGCCCCATCCCACGAGAGGTACGTGCCCGGTTCCAGTTTATAGGTGCCTGCAAAAATGGTATGCGGCGTCGGAACGTACTCGTACGCGAAGTACTTGTTGACCGCAGACACGTCAATCTCCTTTTTAAAGACAGGGTGCGCCATGAGCGCCTTCAGTTCCGAGCCAAAAAGTAATGTGTTGCCCTGTACACTCCAATAGAGCGGCTTTTTTCCCATCCTATCGCGCGCAAGATATAAACGCTCGGTTTTCGTGTCAAAGAGTGCTATCGCAAACATACCCTCAAGCTCCGCAAACACCTTCGGCCCAAGCTCTTCATAGAGGTGCAGGATCACTTCCGTATCACTCCCTCCGCGGAACGTGTGCTTCTGCGTAAGCGAGCTACGCAGTGACGCAAAATTGTACACTTCCCCATTGAACGCGACCCACACGGTCCCTTCTTCGTTACTCATGGGCTGATGACCTGCGGGGGACAGATCGATGATGGAAAGCCGTCGCTGCGCGAGACCAACGCTACCGGAAATCTTTTTTGTCGGAAACACCTGCACGCCCGCATCATCAGGACCCCGATGCTCAAGGGTGTCATTCATACGTGCAAGCACGCTCTTGTCTCCCACACCTGCATATCCTGTTATTCCGCACATAGAATCGTGTTACTTAGTGTATGTTGGTGTGTTCGTGCTGGACTTTCTCCAAGCGATATGTGAGGATGGTACTGTTTACGGACCACCGCGCAAGCATACGATGTTTCTACAGCACACCACGCGCATGAAGAACAGTATATCCTATATCACCAAACACAGGAATGTATTCATACTGTTTGCCACGGGAACTCTAGTCGCCCTACTCTACTTTCTCCTCGCGTTCTTTTTCGGGACTCACGGTCCATCGTATCCGGTAATCGACGGTGAGGAAGATTCGGCAGAATACATATACCTCGCCGAACACCTCCTTGAAGGTCGCGGGTTTACCCTCTCCCATGCACCACCACACATACCGGAGAGTTTTCGGGTGCCTGGGTACCCCTTCTTCGTGGCACTCATACTCGGCGTGTACCCCTCACCGGTCTTGGTCGTGATTGTGCAATGTTTTCTTTTCGGGGGTATTGCCGGCCTTGTCTTCCTCATCGGCTCGCAGTGGCACAGTACGCGCGCGGGATACGTTGCGGCCGCATTTTCTATCGTAAATCCTTCGCTCTTGTTCCACACCTCCATTATCGCGTCCGAAACCCTGTTCATCTTTTTACTCCTCCTTGCGACCTATCTATGGTTCGACTTGCACTTTGGCAATAGACAAAAGCGTGTTGCATTCTTTGTGGGTACGCTCATCGGTGTAGCGATTTTGATACGCGTCATTGGTATCTTGCTCCCGCTAGCGTTCATCCTTATTTCTTGCATCGCATCATATTCGGTTCTCCGTGCAGGCGTACAGGCGTGGAAGCGACTGCTTGCCATCTGGTTCTTGTTCCTCTGTGGCACAGCGCTTATCGCGACACCGTGGCTCGTACGCAACATCGTCGTCTACAATGAAGCATCGTTCTCGCAAACCGGCACCATCAACATGTGGTACTTCTACATACCACAGATCATATCAGACAGCCGTAACATCGATGTGGCACAGGCAAGGGCGGAGTTCATTCCTGAACACCTCCTCCGAGGCATGGAGCGCACCAACGGACTGCAATTCCCGCTCCGGCAATTGGACGCGCATGCGACGCTACAGCATGAAATACATGCATACTTTGCCGAGCATCTGCCGGAATACCTGTGGGGGCACCTCCTGCGCTCATCAACGCTCATCTTTGTGGACAGCTTCCGTGACACCGCCATACTCTTTGGCGTCTCGACCGGTAACTACAACATCTTGCCACGCGAGGTCGTAGCTACGCTCAGAAGTGGAAAGTACATCTCCCTTCCACAAACAATGTGGTCGTATGTCCGCGAACGCAACGCGAGCGCCCTGCTCTCACTTACGAACTTCGCACTATGGGTAACATTCTTGCTGTCGAGCATGCTGGGAGCCTTCGCCCTCTGGCGCAGTATACCCCGTTATAAAGCGACAACCATCGTACTCTACTGTCTCGGCATAGCATGCTACTTTGCAGTCTTGAGCGGACCGCTCGCCTTGCCCCGCTTCCGACTCCCCATCGAACCGTTCGTGTTCATCCTCTCGGCTCCGTTCTTTCTCGTTGCTTTCGACATCATTCGTGCAAGAGTCTCGCACAAAGAACCCGCAATACTTGCGGAACGTGAGTAGAGCCCGTTTACCGTACTGCCGTCTAGGATGGTTACGTGCGGCTTTCCTTTTGCACCGTGTCGGGCATTACACGCTCCGGGGTAGCATCACCCGCTCGATGAAAATTGATCTTCTCTCGCACCACGTACGGCGCTTTATTCTGCGATTCGTAGTAAATACGCATCAAGATTTCGGCAAGAATACCCATACCGATGAATTGCACACCAACGATAACAAACAGAGCTGACAGGGTCGGAAGTGGTGTTGAGATAAGACTCATGTGATGAAAGAGCCGCAAGTATATGCCAGCCGTTCCCGAAAGCATACCCAGTCCGAGGGATAAAAAGCCAACCATGCCGAAAAAGTGGATCGGCCGATTCATGTATCGGTGGAGGAAGCGCAGGAGGACAAGGTCCAAGAGTACTCGGAACGTCCGCGAGATGCCGTAGTTGCTTTTGCCATGCTTGCGCGGACGGTGGTTCACCTCTATCTCCGCAACCCGTGCGCCGCGCCACGACGCGTACGCGGGAATGAAACGGTGCATCTCCCCGTAGAGCAGTGTGCCTTGCAAAATATCCGCCCGATACGCCTTCAGCGTGCAACCATAGTCATTGAGGTGTGTTTTCGTGAGGTGCGAGATGAGCTTGTTCGCAATATACGATGGCATCTTACGTGTAAGTACGTTGCCCTGCCACCTATCCTTGCGCCACCCCGACACAACATCGTACCCCTCTTCAAGTTTGTCGAGGAGGCGAGGTATATCCGCAGGATCGTTCTCGAGGTCGCTGTCCATGGGCACAAGGATGGTTCCTGTCGCATGGTCGATGCCGGCACGCAGTGCGGCGGTCTGTCCTGCATTTACACGAAAGTCGATTACCCTGAGGTGTTTGCGCACCTTGGCATGTTCACGCAGGACATGCACACTCTCATCTCGCGACCCATCATTGACCGCTATAACTTCATACGCGTGGGGTAGTGCTTCTAGTGTGGCTTCAAGTTCGTCGAGGAGCTGTGGGATGCTCTTTGCTTCATTGTACACGGGAAGGATAATGGAAAGTTTGTGGGGCATGGTTTACTGGTCTTTTTGCTGTACGACAACACCTTCTTCCTGCAGTACCAGGCGGAAAATATACAGACGGTAGATCGTGTAGTTCATTATTGCAAGCGTACCGATCACGATACACTGTGCCACAAGGTACCACACGTGCAGGTAGTCTACCAGCATATGCATCAAAAAGATATTCAACGCAAGGTTGAGTACGGAATTGGCTAAAAACAGCCCCATTTTTACCGTAGTCTTCTCGCGCTCCAGATCACGAAACGCCCAAAGTTTTTGGAGAAAGAAATTCGTAAAGAAGGAGAGACAGTATGCGACGAACGAGGATAGAAGATAATAGACCCCCGCCTGTTCCGTAAGCACCCACAGGGTCGATAGACTCACCACTGCGGATATACCACCGGAAATGGCAAATTTTGCAATTCTGCGACCATGTCGTATGTTCGGTAGTATGACCATATGTCATTCAACATTATTCACCATTGTGTATAATACTGTCTGGAATGTTATTAAAACGGACATCTACTATTTCACCACCACGTACGTGGGAGAAAAGTCACGATAGAACCAATTCCGAAGAATGTTCTCATCAAAGTACGTAAACTGATTCCACTCCCCCTTCCGCTGCTCAGTACGCAACAACACGTGATCGTATTCTTGTACGATGCTTGGGTTCTTCTCAAAGTCTTTTGTGGAAAGATACCGTGCGTCAAGCGGTACCCTATCGTTAGGCAAGGGAGTAGCATACATCTCACGATAAAGAGGAATATCTCCGAATCCCCAATATTTGGCAAACGCGCGATACGCTTCTTTTGTATGAGGGTGTCCTAAAAGATACATATTCACGATAAGGACCGATGAACCCGACCCCTGTAGGTCGAGTGCGGTCTGTATCGCCTCGAGCTCCACTGGACCTTTCGCGAATATGTGTATCCATAAGCCAACGTGCACAAGATGAAATACAACGTAGCATGAGAACAGTGTATTGAGGGCGACGCGAGAATATCTTTTTATTTGAGAGGGTTTCTCTTCGCAGTAGAGTACAAACGCATACACACAAGCCAGAATGAGAGAAAGTAATGTGGGCAAATTATACCTCCCCTCATGATGTGCAGCGGGTGCAAAAAGTAAGAAGTTCATGATGCCTGGCAGGAGCAACATCCAGAACACCCATGATCTTGCTATGCCCTTTCGCCACAACAAGGCGACAAGTGCAAGAAAGGCAATGACTATCGGCATCTGGTTAACAAAAAGCTGGGTGAGGTAGAAATCAAAGGAGGTATCAGTGAGCACGAATGGATTCTGCGCATCTCCGATGTTGTGTAAGGGCTCACCAATCCCCATAAAACTTATGATGCGGAAAAAAGCATGGGGATGCCACCAAATAATTAGGAGAAATGCTACACTTAACCACCCACCCAAGTAAAGGAATCCTTGAAACAATTGCCTGTTCCTATCCTTCCACATCCTCCAAAGGACCGGGAGCCACATACTCAGGAACAATACGCTAAAGTAACTTACCCCAAACGATACTGCCGTCGCGACTCCGTGCATAACCCAGAGTGAGCGTTTAGAGCCGTCTGTCTCAACGATACGCACCAGTGTATAGAGCTGTAGAAAGAGGCACGGAATAACATATGACCAGTGGATCGCAAAATGTGAGTACTGGAAGTAAAAATAATTTATCCCAACAAATACCGGTGCAAGGTATGGAAGGTACCGTGATCGTGTAGGATTAAGGGTAACCGTATCGAACAGTTTGTACAGTACCACTAAGCCGAACGCCATGGACAAGAGTCCTGTTGCACGAATCCAAAGCAGTATTCCACCCCAATCCCAAAGGATGTATCGTTTATACTCTTCAGCGGTCTGTACCACTCCCGTGAGATACTTCCATACAAAGTCAGCTGCAACTCCGGGCAGATCAGCAACAACAAACATGGGGCCGTAATATTGCATCTCTCGGTTTCGAAAAGCCAGCGGGTTCTTTTCGTTCAAAACACGGAGTGCGCTATTAACAGAGACCTGTTCATCACCCACGTGCGTAATATGTAAGGGTGGTTGCTGTGCTCCATACTGTATGCCTGGAATATGGAATGCGATCCATACCACCAACAAGAGCGCGGGCACTAAAAAGCTTCCATGACGACGAAGGTGTGTGACTAAGGGTACGTGTTTGAAAGATGAGAATAGCTTCATGAACGTAGTGGGAACATCATTTTTTTCGAAGTATCAAATAATACTCTCTCCGAAGAACAGGGATGTGGTATGCAAGGAATACGGAAAGAAGGTACAGGGGTTTCCAAGAATAATACTCGCCAATGTAGAAAAGACCCACGGGTTCAAGAGAATCCAACCCTTCAAATTCTTCCCTGCTATCCGGACGCAAAAGTTTAAGAATTGCTTTGGGCGGATAGGGTTTGACATGACCAAAGGTGTCCCAAAACTTCGTGGTTACCACCTCTGAGGCAAGCACAAGGTGTCCACCTTGTTTCAAAACGCGCGCAGACTCGGTGAGTAAAGTATACGCGGAAGAAATATCAACATGCTCTATTACGTTGTGGCAGTGTACGACCTCAAAGTCGCCATCGGGAAATGGAAGTTTTGTACCACTTGCCTCTACCGCATGAAAACCTTCTTTACGCAGTCGCTCTATGACGCGCGTATTTGTGTCCACTCCCCACATGTGCGCCTTGTCGTGTTTGAGAAACTCACCTTCCCCACACCCAAGATCAAGTGTGCGCTTCTCTTTGCAGTAGAACTCGAATACGAAGCTCTTTTTAGCGAGACGTGCTCGCAGTATGAACAAAAAGCTTGGAATATGTTTGCTGATCCTCATGTGCCTGAATGTACCATCTTCCACACACTGTTGATGGTGGTTGTGTTCCGTAATTGTGCCTCAACATAGTCCTTGGCTTCCTTGAGCATTCGCGTCCGCTCTTCACTATCGCTAAGAGCTTCGGAAATCAATTCACAAAAACGCTCACTGCTCTCACCGTGCTTCCATACCAAGCCCCGTTCACCGTTCTCACCCAATGACTCAAGTATGCCTTCCACATTACTTCCAACCACAGGAACATTGAGGTACATTGCCTCCCACAAAACGACCCCCAATGCCTCTGCTTTGGAAATAAGAACAAAAACATCGGCATCTTGGTAATAATTCCAAATGTCCTTACGTTCCACATACCCGGGAAAAAACACTCTGTCAGCCACACCGAGACCCCGTGCTTGTTCCTGCAATTCTTCCAACATGCTCCCACGTCCCAATGCAAACAAGACATACCCGGGTCCCAGAGCAGCAAAATGCCGAAGCAATTCCGGATAATTCTTCTCTGCTTCAAGACGCGCCACGGTAAGCAAGACTTTCGTATCTTTTGAAAGGTTGTATTGTGCACGTATGATTCCCTGCCTTGACGCTTCTATGTCCTTCGCGTCACGATCTATAGTATTCATGGAAAACACACTCACGTGTGTCGACGTAACCCCGATCGATAGGAGATAGGAGCGCAGTGTATGATTGATAGTGAAATAGTGGTCAACTAATCCATGGAAACAACGCTCCAGTAATGCTATATACAGCCCTTTAACTGCTCCGAATTTTCTTGTCCGAGCGTAAATGGTTGGTTGGTTATTGATACTCATCACAAGGACACCTCCAAACAGATGCCTGGCGATCCATGCGCCCAACACTGCGCCAAAATCGCCTACAACCCACACATCGGGTCGTACGCCGTACTTCCATGCCACATAGGGTATGCGCACTATCGAGGTGAAATCCAGGAGTGGCTTACAATGTTTCAGATAGGTTTTGATGTGAGCGGTGCGGTACTGCCCATCAAGAACGGTATAGCGAACGTGTGCGTAGGAAAAGAAAAAGAATGAGTTCAAGTCCGCATTCATCCTGTCTCGCTCCAACTTTTCATGCAGCTCGTGAAAGCTGTTCTGAAAGATGTTACGCCAATCGTGGTTTACACAGAATATGTGCAATGCTTGTTTCGTTGTCGCTATTCCATCGTTAATCTGCTTTGTTCTCATAATCTGTAAAGACTTATCATGCGGAGGATTTCAAGCTACGCCCTTTTACTCAGAGCAAAATAATATAGAGTACGCTGATTATAGCACATAACGCTTCGAGCGCGGAAAATGGTCGGGTACAGGATACTGGAGAGTAAGAAAGTAAGCGTACCGAGAGTACAACGATATCCCCAGATTAAAGCAGTTAATCTCTCAGTTCGTGATTAAGATTATTGCATTTCTTCAGCACTACCAGCAACGGATTAACGACATGCCTGGGTGTTAACATGTCGCGTGCTGTTGTGCGTGCCGCTTCACTGATCTTGTTACGTAGCACTTCATCATGAAACAACTCCAAGATTGCACGTGCAAGCTCGCCCGAGTTTGCAGGTTTACATAATATAACATTCTTGCGATCTGTGAAAGCTTCATGAATCGCGGGTGTATCTGCTGTAATGATTGGTTTGCCCATAGCAGCACATTCGAAAACCTTGTTAGGGATGACCCTTAATGCTTTTTGCGTATCTCCAAATATACCCAAGGCCACATCGGCTTGCTGGATGTAACTGACCAACTCCCCGAGTGGTACATTATCAATAAACTCTACCTGTGCACTTAACCCTTCGCGCGCCACGAATGCTTTGTAGATATCTAAATCCCTAGTATTTGTCCCTCCGATGATACGAAAGAAAATGTTTTTCTGATCACGCAGTAACCGCACTGCGTCCATAATGTATGGTACGCCCTGCAGAGGAATAAACGTTCCGTGAAAATGCACAACAAACCTGGGTGATGGTGCACGATGTGTATCGGGATCTGAGGTAAAACATTCAGGGTCTACGCCGACGAACACGCGGGTGAACTTGTTGAGAGGAATAGTATACTGTTCATGAAAATACTTAACATGTTGCGCCGTATCACACAGACAATGGTCTGCAAGACGAAGGCTGTGACTGTCAAGAAACTGGCTCCAGAGTGCACCGATGCTGCATGGACCGTACCGCTTTCTATCGCACACATCTGTATCGTATACAGATGTGAACGCATCGAAGATAATGAAACCGCGATAGAGAATCTTGGCAAGTACAACAACTGACTGCCCAGGAAAGGCGACAATAAGCGCTGCAAAGTTTCGATTCGGGAGTGCTCGAAATGTTTTATAGAGTACCCAGTACTTCCGAAAACGCCCATGCGCGCGCGGATCGATACGACACTCGGTCACATGCACACCGGAGCGTCGCAAACCTTCCATCAGTATCCTGTTGCGCGAGTACTCGGGGTCATAGATGCCAAAAAAGCATATATGTTTCGGCATTGCTTGCTCACTTTTTTTCTGTACTGCAGACATAGAGTATCTGGTGACCAAAAAGATTCTTGTGCAGATTCTTTACAAACGGCATGAGTCCGAAAAACGAAAAGCCGTTGGATGCCACACTCTCCTCAACCGTAAGCCCTTGTGCGGAGAGCCACTCAAGAAAATCGATGTGCGACCAGAAGCGCACATGCTCGCTCGGGTGGTGTACCCACTGAGTAAAAAATCTCCCCGCGAACATGAGGTGGAACCGATACCGATAGAACGCACTATTGGGAATGGTTATCAAAAAGCGAGTCGTGTGTGGCAAGAGCGTCGCGATAATCTCTTCAGGATTTGTAGTGTGTTCCAACACTTCACTTAAAATTATATAGTCATAGGTTTGTAACGTTGCGCAATCCAGGTGCTCAAGGTCAAGCGTTCTTGCGGGTATGTTGTGTTTAGCGAAGAGCACGAGTACACTTGTTGACAGGTCCGCAACCTCTATGCTCACACTCTTTGCCTTAAGCTCCACAGGAAGTCTCGAGTTGCCACATCCAATGTCAAGAACCTTTGATCCTTCAGGGATACGCTCGAGCATCAATTTTTCACGATCCTTCAAGCTCGCGTTCACCGACAGACCTCGAGTCCGCCAATATTCGTCATAATCGATGTGGCGAATATTGCGAAAGTCTGGCTTTCTTGTCCATGCGTATTCGGGCATACGGGTATTATTTAGTTACTAAAACCACAAAATAACGTTGTTCCATGCCATGCACATTTTTTCGTACCTCAGCTGAGTCAGCAACATCGTAGATATGAAAATGTCTATGCATAACCTTCTCGACTACCCGCACCGCGATGTATACCGGTCGCATCGTAAATATTTTTTTGACAAACCGCTGTCCAAACCACGCCACGACCGCAAACTTGCTCTCGACTAACTCCCTCTCCAGCTCGCTACGATAAAACTCAAGTTGATGAAAGGGGTTGAGCGGACGAACACTCCACGGTGACGAAATGAGTTTGTTTGGAGTAGACAGAATAATTAAGCCATCATCTTTAAGGACACGCCTCATTTCCTGCAGATACTTTGTTCTAACCTCTTTATCTAAATGCTCTATCGTCTCAAAAGAAACAATAACATCAAAATACGAATCCGGTAATTCAATCTTTTCAGCACTCCCACAGAGGTATGTACTGTTCTCTGCTGAGTACTGGTCTTTTGCGTACCGAACCGCTTCTGCATCAATGTCTATACCAACAACACGCTCCGCCCCGCCGCGTGCCATCATGTCAGACCCATACCCGGTACCACACGCAATATCAAGCACCACCTTCCCTTGTATGTACCTTTGTGCAAATGTATACCTTGCAACGTGGTCCTCCTGATTCCGCAGATTGCTACAACCAGGTATGAATCTTTCACCATCTGCCGAAAGTTCTTTTGAATGTTTGCGCTCCATAGGTTTACGTTTTTGTATTGTATCACAGAGACATTTTCAAAACCTTGCAGGGTTAATGAGCGAAGAAAATGTACCGGCATTGCGTGTGTCTCTATGCCGCCAAAAGGCATGCATAGATTCTTTGGGGACAAGTATCTAAGGAATCATATGATGGAGAAGTATGGGTATCAATCGCTTCAAGCTATGATTTTCTGCAACCTCTAACGCAAGTGCCGAAGCGACCTGTGAGCGCTTCTCCGAGGACCATTCACTCACCACCCGAACGACACGCACGACATCATCCTCTGATGTCACCAGGCATTCAGGAACGATGTGTGCAATAATCTGTCGACCCGCCTCATTTGTAGTAACCACAGGCACCCCGCACGCCATCGCCTCCAACACTGCCTTATCCAGACTCCCCGTTTCGCTCATACTCACGAACACTGATGCTTGGTGTAGCACCTCGACGACGCGTTCGTGGGGCAACCCTCCCACAAAGACACGTTCCGGATCGAAGCCCTGTTGTTCTGCATACGCACGACACGCCCGTTCATACTCCCGGTCAATGTCGGTCACCGCACTCCCAACGATGCGGAGTTCAATATCGGAACATTGCTCACGGACATGCTTCGCCACATCGATCACACCCATACTGTTCTTACTGCGCGTAATGCGACCTACCGTGACGATGCACCGCTTACGCTCCGTCGCTACCGCACCCGGACTGAATGATCGTGTATCGATGCCGTGTCCGACGATGCGGACCTTGGAGGATGGAATACGAAAGCTCTCCTTGCTTGCGGTGAATATGATATCCGCAAACCATGTTGCCAGACGTAACCACACCGTGACCGACTTGTGGGTGTACCACAGTCCCACTCTTTTTCTCATCAGTCGCCAGAGCGGCGCGCCCAATACCACGTACTCCGGGTTCATATGCACAAATACAGCGTCATAGTGTTTACGTTCACGCCACATGTACCGAAAGAATCGTGTCACATATGAATAGGTGCCCCAACCATTCTCTTTACCTAACGACAACACACGGACATTGCTCGGCAACGCGTGCACTCCTTCGAACAAGCAGATGACCGTCACCCGCTCACACCGCTCCCCAAACTCAGTAAGCCAACGATGAAAAAAACCGAGTGTCGGGTCCTCACTATCGACAACCTGGGTCACAATGAGTAATCGCATAGATACATCAGCCGTGCCGTTTCGCCATTCATCGCGCAGACCCTCGTTCAATGTCGATCGTGCGTCTGTGCGTCCGTCGCGATCGTTCCGACCTGCATGACAACCTCAAGCGGTCCCCCTTCCGGCACGACGTTTGCAACAGTGGTCCGTTTGAAGATAACAGAGTAAATGAGAAACGATTCTATGGCAATGAGCGCACTCGCACATGCTTGAGCAAAGGTGGGCCACAGACCCACATACTCCACAAACACAATCATCAGTCCCAGATTCATGAAGAAATTCAAGACCGCGACAGAAAAGAACACGGTCATTTGCCGACGCACACGATCGACACTCGCATCCCGGAACGTCCAAAACTTCTGTAGCACAAAACTAATGAAAAACGACAAAAGAAAGCCCGTCAATGTGGCGATACGGTACCACACATCAAAAAGGTGTGTGAGGACAAAGACGACACCAATGTGCACTGCCGCCCCCGTGCCGCCCGCAAGGAGGTAGCGAACGAGCTTGTACTCAACGAAGGATAGTACTATGCGCACCATTACCCACTATCGTACCACACATAGCAACCATAGGGGCGGGCTACTTCACGAACCAATTGTACTTGGCAATATGCCAGATTGCCGCCACACCATCTCTCCAAGTTATCTTCTTTCCCTCACTGTAGGTTCTCCCGTAGTATGAAATACCGACCTCGTACACACGCCACTTACCCTGTGCCACTCGTGCCGTAATTTCCGGCTCAATACCAAACCGTGTCGCGTGAAGCCGGTCTTTGAATGAGTCTAGGCACGCACGAGTGAACATCTTGTAACAAGTCTCCATGTCGCTCAAATTGAGACCAGTGACTATGTTAGAGAAAAGTGTCAGGAACTTGTTTCCGATGTAATGATACATGTAAAGCACTCTGTGTGGGTCACCGCCTACGAATCGCGAACCGTATACCACATCCGCATTCCCACTCAAGATCGGTTTCAGCAAGCGCACATGCTCGCGTGGATCATACTCAAGATCTGCATCTTGTATAACAATGACATCTCCCGTTGCACGCACAAACCCGTCGCGAATGGCAGCACCCTTACCCCCGTTATGCCCCCGATACACCACGACGTATCTCGACTCGAACTTCTTCAACAACGCTCGAGTACCATCCGTAGAGCAATCATCCACGAGTATAATCTCCTTGTCGAGCCCACACACATCGACTGTTTCTACCAATGCAAGTAATGCTTCGAGCGTATCCCTTTCGTTATACACTGGTATAACAATCGACAGAGTCTTGTATGACACCATATTGACTTGTGTTGTTGCTGGCACGACCACAGAAACAGTATATCAGAGAGTGTACATTGGGCGCACGAACTGTTATTGCTACCCTACCAACCTGTCGCCATACACCCCCTCCAGCAAATCAAGATCCTTTTTTGACGCAATAAGGAGTGCATTGTTCTTCGCTTCAACCGCGGCGAAGATGCGAGCGCCAAGTGGGTCATTAGCATGTTTCTTGTAATAACGGGAGAATGCAGCAAGGTCTTTGGGGAAACAGTGTCCACCCGCACCACGCCCTTTTTTCGCGCCCTTGTGTCCACTGTTATCAATAATGTGTGTATGCCCCGCACCAATACGCGCGTCCGCAGCCATAGCTGCGCGCACCACCTCATAATTCGCACCGACGGCGGTTGCGACGTCGAACAGTGTGTTCATGTATATGAGTTTCAAAGTCAAAAATACATTGCCTCCGTACTTGATGAGCTCCGCCTCACGCGCGGAACAAACCAAGTTGTAAGGTGCCTTGGGGAGCACGGAGAGTACGAGTTCCGCCGCCCTTTTGTATTTCGCGTTCTTTTTTGGTATGCCAACTATGTTCCGTGCAGGCTGTGCCGTATCCTCAGCTGCTTGCTTCTCGCGTAAAAACTCAGGTGAGTGAAGGACGATACATTCAGGCATTGCGTCTTGCAATGCTTCCGTAGTTCCCGGAATCATCGTGGACTTAATGACCGCAATCTTACCTTTTCCCACAAGCGGCAACACGCCACGCAAGAGACTGTCGTCAAACCCTTTCGGTGTTGTGGGTGTTGGTACCGCAATGAATACCACATCACAGTTCGAGATAGAATCTTTGTTGCCGCAGTACGGCTCCTCAAGCGCGTACCTAACGGTCTTGTACCCACGTGCCTCAAAATCGTCCGCCATATGCTTACCAATAAATCCTTGTCCGATAAAACCGATCATTTTGTACTCTTCCATACGTATAGTAAACGCAATTATAATAATACCATTCGCGCAAGTTTATCCGGGTCATGCCGAATATAGGAACGTGCGAGCGCGTCGCCTTTCACCCTTTTTCCGACCGTGTCAGCAAGCAAGTCCGCCGGCACGAGCTGCACGCCTAAAGTGCAATCATCGGCACGGAAGTGCACCGGTTCTCCTTCATCCAGGTACTTCCTCAAAAGCTTTGCAGGCGGGAGCGTGTCATTGTAGAGCACTACATCAAATAGCTGTTTACCAACGATGCCGGTAAATACCTCAAGATACTCGCACACGGTGAAACCGTCAGTCTGACCGTACTTGTTCATAAGCGGTGCGACAAAAATCTTTTTCGCGGCGCTCTTAGCCAAGGCCTGAGCCATACCGTCCACGAGCAGATTCGGCAAAAGCGACGTGTACAGGTCTCCTGGACCAAGAATTATGAGGTCGGCTTCTTTGATCGCTTGGCGGACAGCGGGATTCAGCGCAACAGGAGGTTTGAGCTCGACCTTCGCAACACCAAAACGCGAAATATGCTGATAGTCGTCCACTGCATGCTCACCCTTCAGCACTTTGCCATTTTTAAGACGCATGTGGAGATTCATCGTTTCAAGAGAAATTGGCAAAACCCTACCCCGTATTTTCAAAATATCACTGACATGACTCACTGCCTGATCGATCGATCCCGTCACCTGCTCGAGCCCGGAAAGGATGAGATTACCCAGTGTATGTCCCTTAAGGGTTCCTTTACTGAAACGATGTGTAAAGAGGGCGCGCATCGTGTCTCCCGCGTCTGAGAGGGCAACAAGGCACTGTCGAAGATCACCCGGCGGCAGCACACCAAGCTCGTCACGCAAGACACCGGTCGAGCCCCCGTTATCGGCCATAGTCACGACCGCAGTTATATCGAGGTCATTTTTTTTAAGACCGGAAAGGAGTGTGAAATGTCCAGTCCCACCACCGATGGTCACCACATTAAGACGTGTACCTTTTTGCTTTTTTGCCACTTTTGGCGATTTCATGTGGAAGTACTATACAGCATTCGAGACTTTTGCGGTATGCCACAACAGAATCTTCTCTAGTTCCCATACGACGCACAGTATCCAGCCCCGCCTGTGCAAGTCGCACACGAAGTGGTGCGTCGGTCGCAAGACGCACAAGCGCATCCGCAAAAGCCTGCTCATCTCGAACAGGTACGACGAGTCCGTTCTCATTATTTCGCACTACCTCACCAGCACAACCAACATCAGTCATGAGGAGTGGTGTGCCTGCAGCAAGCGCCTCAATACACACCCTACCCCAGCCCTCATAGTCGCTCGAAAGTGCATAGATATCTGCCGATGCGAGGAGCGAAGACGGATCATCCGTCCAGCCTTGGAAAGTTACTACGTTCTTTGCATATTTTTCCACCGTTTGCTCGAGTCGCTTTTGTTCCTGCCCTTTCCCCACAATAACAAGATGGATCAAGCCTCCCTGTCTGTGCACACGACCCACAGCGCGAATAAGGAGTGAAAGATTTTTCTGTGGAACAAAACGCGCCATCGTAAGCACTACCAATCCGTTTTTTGGTCGATACTGCGCAAGTGCAGAAGAAGAATCTGCAGAGGACACTTCGGTATATACCGGCACCACCGACATACGTTCTTTCGGCACCTTGAGCGCACTAAGTGTCTCGGCTATGCGCATGCTTACCACACGAACATGCGCAGCTCGACGCAACAACCACACACCAACGATGAATCGTACCCTATTCAAAAAAGATTCACTTCGCCAATACGGAGCTGAGAAAAAATCACCATGTTCTTGCAGTAACAGCGGAGCGCCTGTCACTCTCGACAGTACGTACCCCACCAGACCGGACTCAAATGGGTCTTGTGCTGAAATGACCCAGGTTCCCGGCTCACGTAGAAGTCGTCGACCGATACGATATGCATCGCGAAACAAACCAAGAGTGCTTGAAGAGCCAGTGGGGTAACTCCATGCGTTCTGTGCAATAGCGACGCGTTCTATACCATACGACCGTCGCGCAAAAATCACTGCATGTAATTCCTCCACCTGTTCCGCATAACGCCGATGTCGTTCAAACGATACACTACCGGGTGTAAGGAGATCCTTGTCGGGGCCAATACTGAGGACTTTCATGTATACAGTATACAATCAATTACTAATTCGCGTCGGTTACCTATAATAGACAGATCTATAATACTGCGGTATGTTCAACATAGTACACCCAACAAACGACACGCGGAGGTCAGTATGTACGAAGAAGTGCTTAATATCATTGCGTGCGAGCAATGGCAGGCAGATATCTCTGGTGGCGTAGTAGCCGACAACAGACGAGAAATCACGGACAAAAAACTGCTCGAGATTGGCCTGACACGGCAGAGTCCCTCTTACATTGCCGCATACACTCACGCGCAGTATGGCGTCAACCCAGCTACGTAAGATACACCGACATCCTACAGCAAACCCCGCCCAGTGCGGGGTCATTTTGTCTTGAGAAGTGTGCTGATGTCACGAGCCACCTCATCGTACGAACGTACAAACGAAAATCCATCGACTTTTTCTTGCTCACGCGCATAAAAGGTAGTATCCATAAACATACACATTTTTTCAGCAAGATCTTCCGCGTCGAGCGGGTCAAACCACATGACGAATCCATCAAGCCTGTGGTGCACACCACACTCACGCGTGAGGAGTACGGGCACGCCCATCGACAAAGCCTCCATTGCAAGATTCGGGCCAAACTCCGTTAATGAAGGCACAATGAGTGCTCTTGCCTCTTGAAGACGAGCGTATACTGCTTCTCGAGGGACGCCACGCAGGTAATCTACGACAACTCCGCCACACGTACCTTGCGCCCGAATCACTGCTTGTTCGAGTGTGTCGACATTCTTGAACGCAGTCGGCCGCCATACACAAACAAACACGGTACCACCTTTCGCACGGTGAGTTCCTACCGGGTAACTATTTTCAGTGACGCTGGTTTTATTATCTGAGACACCGTACGCCGTTCGCCAGACATCGCGCTGAAGTTCTGTGTTGTAGGTGATGTGCGACGCCAGCGGCAGTATGACGTGTCGATGAAGCCATACCAACATACGCTCCTTGTACGAAAGAGCTCGCGCTGTTGTATAAAAATCCCTGAATAGTACCTTCTCACCTGTCCGCTCCACGTACGCCTCCCAGACAAAATCTCCACCGGTACGAATGAGGGTCTTCTTGCCGAGCACCCACCCCACAATGACCGCTGGCAGTGCGACCGACACGGTATCGAGCACAATAAGCGCGTCTACGGTGAGTGCTCGAAAAAGCGCTTTGTACAGAAAAATGAGGTGCCGTATGCCGGTTGGGTACTTCCGCACCTCCTTAAACGCAATAAGGTCCACAGTCTCTCCCGCCCACTCCAATGCTTCCTTAAGCGCAATCGAGTAGTACGATGGTCCACCTGGTTCTGGAGGTACAAGGGGAGTAACAATAAGAATGCGCATAGTACAGGATGGGCTTAACGAAAAAACAAGTGGGAAAAAACTCTCGTACGCATAGATTGCACGATGTGATCCCAATCGTATCGTGCAATAACAAACGCACGAGCATGAGCGGCCACTTCTGCCACTTTCTCCGGATGTGCCAGCATGTCTCGCACGACGTCCGCTATTTCATGTGGCGAATCCTTTGTAACCGCCCATCCGGTGGGAGACATATCCGGGTTCTTCCTTGCATCAAACAAGAAGTCACGAATACCGCCCTCTTGTGTGGCGATAACAGGCAGACCTGCTGCCATCGCTTCAATGAAACTATTGCCCATACCTTCCGAACGTGATGGGCGAACAAATATGTCGCATGCGGCAAGATATGATGGGATGTCGGCGTGCTCAACATGACCTAGAAAATGTACCCGCGATGCCACACCCTCATGCTTGGCAAGCGCTCGCAACATAGCCTCGTCCGGGCCGACACCGAGAACAGCAAAACCGACCGTATCAGGTAACCATTTCAATGCTCGTACGACATCATCGACAGCGTTTTTATGTACAAGACGCGAAGTCGTGATTAGATACTTGTCTCCCTTTTTTTTGCCCAACTGAGCGCACCGCTCTGCACGAAGTGTATCTGAGATATGCGCTGTAAACTGAGCAACGGTAACACCGTTTGGTATAACCTCCACCGGACAGACCGCTCCGCATGTGCGAGCCCAGTCAGCTAAAAATGTACTGATGGTTTGCACAACCCGCGCATGCGTAAACGCTCGCGCAAATAGAGGCCAGAGTGGCCGAAACATACGTTCGATACGTTCCGGTGGATCTCCTTCTTGCAAGGTAAGTACAAGTGGTACCTGCGGATACACAAGGGAAAAAAGTGCGGCCGGTACACCACAGCTATGCGCCATCATCACCCACACACCGTGGTACCGATAGTCTCGGTGTAACAAAATCGCCTTCCACGCGGCAGTAATTTGGTACACGTACTTGGCGTGTTGCAACGGCCATCGCTTGAGATCACTCGCGTCAGGCGAAGGCCGTACGGGACCAATACGATGCACAAGCACATGTCCAACCTGCTCCACCTTTGGGAGTGTTGCGTCGAAACGCAAACACACCATATGAAACTCAATTTCTTTCGGATCGATACGGTCGGTTATCTCTTTAAGTGCTACTTCAGCTCCGCCAACACAGCGGGGGTAATAGGCGAGCGAAAATATGAGGACTTTCCGGGGTGCACCAGTGTGAGACTGCATAGCGAAAAGTATATCTGAAACCTACGAGTGACTCGTGCGCGTCACTGTCGCAACATATTCCGGAAGGTTGTGACACGTCTCCCAGCCAAGCTCCTGTCTGGCACGCCGCACGTCGAGCGCACCCGACATACGATTTCCTTTCCGTTCAGACAAAAATTCAATCGGTCCACCAAAGAGCTCGGCAACCTCAAGTACCGAATAACTCTCGTTGGCGCCCAAACCATATTCATCACCATGACCACGCTCTCCCACCAAAAGAAGTCCGGAGACAATATCTTCAACGTGCGTAAAATTACGACGCTGTGTGCCGGGTGCTGTCACCAAAAGTGGCAGGCCTTTGCTGAAGCGTTCTTTGAAAATGGCAATCAATGTACCATACGCACCACTCCGTTCCCTCCCTCCGTACACGTTATAAAAATAGGTTATCGCGTAATCAAGGCCAAACCAATCACCATAGTTTCGTACGAGTTCGGTGTTACTTGCCTTGGTCCACGCATACGGACTTTGGTCACGACCCATACCCCCGTCACCAAACTTTGTACTTGAGCCAGCATAGACCAACTTCACATTTCGCGCTCTGCAAAACTCCAATACACTAAATGTACCCCTCGTGTTTAAATCCCACACTGTTGCAACATCCTCAAAACTTTTCTCAACCCTCGCGTACTCGCCAAGATGGTACACGAGTGTTGGTTTCTCGGTAATAATCGTTTCAATATCCTTCGTGTGCCCTTCACGGTACTCAGCACCCTCGATGTGATTTTCTTTGGTACCAGTGAAATAATTGTCGAGAGAAATGACCTTATTCAGAGGGTCTTTCACAAGCACCTCAATAAGGTGGCTTCCAATAAAACCCGCCCCACCGGTTACAACAATTGTCCGCTGCTGTTTTTCCATACCGCTACTATAGCAAAAACTACCCTACACGTCTTCCTCGAGTGTATACCCACGCACAATTTCCTCCTGCTCGCGCCGCACCAGAAGCGCAATCAACACCGCCAGAAATGTAGCCGCAATAAGGCCGATAATCCACCATAAGATATTGCCATTCTCATCCCCAACAATACCACTCTTCTCAAGCGCGAGATACGCTTCGGCCGCTTGATCAATCTGTGCACCGGCGAACTCCGGCGTCTTGAAAGCGGAATACTCAACCATTGGCGCATTTTTCACTACTGTCACACCCTCCGAATCAGGAACCTGTTCTAAACGCGTGACCTTCGACAGTGCCCCAGCGGATTGGGTTGGGAGGTTGACGGTTGTTGGAGAGATGGCAACTCCATAGCTCGCAATGAGTGTACGGTCTGGAGAAAAAATCCCAACCCCCACGTCCTCACGCGGAGTGAGTGCCGTCACACTGCTCGGAAAGCGCACGCGGGCTTGTGGCAGTAGGTACGTGTGCGCAGGTAAACGAAAGTAGTCCTCACCGACCACAAGCCAATACTTGGAAAGGTCGAGCTCATCATCACCGGTATTACTCACCTC
>CAZWNC010000004.1:0-30119 GCA_964635195.1 uncultured Candidatus Saccharibacteria bacterium | reverse complement strand
CACCTCGATGTATGCATGATCCACCGCACTAATAGTAAGTGCGGGGCGCACGACTCGCACAAGCACGCTATCACGTGCTTGTATGTCTGTACGAAAGCCGCTGCGCGTACCCACCGCAACCACTCGATACTCACCCGCATGTTCGTACCCGTGCTCTACTGTTCGTCCCGCACCCTGCGCCCCATCACCAAACGCCCACACCACATCCGTAAGCACCAACTCGCGACCAGTCTCGGAGTAGCCATGTGCGGTCAATCGAATAGGTGCACCAATGGTCGCGACTATGGCGTCCCCAACATCAATCGTTAACGCCGGTTCAAGTTTCACTTTCGGGACTTGCGGAATCGGCACCTTTGCTGTGGCAACAGTTTTTTGATCCCCGCGAGTTTCCGTTTGCTCCGTATCTGCGACGTCTGTCGTCGCTACACCACCACCGCGCCCCGGAGTTGCAGGCGCGGTCATCCATGCACCGGTTGCCTGTGCACCGGCACGCTGTAATGTGTCTTTTGTGCCATTGTCACCCCCAAGCTCCCAATCGACACCTCCTTCCACTCGGTCAACCAGCACGCCACTTTCGTCACGCAATTCAAGCACCTCCCCTGCATTACCAAGTGCCCCCGTGTACACAAGAATCGCCGTCACCTCAGAGACCGTGGCATCACTCGTCCGTTCGAGCAGTGCGTATCCGCTCGCTCCCACCGTGCCCGAAAGCACGACCGTCGGTTGCCCATCGAGCGCACTCAACGTCCATCCGGTGACACTCTGTGCGGGACCATCATTAAATAATTCAATCCATTCTGCGTTCGCATTTTCTTCAGTCCCCATCCACGCCACCTCACTTATGTATACTTTTGCAAAAGCAATGGGCGGCACTCCTGCGCAGAAAAAAATCCCACACAACAACAGCAATCTTGTACTGATACGAAAAACGATATCTTTCTGCATGGTCACCATTTTACCACACGCGGACGCATGAGCACCAAGCTGCATACCTACCGCTGAGAGAACCTCCGCGACCAATTGGTACGAGATGTCTAAAATGACACTTGGTTCCTTTTTTACACAAAACGACGGGAAAGTCGAATGATTACGTAACGCCGATTTTACAACATCGGCTTCTCGACATGCAGTAGTGCGTGAAGTTTTTCTTTAGGGAGTGCGGGTGGCAACACAACCTCGGTGACTTCGGAGTGAGGACGTCTCGGTGCAAGCACCACAGGAGCAGGCGAGGATCGCGCAGAAAACGACGTCGGATCAGGCGTATCCGAAGGCACTACGGAGTCCTTCCCTGTCGGACTATTAGTCGTACGCGTCTGGGGAGCCGCGTCGCCGGAAACGTTCACAGACACACCCTGCTTGTGTTCCGTAGGGCTGCTCTTTTGTGCAGTGAGCGTGGCCAGGAGCGAACGTAACTGCTCTCTCCCCTCGTCAGTCACACCCTTGCCGTCGTCACGCACGGGTGCATGTCTCTGATGTGGCGAAACGGGCGGTAAGGCCGAGAGTCTCTCTGTTCCCGTTGCACGTGCATGAGGAAAACTTTGAGGAGAAATAGCTACCGCATCTTGTGCAAGAACAGGGGCTTTGTGCACCACACGCGAAGGGGCTACACCACCCGGGGCGTGGCCGTCCTGCGGGGAGGTCTGCTGACGATTGGTTTGCATTCCCTCACGTGATGCGGTTAGTCGCGTGAGTACATCACGAAGGCCATCATTCGTTTCAACACGCTTCTCGATTGGACGAGGCATCATCACAGGACGTGGAGGAAGAGGGCGCGACGCGGCAGGGCCAGTCGCTTGTACATACGGACGCGGTGTGGGCGAACGTTCTCCTCGACGTACTTCTCCTCCGCCTTGTGCACGTTCACGTCCTCCCGGCACTTCCTGTGAAGCGCGTTCCGTCCGCGCCGCCGGTCGCATGGGTGCGTCAGAACGGGATGCACTCTCACGACGCGACTCTCGATCGTGTACCGGAAATCGAGTGTTTACATTCGACACCCCCTCGCGTAGTGGCCGAGTGCCGCCCTCTTCGACACGCCCTGTCCTGCGTTCTTCGCGCTCACGCATCTTTGACTCGGCCTCGGGATCTTCGTATCGCTTTTCGCTCCAATCCTTAATCGCTTTCTCAACCTCCGCCCGTGGTCGCGAATAGCGTGCACGAGAAAACGCAATAACGCGATCTGTCTGATCGACAGCGGGCTCAGGTATGGGAGGCAGCGTCCGTGCACTAAACGGCTGGGAGGAGACACTATCGATCATAAGCTTAAGATACACCTGTCGAGCACCAAGATTCACAATATCGTCTATCTCGAAGGTTGGTGCATACTCTTTTTCAAGCACTTCCGCATCGTATGCTCCCACACGAAAGGTGATCATGGTACCCACGTTACCAAACACTGCTGCACGGACCTCTTCTTCCATCTGTTCAATGTACTGATGCGCAATCGTAAGTGCCAGTTTGTACTTACGAGCTTCTGAAAGAATTTCAGCGAAGCTCTTGTTTGCAAAGTTTTGAAACTCGTCCACAAAAAGATAGAATGGGGGGAGCGAACGCTGTTCACCGAGCGGCACATCCGCCCTGCTCATGGCAGCAAGGTACATCTTGGTGATGAGCATGCTCCCAAGTAAATTCGCATTGCCTTCACCCACCCGACCTTTCGACAGGTTCACGATGAATATCTTGCGCTCGTCCATAATGTTGCGCATATTGAAGGAGCTCGTTTCTTGCCCAATCACGTTGCGCACCAACGCATTGCTTGCAAACTGTCCGATCTTGTTCTGGATAGCAGGCGTCGCTTCTTGCGCGTAGCGGTCAGTGTATTTCGCGAACTCGTCAACCCAAAAAGAGCGCACGGAGGGGTCGGTGACATGTGCAATGACATTCTTTCGATACTCCTTGTCGATATACATACGATTCACCCCCAAGAGGGTCGCTCCGGGAAACTCCAAAAGCGCCGAAATTGTATTCTGTAAAATGTACGCCATGCGTGCGCTCCATGCATCCACCCATATTTTTTCGAACGCACTCATAAGACCCGCCACCACCAAGTGACGCTTGTCGCCATCTACATTTTCAAGCACGTTAAACGATATGGGGTACTGGAGATCGAACGGGGCAAAGTAGAGCACATCGCGTACACGATGTTCCGGCACGTACTGCAGCAGCTTTTCTGCAGTACCTCCATGCGGATCGATGAAACACACACCACTGCCATTCTGAATATCTTGCACCGCCATATTCTCGAGCAAGGTTGATTTTCCCATACCGGATTTCCCGATAACATACGTGTGCTTGCTGCGATCGTCCTGCCTGATACCGAATGGTACGTGCTTGCCCCGCGTGTCGGTGATACCGAAATACGTGATACACCTGCCGGGATCTCCTGTCTGATTTTGTGGAATGTCAAGCCATGGTCCTTCCATAAGGAAAGTATACCAGGGAACGGGTAGACACAGGAGGGGTGTGCACAATCTCGCTTTGCAGAGTGGGATAGAGGACGTACGATAGCAGGGTGACTGACTCCGCCCGCATCTACTCGATACAGGGACTTAATCTTGTGCCATCTCATCCGGTATACCCTTCCCCTGCGGATTGGAGAAATGAATGTATTTATTTTCTACTCGTCGATCGTTTTGAGGATGGACATGCACGACCAGCTTACGATGGTTCTCACGTATCACGTGACAAAGACGCGACGCAGGGAAGACGATTTCAGGGTGGTACGCTTAAAGGTGTAACCTCTCGACTGAATTACATTCGCGGACTTGGCGCAACCACGGTCTGGCTTTCACCTATTCTCAAAAATCGCGACGAACGGAGCGGCATGTATCAGCAAGGGTACGCTGTGCAAAATTTTTTTGAAATTGACCCGCGTCTCGGAACGCTTGAGGACATACAGGAGCTTGTGCGAACGGCACACGGGCTCGGAATGCGCGTGATTCTCGACATCATCATCAACCATACCGGCGATAACTGGGCGTATCGAGATGACGCACATCCAATCTACCGACATGACGGAGAACAGTTTGCATTCGGCTATTGGCGAAGCGAGCACGGTGATGACTTCGGTCTCGACGACGCCGTATGGCCTGCCGAACTGCAAAGTCCCAATTGTTACAAAAGGAGGGGGCGAATCGTAAATTGGAATGACAGCGCGGAATCACTTGATGGTGATTTCCTCGACCTCAAAGAACTTGATTTTGGAAACCCGATTGTACACGAAACAATGCAAGCGATATATAAGTACTGGATTTGTGTCACGGACGTCGACGGGTATCGCATTGATACGGTAAAGCATCTTGAGAGCTCCGAAACGGCAACCTTTTGCAACGCAATCAAGGAGTACGCCTCGAGTATCGGTAAGTGTAACTTTTTTCTCTTTGGAGAAGTGGTCGCAGATGACACGACCCTTCGGTCGTACGTTGGACCTCGTACGAACGCGGAATCGAAAATTCTGTCTCTGGACGCATGTCTCGATTTCCCACTCTACTTTGTACTTGAAGAAGTGATAAAAGGTTTCGCCAGTCCCCATCTCCTACGCGAACGGTACACTCGTCTCCGCCAACTTTATGCAACAACCGACGCAAGTGAGTTTTTTGTAACATTTGTTGACAACCACGACCAAATGGCGCGTCCGTACCGTCGCTTTCTCCATCAGGTTCCCGATCAGCGACAAGCAATCCTTGCTCTCGGGTACTTGCTCACTGCGCCCGGTATCCCGAGTATTTACTATGGTACCGAACAAGGCTTTGATGGTGGAGCGCCTCCGGGTCCCTGTCATGATATATTCATTCGCGAATGTATGTTTGGTGGAGAGTGGGGAGCGTTCGGAACAACCGGCATGCATTTTTTCAACGAGGACCATGTACTCTACCGAACAATCTCTGCCATTGCGCACCTGCGTACAACGACACCCGCGTTGCGGTATGGGCGTTTCTATTTTCGTGAGGTGAGCGACGATGGACACAGCTTTGGGTATCCCGCACTCCACTTCGGTATGCTCGCGTATGCTCGCATTCTCGACGATGATGAAGTGCTGGTCGTCCTCAACCTCGACGCGAACGAACAAACAAACTATATTACGGTAGACATGACTCTCTCCGCTCCGGGAACACTCCTCTGCAACCTACTCGACCCGGACACAACAGTACTCACCGAAGAGCAGGCAGACCGAGCGTGTGCCCGCGTGACGCTCCCCGGGTACGGTATTGCACTCTTTTCAAAAGTGACCTGACTTGATTTTATGTCCCCTTTACGGAATGAAGTAAATATGTACAATGGCCACACATGGAAGAAACACGGCAAGAACAGACGTACGATGATACACAACCAGTAGCTCCTATGGGGGCGGTCGATAGGGTGCCCCAAAATCAGCCCACGGCACATATCCCAACCCTTGTAATCACTCTCGTAACAACCGCCCTTCTTCTGCCTGGGCTCGGGTACCTGTATACACGACTTTCACAGGGACACATGGCGACCGTCCCTACACAGTCATTCGAGACTGCACCCACCCAACCGCCTGTAACGCCGGAAAAAATACAACGCGCCATTCTACACATTGACCGATATAATCTACTTGCGAACCTTCCTGAAGGATGGCACGAGACACAGGTGCCAAACGACATGCCGCCTCATGTTGTGAATCCACTCGTAGCCGCCACACACCCCGATGCGCAGTGTACGGCGGTATACGCAACACTTGCAACCAAACCTTTTCATGAATTGTACGTATCCACAGGCGAGGAAGATATTGTTCGCAACAAAACGCATATTGCCCGTATTGAATACCGTATCGCAACAACAACAAACCTATTCGCAGAACAAGAACCTGCTCGCGCAACATCCAGCCCAACGATTGCATACACCTATCAACCGTTGTACTACGACAACGGTTCACATGACGTGACGCGCAATGCGTGGGTCATTTATTCGAACAACGGCTCCTCTTTGTCCGAGCTGTGCAAGGATGGTTTTCGCACACTGACAAACTCACTCGTCCGACATTTTGAAGAACAGCCACTTACTCGCAATGACTCAGGCCTCCTCTATATGGAAACACATCAAGGTGCAGGCACATTCCTTTTGTTTCGAAACTCTGTCGATAACATTGCGCGAGTAGTCACAACACTTGATGTCGGCGCCATATTCAAGCCGACACTCCGTGATGGCACGCTTACATTTATCGGCACGCGAGGTGATATCCGCAGTTACGCATTATTTTCCGAAACACCCGCATTCACACACCCGATAGTACTTACGGATGATGAAAGTGTGAGCGACTTTCGCAGTATCGAACACACTCTCTTCTACCTCGTCGGACCATGGTGTCGCTCTGAAAGCACCCCCTGCGCCCTCACCCTCATGGAATATAACCATACGACCAGCAATTCAAACGTGATTGCGACAAACATTGATAGACCGAACATTGACGCACTGTCACTTGAGGAAAGCACCGTTGCGTCAAGCACCGCCGAACTTCTCAATGCAAAACCTACCGCAATAGTCCACGCACTCACATTACAAAACGGCGCACTCACTACAGGCCCATCGCTCTTCGAAGGGTCGGTAGCTGAACGCATCCCCTTCATCGTCTACGAGTAACTCAGTACAAGCACATCACACCAGTCCGTTCCGTTTTTCGGAGCGGTCGTGTACAATGCTTTCATATGAACTTACACACCCTTTTTGACCCACGATCAGTGGCTATTATTGGCGCAGACGACACTCCCTCACGGGTTGGGTACGCACTCATGAAAAACATCATCGAGCAGGGTGGACGATTGGTGTACCCGGTAACACCGGACAAAACTGAAGTACTCGGACATACGGCATTCGCGTCAGTTCGCGACATACCGGAAACGGTCGACCTTGCGGTCATTGCGGTACGTGCAAGTATTGTCCCTTCACTCCTTGAAGAGTGCGGTGAAAAGGGCATTCGAAACGTGGTACTTATCTCTGCCGGTTTTAAGGAGATGGGGGGCGAAGGCGCCCTCCTCGAAGCAACCGTTGCGGAGACTGCTCGCAAGTACCGCATGACACTTCTCGGACCCAACTGCCTTGGTGTCATCAACACCCACGCGCAATGGAACGCAAGTTTTGCAGTCGAAAAGCCCTTGCGCGGCAACATCTCTTTTATCTCACAGTCCGGTGCGCTCGGCACGGCACTCATCGACTGGGCAAACCGCGAGGGTGTCGGTTTCTCAAAGTTTGTAAGTCTCGGCAACGAAGCAGCCTTGGATGAGCTCGACTGTATGGAATATCTTGCGGATGATCCGGACACGAACGCAGTCCTCCTTTACCTTGAGCAGGTGCGTGACGGCAAACGCTTTATGGAACTCGCAAAACGCATCACCTCAAGGAAACCCCTTGTGGTCTTACGTGCGGGAGGAAGCGAGCGCGGCAAAGCCGCTGTCGCAAGTCACACTGGCTCCCTCGCCCCGAGCGATATGGTTTTTCAGGCAGCACTTCGTCAAACGGGCGCGATTGCGGTCGATTCGATTCGTACGTTCCAAAATATCGCAAAACTTATCACTCTTGGCCACACCACACCACTGCGCAACCTCGTCATTCTTACAAACGGTGGCGGCCCTTCAGTGAACACCACCGACCTCGTTGAGCGATCCGTATCGCTCTCGCTCGTCGCATTCGAAGAGCGCACCAAGGAGAAACTGCGTGCGGTGCTCCCGCCAATGGCTGCTATCAACAATCCAATCGACGTTATCGGCGACGCAGGACCGGACCGCTACAACGCGTGCCTGAAGCTACTCGTCAAACTAAAAACAGTTGATGCGGTTATAGCACTCGTGACTCCGCAAATGATGACCGACCCCAAGGGTATAGCGAAAGTATTTGTACGCTACAACGCGCACAAACCCATCCTTCCCGTTCTCATGGGAGGAAGCTCAGTTGCGAAGGGTGTGCAGTGGTTGTACAAACACGGTATGGTCAGGTTTGAGACGCCGACAGACGTCGTCGAAGCACTCGACGCACTCTCCGGCGCGGAGCCAAAGGTGCGCGAAACGAACGCGACGACAGTGCATGATTCGAACTCACTTGACATGTTGCCGATTGCCGACATGCAACGTATTTTGAGTGATTATGATGTACCACTTGCCGGTGTTTTTATAAAAGATCCAAGTGACCTTGCGAGCGCGGCGCGCAAGCTCGGTTCCGGCCCATTCGTCATAAAGGCAATCTCACGACAGCTGGTACATAAGAGCGACCTTAAAGCGGTACGACTCGGACTTTCGGACGTGGAAGCACTCACTCGCGCATGGGACGACATCGTGGACTATGTGCAAGGGCACACGAAAAACGCCGTTATCGACGGTATGCTCGTGCAAGAAATGGTCACGGGTGTGGAATGCATTCTGGGCATGAAACGGGACGTGACGTTTGGACCGGTGATAGTCTTTGGTCTTGGTGGCGTCTTCGTGGAGGTCTTGAAAGACGCGAGTATGCGTATTGCCCCCCTTTCAAAAGAGGAAGCACTCGCGCAAGTGCGCGAGATTAAAGGATACCCCCTTCTCACCGGCGCACGTGGCACTGATCCTGTTGATCTTGACGCACTTGCAGAAGCGATTACAGCGCTCTCTCATCTCGCACTTGATTACCCGGAAATTCAGGAGATCGATCTTAACCCCGTTTTTGCAACACCACGCGGCATAGCAATCGTTGACGCACGCTTCATGGTGCGCAAGGAAGAATAAGACCCAACAGAGGAGACACCCCTTTGTTGTATTCTTGACTGAAAGTCATCTACGCGACAATCGTTTTGATGTCCAGCGTTCCGTTTTGAAGACTGTCGAGCTTTTCGCTCACATCCACCTTTGCTTTTACGAGCTTGGTAATGACTCCTAAGAGGTCCGGACGATTTACCGTTGTACCCCCGATGATACGGTCATTGCGTACCAGTATCCTGCAGTGGTCACTCGGCTTCTCGACCGGAATATGCACTATGGCGCGGTCGGCAAGTGGACGCACATCACCCACCCACCCAATCTGGTACCCAAAGCCGTGTGAAGTATGGAATGAAACCTGTTCAAATACCGTCCGTTCCAGACCGACCATGTTCTTCCCTGCCACCTCGCCCTGCAGACGTGCGCTCATCCAGTTGCCCATGATAACCGTTTCTCCGAGCGCCCTGTCCCAATTTTCAGCAGTATCTCCCGCAGTCCATACATCAGGGACGTTCGTTTCAAGGTACTGGTTTGCATAGATACCCTTATGGGTCGCAATCCCCGCACTCTTGAGCCACGCGACCGGAAGCTCAACTCCAATGAAGGGCAAAATGTAGTCGCACGCAATACCGCGCCCGTTCGCAAGATGTATTCCCGTCACCGAACCATTGCCGAGCACTCGCTCGACCTCTACTTCACGAATAATATCGACGCCCTTCTCCACGAGTGTCTGTTCGATAGGCGCCACCTCTTCTGGTGAAAGCTGGGGTTCAAAGAAATATTTCTCACGCATCACTTCGGTTACTTTGAAACCACGCGAATGAAGTATCTCGATAATCTCAAAGGATACACACGCGCTCCCTATCATCACAACGTGTTTTGGGGCACCTTGCGCGATTTCGCAGAGTGCGCGAGCATCATCGACTGTGCGGAGGTGATGCACACCCTTTTTGTCCGCACCTTCCACCTGCCAAGGTCTGTTGTGTGCCCCGGTAGCAATAAGCAACTTTTCATACGAAAGCACGTCACCGTCAGAAAGTACGACGCGTTTGCGGTCCGTGTCCAGTGCAGTCGCGGTAAGTCCACGAAAAAGGTGGACATTATGCTCACGGTACCACTCCTCCTTTTTGAGCCACACGTTATCAAAGGGTTGTTCGCCAAGCACCCACCCGGACTTCGAAAGAAGTACGCGACTGTAGAGCGTATATGGTTCATCTGAGATAATCGCGATCTTGCCTTCCGTGTCGAGTTTACGAATAGTCTCAGCCGCCGTCGTGCCGGCGATTCCACCGCCAATGATAACGTACGTGTACTGCTGCATATGAACGCAAATGATACCTACTCAGTGTAATAAACTTAACACTCATATTGTACCCCAGGGTGCCCCTACATGCTTTCTCTGATAGGTGTGTACATCGCGTTCTATGCATAAAAACACCCGAGCGGTCGACTCGAGTGTTTCGTCTGCTTGGATACCACTTGTGTACTACTTCGGATACACCTGTGTACCCGAGGCATCATAGAGAAAAATCGCCTTTGTCGGACATGCAGCTGCAGAAGCGATGAGTGTCTCATCATCGACGTCGTTCGCGTTCTTCACAACAACCTTATTCTCATCATCAAGCTCCCACGTTTCTGAAGCGACGGCGATGCACGACACTGCAGCAATGCACAGGTCGCGATCAACAACGATCTTGGTAATATTGGATCCCTCTTTTGCGCGAGGGTACTCTCGTAAGTCTGCCATAGTATTTTGTTAGTACTGAATAAATACGCGTAGGACGTCACTCAAACTCGACACGCTCCACCTCATCGATTTCTTTAATGAGAAGCGGTCCGATGGTCTTATTATACGTTGCGTCAGCCAATCCACAACCCACACAGGCACCGTAGACCTTCAGGTACACAGTCCCTTCTTCTATGCGCAGGAACTGCACGTCTCCGCCATGCATTTGCACGTACGGTCGTACTTTATCGAGGAGCGTGTGTATATGGGTGATGGTGTCCATGTTCTATAAATGTAACCGCAGTTCGGCACCGTGAAGACTATTCATTACCTCAATATCATCCCTGCTGAGACGGTACACGGGCATACACGGCACATCGACCACTTTAGCGACTCTTTGGACGCCGATACGTACCGAAATGGATGATGCGGTGCGTGTAGCCATTGTAATACAGTGTACTACATACAATCAGTGTACGCTAAACACAGATTGGATGTCCGAGCTTAAAGGCACAGCATTGCGTCCCCATAACAAAAAAGACGGACACATCCGTGTGTCCGTCTTAGCGCATTACTTGCGCTTATGAGCTTTTCTTTCATCAACGAGGCCTGGCCATACAGTTTCCAGCCGATCCAGTACTGTCTGCGGGAAGTACGGTATCCGACGCTGAATCACTTCCTCGTGAAAAACTCGAATGCCATTACTCAATGAGGCAGTTTTGTCTTTAAGCGCAGTGAGGAGGTTATCGACATGGACATCATCCGTTTCAGGTACGTATTTCGGTTCAAACTGTACCAAGATACTACCGAGACCTTCTCTCACCCTGCGGGCATACTCATCAAGCGCCTTTTTAATCTGCCCTTGAAGTCCCTTCTGAAAAACACTTATCCACGCATCATGTGATTCTGAACCAGTCATCGCATGGTGCAATTCAGAGGTACTCACCGGACGCCCTAGTGCAATACTGGAAACTTCGAGCAACAGTACTTTGTGCGCATCACGCTGTTGCTCTGCCTCCTGTGCCCAGCGCTTATCCCGCTCGAGTTGATGACTATCATGTGTATGTTGACGCATCTTACCAATCCAGCGCTCGAACATATCACTCGTCACGCGCCATCTGGTTTCACTTCGGCCAAACCAATCATCGGGAGTACGCGCATACGGCTCGCTGAGGTTTGGCAAACTACAACCCTCGTTCGCAAGGCGGTTCAACAAACGAACCAATACCGCTATCGTGTTGCTACGAGCATACAGGAAGTCATGCTGACGCTGTAACACACCCTCCAGAAGGGTGGCGGGATTCTCATCCTGAGCTCCGTCGCGTGTCCACATACTCGCCATGCGTCGCACCTGCGCTTCAAGTCTCCTCAAGCGCGCCTGCTCTTCTGCCAGTGACTCACCTTCCGCAGACGCGAGGAATGCCTCTTCGGTCATAGTGCCAGCAAGGAGCCTGCAAATCGCTTCCGCTGTCACCAGCTTACCAACAAGGTTCAGTGTCGTGGTGGTATACCACTCGCCGGCCACCTGCACGCAAACCCGCCAATCATCAAACGTCGTGGGGTAGAAAGGGTGCACGAACGGTTCTTCCATCTCTGCGACCGCACAGCCGTCCTTGAGTTGGATACAGATGAACATACTGTGCCAGTGAGTACCCATTCTGAGAGAAACAGCGGCGATGCAGATCGGTCTTTCTTCGTGCAAATAAACCGTCAGGTCTGGGCAACTCCAAGACTGATTGGGAATATTGGTGCCACTACTTGCACCCATTACGGCAAGCACTCGCCCCCCAGTAGGATAGATACGGACTGCCATTGGATTACCTTCAATTGGACAGCAAGCCATCGCTTGTTTCGGTTTCATCTTTACTCTCAAGTCAAAGAACATCGACTCCCGGTCTTAACCGGCAAGCCTGAAGACGGGAACGCCCCCGCCCTACGGGCACCTCGGAAATCTCCACAGGTATTGACACTATACACATTTTATTGCTTTTGTCGAGGCCAAAAATGATACCTGCTCACACGCTCCGCAAACCGCACAGAATCGGCATCACTGTGAGTATACGGGCGTGACAATTTAGAATATGTCCACTTATATACCACGGCGCATTGACTTGCTTCGCTGTTCCTCCTCAAAAAAGCGACAGAAAATGCATGCGGGCACAAAAACAAAAGGAGGTCTCACCTCCTTTTGTTTTTGTATAATTCTGATAGATGTAGGCTCTGGCCTGCAGACTTTCTACAGCACCCCACGTGCTTTTTTGATTTCGATCTCTACGTTGGGTGGGACAACCGCGTAATGGTCGAACTCCATAGTCATCTGACCACGGCCTTCGGTCATACTGCGCAAAGTGGTCGTGTAACCGAACATCTCCGAAAGAGGGACTTGAGCATGTATGGTGCGCATGTCGACACCGCGAGGCTCCATACCTTCGATCTGGCCACGTTTTGACGCAAGATGCCCGTTCACGTCACCCATGAACTTCTCCGGCACCACCACTTCAACGCGCATCACCGGTTCAAGAAGTACCGCACCTGCGCGACGTGCCGCCTCCTGAAACGCCTGGCTTCCCGCGAGCTTGAAGGCGATTTCACTTGAGTCAACGTCGTGATAGGAACCGTAGAAAAGATCGACCGACACGTCCACCATAGGGAAGCTCGCGACAATACCCTGCCCAAGCGCCTCACGAACACCCTTGAGTACCGCAGGGATAAACTCTTGTGGAATGATACCACCCTTGATGCTGTCGATAAATTCAAAGTGGTCTTCACGCATCACATTCTTTGGAATCTTGGCACCTTCCACAATCGGCTGAAGTGGCTTCAGGCGCAACTTCACGTGACCGTACTGACCACGACCACCCGTCTGCTTGATGTACTTGCACTCCGCTTCGGCCTCCTTCTGAATAGTCTCACGGTACGCAACTTGCGGTCGACCGATATTTGCTTCGACCTTGAATTCACGCTTCATACGGTCGACCAAGATATCGAGGTGAAGCTCACCCATACCTGAGATGATCGTTTCATTGGTCTCCTGATCACTCTCGACACGGAACGTGGGGTCCTCGTCCGCAAGCTTACGTAATGCGAGGCCCATCTTTTCTTGATCCTGCTTCGTTTTCGGTTCAATACGCACAGAGACGACCGGTTCGGGGAAATGAATCTGCTCAAGTACGATCGGTGCAGTCTCATCACACAAGGTGTGCGACGTTTTCGTATCCTTCAATCCAACCGCCGCCACAATCTCTCCGGCGTACACCTTCTCCACATCTTCACGTTTGTCCGCCTGCAAACGTACGATACGACCGACACGTTCTCTCGAACCGGTCGTGCTGTTGTATACGTAGCTTCCCGCTTCAAGTGAACCCGAATAGACACGGAAGAACGTAAGTGAACCAACGAACGGATCGGTCTGCAACTTGAACGCGAGTGCGCAAAAAGGTTCCTCGTCAGACGGCTTTCGTTCAACCTCTGCATCTGTCTTTGGATTGATACCCTTGACCGGGGGCAAATCGAGCGGTGATGGAAGAAAGTCAACCACCGCATCGAGGACCGCTTGGACTCCTTTGTTACGAAGTGCAGTACCGCAGTACACCGGGAAAATTTGGTTCGAGATGACCGCTTTTCGCAGTACCCTTTTCAAATCATCAATAGAGGGTTCGACACCTTCAAAGTATGCGTTCATCATCGCCTCATCATGCTCAACAATGCGCTCAATGAGCTCTGCACGATACTTCTCGACATCCTCCTTCATGTTCTCGGGTATGTCGTCGACTTTTGAAACGATTTCACCCATCTTGCCTTCGTAGACATAGCGCAAGCGAGTAAGGAGGTCTATTTGACCTTCGAAGCCATCCTCTTCACCGATCGGAAGCTGCATGCGTACCGCCTTTTTTGAAAGACGTGCGAGTATCGAATCGTAGCTACGCTCAAAAGAGGCTCCGGTGCGATCGAGCTTATTGATGAAGCAAATACGAGGAACGTTCGCATCATCCGCATAGCGCCAGTTGGTTTCCGACTGAGGTTCAACGCCAGCGACACCGTCAAACACTACGACGGCTCCATCGAGCACACGCATCGACCGTTGTACTTCGGCCGTAAAGTCGATATGCCCCGGGGTATCGATAATATTAAAACGCGTCTTGGTTGCAAGGTCTTTCACATCTTCACCAACCTTAGTCCAAAAGCAGGTGATGGCGGCCGATGTAATAGTGATACCGCGCTCGCGCTCTTGCTCCATCCAGTCGGTTACGGTCGCTCCTTCGTGCACCTCTCCCATCTTATGGCTCATGCCAGTGTAAAAGAGCACACGTTCGGACGTGGTCGTCTTACCCGCATCAATGTGGGCTATGATACCGAAATTGCGTACTCTCTCTAGCGGAAAATCTCTTTGCATACTGGATTATTTGCTACCGAATAAAAAACGCGTACCGCGCAGATGTTCAACACTATACATGGAAAAACAGCATCTGACAAACTGGTAGTTACACCACATATACAAAAGCCCCGTTACAGGGGCTTTTGGGTTTACCAAGCAAAATGTGCAAAAGCTTTGTTGGCATCCGCCATGCGATGCGTCTCCTCTTTTTTCTTAAATGCACTCCCTTCATTTCGAGAAGCAGCCAAAATCTCTTGGGCGTAAAAAGTGGAAGAAGGACCACCGCTCTTTGCGCGCGCCGCAAGAATAATCCAACGCATTGCGAGGGCTTGTCGACGTGCCGGACGTACCTCAACGGGCACCTGGTAGTTTGCACCACCTACCCGACGTGAACGCACTTCAACTGCAGGCCCGACATTCCGAATAGCTTCTTCAAAAACATGCAGGGGATCTTCAACACTTGCAAGCTTCTTGATCTCTTCAAATGCTTCGTATACAACCATGCGTGCTGTCTCTTTCTTGCCGCTCAACATCACATTGTTGATGAATTTCTCAACAACAACGCTATTGTAACGCGCATCTGGTCGTACGGAGATTTTCTTTTTAATCGGTCGTCGCATAGGTAGAATGCATTAGAAATTACTTGGCTTTTGATTTCTTCGCGCCATAAAGCGAACGGCCTTGCTTGCGCTTGTCGACACCAGTCGCATCGAGCTTGCCACGAACAATGGTGTAACGAATGTTGACGTCTTTCACGCGACCTCCGCGCACGAGAACTACCGAGTGTTCCTGCAAACTGTGTCCCATGCCGGGAATGTACGCTGACACCTCTTCTCCGTTTGTCAAACGAACACGGGCGTATTTTCGGATGGCAGAGTTTGGCTTTCGAGGAGTCTTGGTCGTCACCTTCACACAAACACCACGCTTAAAAGGTGCCGGGTAGTACGTCGGCTTGTTCTTCAGTGTATTGAATCCCTTTGCAAGCGCAGGCACCTTCGACTTGCGAATCTTGTCCTTGCGCGGCTTTTTTATGAGTTGATTTATCGTTGGCATGTCAGTGTTTCCACCAAAATGGCGGTAGATGCTACTTTACTATATACTGGAGTGATTTGCAAGCGTTATACGGGCGCGTAAAACCTACACTGTCTCTTTTTTTGCACCCCGTTCGAGAAAAGCCAATACTAATTCATTGGTACCCTGCATGTAGGCATACCGATACAGCACCTCTGTCTCTACCTCCGGATGATGCTCCTTAAGGTGCGTAACCTCATGTGACAACGTATGCATGTCGGGTACTATCTCCTCTTTTTTAGCTATCTCATTCAAAAGCACTTGCACCTTTGCACGCTTTTCTGCATCAGGACGCCATTCGGTTTGCAGGTCTTCGATCGTTTTCTCGATAGTATGCAAGTATTCTTGCATGTCGATCCCCGAACGAAGGAGCCTCTCTTTGAATGTAGAGACCATCTGTTCCAGTTCGCTTTCGATCATCACTGAAGGTACTTCGAAGGTCATTCCGTCCAGAATTGCGGTTAGGATGGCCAGACGACGTTTTTCACGAGCCTTCTGATGTTTATCGAGTCGTAGTCCCTTGGTAATCTTTTCTTTCAAATCGGCAAGGTCTGTAAAATCGCCAAGTGTCCGCGCAAACACATCATCCGGTTCAGGAAGCTCGGCATCCTGTGTCGCACCCTCATTTTTTGCCACAATGTGCTGTAAACGCTTCACCTCGGCGTCCACTTCTTCCAAGGTGACCTCCATCGTTTCAGGATCAGGATGCGCGGCAGTTTCCTTTTCTGCGATCATGGCGTACGCGGGCAGTGTGACCTCCGGATACATCGCAACGTCAATAGAAAATCCGATCGGTTGATCCGGGGCAATCGAGGTCACCGTGATGTTCGGACGACCGACGACTTCAAGCTGGCGATCCGCAACCAGTGCGTGGTAGGCCTCGGAGAGTGCGCGCTCAGCAGTATCTTCCAATAACACCTTCTCTCCTACGTGTGTGCGGACTGTTTCTTCAGGCACATGACCGCGACGAAACCCCGGGAGTGTGTACTCACGCACCATCCCGCCAAGTACGCGTTTCTTGAGAGCCTGTACGGTTGCAAGCGGTACCATACCGGTAATCTTAAGCATTGACCCGGCTACTCGTTCAACTGTCACCTCATCGTATTTTGCGTCTTTTGTTACATATTTTGTCATACCGCAAGAGCATATCCCGAAACACCCACAAACGCAACACAGCTAATCTGCGCACCCTTACGACACGTGCCGTGTTTCCAAAGGGTAGTCCAGAGAATGGGTGTGACCAGGTCCGCTTTCAACAAAAACACCGCCACGCATGGATTCGTAGTACGGTTTTCGGTAGAAAGCACCGCATCAGTTGGCAACCATTGTACGCAAGTCGGTCTCAAGCGCACGAAGGTCATCGTCAAGTCCTTCAAAACGGAGGGTTGCAAGTCCTGCATTCAACTCCGCCGCATCATGATCGACACCCGGTCGAACTTGCTTTGAGAACTCCTCGGCTGTGAGCGTGTTCCCTTTTTGAGGTCCTCCATCCACTGTCGTTCTGTTGATTTTGGATGCCCATACATACATAAGGGCAAGAACTACTACGATGATTGCGACCACGACCATCGCGGCCATATTTTTTGAAAGGCGAGGTGTGTGTTCGACTTCTTGCGCGGCAGTGTTTAAATCTTCGGGATTCATACGGAATTATGTTGTTAGTGCGTGTAAATGTACGTTACTGTTGTACCGGCACTACACTGTTTTGCATCAAAACCGTAGTGACCTTTATAAGTGTGTCGCGAGATGCGAACAACTGGTCGTGAACGATTTTTGCCGCTTCTTGCACATCCGAAGAGAGAGACAGCGGGTCATCAGACAACAGCATGAGACTAGCAAGATTGGAGAATACCACAATATCTCCCTGCGTCTCTGAAAGAAGTGTACGCGCATCACCTATTTTCAAAATGATATCCTCCATCACAACGTTACGCTCGCTTGAAATTCGGTATGCCAACCGTTCCGCCTCGGAAGCAGTCGCGAGTACGCCGTCAAGAAGTGACTGCATCTTGAGCGTTGCGCTATTCACGCGTTGCATGAGTTGTTCCTGCTCATCAATGCTCAGTTTTGCGGTCGGAGGACCGTTCTCGGCAACCGCAGCAGTGAAGGCCGACTCGGTAGCACGCACCGATTTGCGTCGAGCAGGCATTTCTTCATACACTTTTGCCAGTTCAGGATCGGTGATGACTAGTGTCTCGACAACAACATCCGCCTCCGTCACGGAAACCTCCTCCTTGGAGGATTCTTCTGTCCGTGCTTGTGCAAGGGTGGTACACAGGAGGAGTGTGAGAAGCGTGCCAAGCATGACGACCGTGCGACCACTGATTGAACATGCGAGTTTATTGGTGCGATTCATATGGTAATAAAGCTATGCGAATAATATTTAAAGAGGGTGGATGCACCACACTGGCTTTAGTATACCAAACACACCCCTCTGCAAGGGGTGTGTTTTCTCAGCACGGTGGATATCTTACTTCGTACTAAATTTTTCCGCATAGAGCGCAATCGCCTGCTCAACGATCCGCAATGCTTCTTCACGACCTTTGTATCCGCGCAGTTCAACCGGCGCTGGTTTACCCTTGAGCGCTTTATACGTCTCAAAGAAGTGCTCATACTCCTTCAGGTTGTGTTTGTTGAGATCGGCAAGATCCTGCACGTCGTCCCATCGCCTATCACCTGCAGGAACCGCAAGCACTTTCATGTCAGAGTCACCGTCATCAATCATGTCAAGCACGGCAACCGGCCGCACAGGCACCAATATACCCGGATGCAGTGGAAATGTTGTCAACACGACTACGTCAAGCGGATCGTTGTCCAACCAGTACGTCTGGGGTGCAAAGCCGTAGTCGAACGGATATGGGGCAGCGGAGTAATTTGCACGATCAAGAGCGATCAAACCGGTCTCTTTGTCGATTTCATACTTATTGTATGAACCCTTGGGAATCTCTATGATTGCATTGATAATGTTCGGCGCTTCAGCACCAAGTGAAATGTCATGCCACAAGTTCATAGTGTGTATGTAATAATTAGTGGATAGTATGTCACTGAAACGATACTACTTGCTCTCTTCAGCTGTTTCCGCTTGCTCCACACCAGCGATAGCTTCGACGTCGGCGGGAGTATCCGTATCCGCAATCTCTTCCGTCACTTCCGATTCAGACAACGGCACTTCAGCAGGTACGACAGCGTCACCGGACTCTTCAGCAAACGTGACCGCACCTTTATTGTCGCTCTCGACCATACTCTCACCGGCGGTAGAGTGAATATCGATTCGCCAGCCGGTCAGTTTTGCAGCCAGCCGAACGTTTTGACCACCTCGTCCGATTGCGAGCGATTGTTGGTCTTCGGCCACCTCGACAACCGCACGACGGGATTGTTCATCAACAACCACGTCAAGCACTTTTGCCGGTGAAAGCGCATCTTCAATAAAGTGCGCGGGCTCAGCTGACCACTCGATGATGTCGATTTTCTCACCACCAAGCTCGCTCATGACCGTCGACACACGAACACCTCGTTGACCAACCAGTGCACCCACGGGGTCGATATGTTCATCGTTTGCTCGAACCGCAACTTTCGAACGGCTTCCCGGCTCGCGCGCTATCGCCTTAATCTCAATCGCGCCGCTTCCAAGTTCCGGTGTTTCTTGTTCAAACAATTTCATCAAAAAACGCGGGTGACTGCGCGATGCCCGAAGCATAATCCCTTTTGGACTTTCTTCGACCGAGTAGAGGTACGCTCGAACGCGCTCGCCTTGACGGAATCGTTCACCGGGTATCTGTTCTTCGTAAGGCATAACGGCCTGCGCACGACCAAGATCGAGCCAAATCGCGCCACGGTCGACACGCTGCACGGTGCCTGAGATGATTTCACCTTCATGCCCCTCGTACTCTCCAAGAATAGAGACCTTTTCCGCTTCTCTGATTTTTTGAATGATCACCTGCTTTGCGGTCTGTGCGGCAATACGACCAAAGTCCTCGCGAGGTTCGAGTGGAAAAACCAGTTCATCATCGACTGCGGCGTCTTTCTTTATTCGACGTGCATCCGCAAGAACTATGTGCTTCTCAGAGTCAAATCGCGCTCGTTCATCATTTTCGTCGGTTGGAGCTCCCGGGTCTTGCTCCATGTCATTCACGTCCGTTTCATCATCACCTTCCGCCACAACCGGAAACCACACGCGTGTCTCGTCCACCACAAACTTGACCTGGAAGAACTCTGTCTCACCGGTCGAGATATCAAAACGCGCACGCACCACTTGACCCCGCTTGCCGTACTCTTTTTTGTACGCGGTCGCGAGTGCGGTTCCAATAGCTTCTATCACACTAGCGCGCGGAATACCGCGCTCCTCTTCAAGTTCGGTCAGTACCGAATTGATCACTTTAAGGTCGAACATACGCTTGCACTTAAAACTTACAATTGATTGATAATACTGTTCAAAGGATACTTGCCATATTAACACGACAACGCCCCCGCTCGGGGGACGTTTCAGGAGACTCGTATTATATCATGTGAGACGCTTTGGTCAAGTGCCCTGTCGGTGCGTACCCCTGGTGTCACCACATGTACTTCCACCCCCGGCGGTGTTGAAAAACAATGCTCGTGCAAGAGGCGCTTCGCGGTACAATACATACATGCGATCATGTGTGTCGATGATTGACACACCACTTACAGCTCCATGGAAACAAACGCAACGCAAATAAAGAACTTCATACTCGACTCAGGACTTGTATCCCGAGCGCAGTATGAAGATGCTGAAAAGAAGGCAACGGAAAAAAACACCCAGCCCGAGACCGTACTTTTAAATCAAGGCATCTTGGACGAGGACAACTTGCGACGTATCAAAGCGTACGTGCTCGGCGTACCCTTTGTGAATTTGGTGAAAGAAAAAATTCCGTTCGACGTACTGTCACTTATACCGGAGCCAATTGCACGCACGCACAACATTGTTGCGTATCGTAAAAATGAGCGTGAGTTGGAAATAGCCATGCTCGACGTCAACGACCTGCAGTCTATCGAGTTTATAAAAAAAGCCGTCGGGCTCAAGATACTCCCTCGCCTCACGAACACCGAGAGCATCAAGCATGCACTCATGCTCTACCAGCGCACCTTGCGCGACGAGTTCGGTGACCTTATTAAGCAGGAGACGGCTTCCATGGACGCACTCGCTTCGGGTCTCGACCCGAACGCGTCCGAGACCGACTTACGCAAGATTGCTGAAGATCTGCCGGTCGTTCGGGTTGTAAACGCACTCCTTCGCCACGCCATCATTCAAAACGCATCTGACATACATATCGAGGCGATGGAAAACGAGGTATTAGTCCGATATCGCATTGATGGTATTTTGCACGACGCCATGACCCTCCCGAAAAGCGCGGCACCTTCCATCACCGCGCGCATCAAGGTACTCTCGGCTCTCAAACTCGATGAAAAACGACTGCCGCAAGACGGGCGTTTCAAAATGGCCGTCGACAATGAAAAGGTGTCATTTCGCGTCTCACTGCTTCCGACCTACTACGGCGAAAAGACCGTCATGCGCTTACTCCGAGAAAACGGCGGCGGATACTCACTCGAAAGTCTTGGGTTCCATGGGGAGGCGCTGGAACGTCTTCACAAGGCGATGAAGCAAACGACCGGCATGATACTAACGACCGGACCGACAGGTAGTGGAAAAACAACATCACTCTATACCATACTCGATATACTGAATACACCCGATGTCAATATTTCAACCGTCGAAGACCCCATCGAGTACCAGATGGCGCGCATCAATCAAACTCAGGTGCGCCCCGAAATCGGCTTCACATTTGCAATGGGTCTCCGTGCGCTTGTCCGACAAGACCCCGACATCATCATGGTTGGCGAGATACGTGACACGGAAACAGCGAACCTTGCCGTCAACGCGGCACTCACGGGACACCTGGTGCTTTCCACACTGCACACCAACAGTGCCGCCGGCTGTGTACCACGCCTCTGCGACATGGGCACTGAACCCTTCCTTCTCACCAGCACGCTACGTGTGGTAATCGGACAACGACTCGTACGCCGACTCGGGCCAAACCGCGAGGCGTATCGACTCTCCAAAACACAAATTGCGGACCTCAAGGAATTCATCGACGTCGACGCCGTACTCCGTGCACTGGCATTCGAAAACATACTTAAACCAAACACCCCCATCGAAGAGGTCGATTTCTTTACACCCAAACCCACCGAGGAACTGCCGGACGGATATAAGGGACGATTGGTTATCTGCGAGGTACTTTTGGTCTCTCCGGCGATACAAGAAATGATACTCGCGAAAGCGAGTAGTGAAAAAATAGAACGACAAGCACGCAAGGAAGGAATGCTCAGTATGGCGGAAGATGGGCTTTTCAAGGCCGCACAAGGAAGTACCACCATAGAGGAAGTGTTACGTGTGGTGCGCGAATAGCGGCAACACGTACGAGTCGAAAGATGCCACAAGATTGATCACTCATACAAATCACACACCACCCGAAACATACTCGTCATGCCCTCCTTCACCTACAAAGCACTCCGAAAAGAAGACAATGTCACCTACGAAGCAACCGTAGAAGCGAAGGATCGTTTCGAAATATACTCTCTGGTTCGCAAAGATGGTGCACAAGTGCTCTCGGTTCGTGAAACCTCGCGCGGCATTTCTTTCACCTCGATCGACATAGGCAAGCTTTTCAGCCGCGTAAGCGGTATGGATCGCGTACTCATTACCCGCAACATGGGAGCAATGCTCCACGCGGGACTCACCGTTACACGCGCACTCTCCGTTATTGAGCGTCAAACGCGCAAGACAAAGCTGAAGGAAATACTTCACACCATGAGCGCAGACATCGAGAAAGGTGCGCAGCTCTCGGACGCAATGAAAAAGCATCCGAAGGCCTTTCCAAGCATCGTCACTGCGATGGTACGTGCGGGAGAGGAATCAGGCACGCTCTCGGACACCCTGCGCACCATCTCGGAGCAGCTCGAGCAAAGTGTCGAACTACAAAAAAAAGTGATGGGGGCAATGCTCTACCCTTCCATCATCATTTCAGTCCTTCTCATCATCGGTGCGCTCATGCTTGTTTTTATCGTACCCACACTCACAAGCACCTTTACCAGCATGGGCGTCGACTTGCCGATGAGTACGCAATTCATCATTGCACTGAGCGACTTCCTTATCGCACACACCCTCATCGCACTTGTATTGGTCATTGCTGCTATAACGGGCGGCGTCCTTGCACTTCGCACACCTGCGGGCAAGTATGTGTTTGAAACCGTGTTTCTGCGTATACCTATCATCGGTGTCCTTATGAAAGAAGTAAACAGTGCACGCACCGGTCGCACGCTTTCCTCACTGCTTTCATCCGGAGTAAACATGCTTCAGGCGATTGAGATTACCTGCGACGTCGTACAGAATACCCATTACCGCACAGTCCTTGTGCAGGCACAGGAGCACGTCCAGCAAGGAAAGCCTCTCGCTGAAGTGTTCACACAAGCGGAGAAACTTTACCCACCTCTCGTCGGAGAACTCATTGCGGTGGGTGAAGAAACGGGTGCTCTGCCCGACATGCTCAAGGAAGTAGCCGAATACTACGAGCGTGAAGTGTCCATGAAGACGAAAAACATGTCCACAATCATCGAGCCGTTCCTCATGCTTCTTATCGGTGGTGCGGTTGGGTTTTTTGCGATTTCAATGATAAGCCCTATTTACAGCATTACGTCGAGCATGTAATTTCACTCATGTCACACGCACATACACAACGTACGCGGGCATTCACTCTGCTTGAGGTTATACTGGGTATAAGTGTTATGTTACTTATATTTGGTGCACTCTTTGAATCTTTTAATATACTTACCAAGTTTGGTGAAAGAAACCGACTGCATACGGAGGCCGTCTTCTTGGTTAACGAACACATGGAGATGATTCGTGCACTACCGTACGACTCGATCGGAACTCTACTTGGTTTACCATCCGGCACCATTCCCCAGCTCGAAACGGTTGTACATAACGGTCACTCGTACACACGACGCACTTTTATACAATATATCGATGATCCCGCTGATGGAACGGGTGGAGCAGATACACTTGCGACAGATTATAAACGAATTAAAATTGAAATATCCTACTCACATCGCAACGCGACAAACACCATCTCCGTTGTCTCCACCGTTGCACCGAAGGCGAAAGAGTCACTCGCGGGGGCCGGCATCCTCACTCTGAATGTTGTTGATTCTCAAAACCAACCAATCCACAACGCTACCGTGCATGTACAAAATTACAGTATCGCAACCTCAGTCGACATCACCACATTCACAAATCCGAGTGGAGTCGTGTCATTACCCGGAGCATGGACAGGTACCGGGTATGAGATTGTGGTAAGTAAGGCAGGCTACTCAACGGCGCGAACATACACCATGGACGGGGTTAATGTGGCACCAGACCCCTCCCCACTCACGGTTGCTGATAGTAGTACGACGGAGGTATATTTCCAAATCGACGAGTTGACTGATGTACACCTTATCGCGCGTGATCAACCGGTAACACTCATTGAACGCGACTTGCTTGACGATGTGTCGGGCTTAACAAACCTTACTCAAACTACTGTCACCGGGGGCGCACTCACACTCACTACTGACGCGGGTGGTTACCTTTCAACAGGTAGCGCATACAGTACTCCAATCACACCTACCACACTTGCCGAGTGGGGTTTATTTGTTGCGAACGATGAGCGACCGTCCACGGACACTACGATACTCTACCGTTTCGAATATGACACCGGCAGTGGTGTGTTTGCACCGATACCGGATAGTGATCTTCCGAACAATGCGGTGGGTTTTAGTGATACACCCGTCGCGCTTAGTGGACTTTCTACAAGCACGTATCACACCATCCGCGTACACACGACCCTTGCAACGGCGAACCCTGCGCAAACTCCTCGAATACTCTCTTGGACGACCTCATATCGGCATCCTGACACTATACGCGCAAGTACCGATGTACTGGTTACAAGCACTAAAACTATCGGGGATGATGCCGGCGGACAGGTTATTCCAAAATATGAAGACCTGCACACAACCGACAGTGTGGGGGAGGTTTTGATTCCCGATATGGAATTTGATGACTACTCCATAAGTCACAGCAGTCTCGAGATCGTGGAAGCATGTCCACCACTCCCATTGTCCGTTCCAGCAGGAACAACCCTTGATGCAACCCTGACACTTGTTACACCCACCACACATTCATACACTGTTACGGTAGTAGACCCTGTCGGCGCTGCGATTCCTTCGGCGGAAGTGACACTCACTCGAGCGGGCACTTCGATTACTCACACAACAACACCCTGTGGAATGACGTATGTTGGGGGACTCGTCGCGGATACGTATCAAGTTATGGCGAATGCGCCGGGTTTTGCTCCGTATGTGGGTACTCGTGTGATATCGGGGCACGTACACGACAGTATTACCATGACAAATTAACGTGACAGGACTGCGATAATCCAATGGTATTTTATGTGGATAACACATTACTTCATCAGACACATTGAATGGTACAAGGTGTAACGACACACCACTACTCACCATGCTACCCAAATCAAACAATTTTTTTAGCCATTGCGGGGGGTACACGCTCGTTGAAATGATGCTTGTCCTTGCTATTACCGGTATTATTATGCCTGCACTCTATCTCGGCATTCATTCCCTGTATGACACACACGGACTTGCGTTTGCAAGGTCGCTCGCACTTGTGGAGGCAAGCAACGCTCTCGAGGATATTGTCCGCGACGTACGAGCCATGGTGTATGGGGCGGATGGCTCTGTTCCCCTAGTTGCAGTGGGCACGAGCACGGTCACGTTCTACGCTGATACGGATTTTGACGGACAAGTTGAACGTGTGCGCTACTTTCTTGATGGTACGGTATTACGCAAAGGAGTAATGGAACCGGACGCTTCTTCGCAGTACGTGACAGGGTCAGAAACCATTACCTCAATTGCGGAAGGAGTAACCAATGGTGCGACGAACACGAATATCTTTACCTACTACAACGCAACCGGAACGGTCATGGCGGCGAACAGCGGAAACGTACTTACCATGCGGCGCGTCAGTGCGACCATCAACACAGAAACAATGTATCGGGGAAAAACAGGTACTGCCACCCTTTCCTCATCAGCCTCAATGCGAAATTTGAAAAATATCTACTAGATGTATGCGACATATCGACAAGACACAGCGCGGGGAAATCTTAATCGTTACACTTGTCATGAGTGCGGTCTTTATGATTCTACTTACCTCTCTCCTGGACTACCTTATGACACAGTACAAGTGGGTGGACATGAATACAAAGCGCGAACAGGCACTCCACATTGCCGAAGCGGGCGTTGAATATTACAGGTGGCATTTGGCGCACTGGCCGGAGGATTTAAAGAATGGCACCACGACTCCCGGCCCGTATGTTCATACCTATGAAGATCCGGAAGAAGGTCCGATTGGACAATTTTCACTCGAGATAGGCGGTGAAGTACTCTGCGGCAAAACACAGGTTATACACGCAACGTCGACTGGTTGGACTTTTGCTGAACCGACTCTCAGGCGCACTATCGTTGTGCGCATTGCGCGACCGACCGTTGCGGACTATTCATATGTTGTTGATGAACACGTCTATGCCGCCAGCTCACGTGTTATCATCGGCCCATACCACAGCAATGGTGCTGTTCGCATGAACGGAGACAACAGGAGCGCAGTCACGAGCAAACTGGGCACCATCAACTGTTCGGGGAGTTCCGGCGCAAACCTTGGTGGTTGCACAAATGGTACCGTCGTAAATGGCGTATACGGTACCGGCTCACATCCCGAGTGGTGGCGCACCGCTCAACCGGATATTTCCTTCTCAAACTTCGGTGTTGATTTTGACAAAATGGAGGGGGTAGCAACAACAAGCGGGATATACCTCCCAAAAATTTCGAATGACACTTCACGCTTTGGCTATTATCTACGCATGCGGAGCGATCGCAAAATCGATGTCTATCGTGTTACGAGTATTGATGCGTGGCGTTCTCAGACCACACCAGGAGGTGACACTCTGAACCTGCCCGAACTTGGCTCAAATGCCAACAGTTACATCACCTACGCTACAACCGTCACTATTCCGGACGCATGTCCACTCATCTACGTATCAGACCGGACGTGGATTGAAGGTACCGTATCCGGCAAGGTGACGGTCATCGCAAACAGCACCACTACTGCTTCAGTCGACCTCTTCCTTCAAAACAATCTTACATACGCCGGTGCCGGAGGTGTCGATGGTATAGCCGTACTTGCCGAACGAAACCTACTTATTCCACTCTATGTGCCAACCAATATGACCATCCGAGGAATTTTCTTTGCAAAATCAGGATCATATGGTAGAAGTTCGTACGGTGGATCATCATCGTATAAACTGCGCAACTCGCTCACCACATACGGTACTGTTGTGTCAAAAAAACGCACCGGCACCGCATGGCTCGATAGTGACGGCGATACTGTGCAGGGATTTATCACTCGTACTGATAGTTACGATCGTATCCTTGCAGGAAGCCCTCCACCTATGACACCCTACACCTCGTCTGATTTCCGCTATATCGAATGGCGTGAGGTGGAATAATTTCCGGTACGCGGCAGTCATGCATCATGTGTGCAGGAGCGAAGAGACGCGCTCTTTCACCTCCTCGGGAAAGGGAATTTCTTTCATGACGAGTTCCTCACTGATGCTCGCTGTCTGCATGCGCACCGTACCAAAATGAAGCCATGTGCCGAATATGCCTCGGGTTTCACTGGTGACGTCTTGTATCCGATCGAGGGGAAAGCTCGACACGTGCCGAACAAAAAACCCTTTTTGCTCGATATCGATAACTCGCCTATTTGTTACCACCCACACGTCGAGCCAGTGATCGCTCCATGCGGCAAAAAAGTGTGACCAGAGTATCAGTCCGCAGAGTGCAAGTGCGTACACCGCAAGCGCCAGTGAGTGCTGCGGGAGTGCCCGCCCTTCTGTGACGAACATCCCGACAGTGACGAGCACAACGACCGCAAAAAACGTAAAGAAAAGAATATCAACAACCGCCACGACCGCAATATGAAACCAGTGCCGCCGGACCACGAGTAGAACCTCCTCCCCTTCATTGATCTCTATTGCGTGAATATTCATATGAGATGCGTGCGTATTAAAAGACGAGGGTGTATCTATGTTTGGTCTGCGACGTCGAGATGATAGTCGTGGATTGCACCATCTAGAGGGTATACCACGTTGCCGCCAATCCCATAACAGCAAGAAAAGCACCCCCAACCCCAAGATAGACAAACATGTGCACAGTTGTGGTGAACTTCCCATTCGAATACTCTTTCCAATGCCACAACATGATTGCGCTGTAGATACAGAACACAATGAAGGCACATGCGAGCACGCCCCATAGTATGGGAGCCACGGGAAGCAATGCAAGGTCGAACGTATGCAAAGGTGCCATAGCACATAGTGTACTACGAGACAGATGTAACGCACTCGAGCCAACCCACCTGTGTGTGGACAGTTACTTCCCCACCCACACAAACGGGGGTATACTCACATCATGCAGAGTGAGCTTAAGAATCGACTGTCTTACCTTCTTCGCGTGTTCGCGGTACTGTTTGTTCTTGGGAACATCGTACCTATATTATCAGCTAACGACACCTTATTTACTATGTCTCCATGGTTCATTTTGGGTGGCGCACTGCTCGCCGCCGTACTTATCATTCGCCAAATCGACCAGTACGAACGTGGCATTATGCTCACCCTCGGCCGATACAGTGGCACAAAGGGTCCGGGGTGGCGCATCGTGGTCCCCATATTTCAGCGCATCATGAAAGTGGACATGCGCATTAAAGCGGTTGATGTGCCTGACCAAAAAGCCATCACGCGCGATAACGTCTCCGTGACTGTGAACGCAGTCATTTACTATCGTGTACTTGAAGCAGAGAAAGCGATACTTGAAGTGGAAGATTTTCGGTATGCGATCTCTCAGTACGCACAGACGACGATGCGTAACATAGTTGGTGAAGTCACGCTCGATGAGCTTCTTGCCAATCGCGACAAGCTCGCTGATCGTATTCGCGAGATTGTCGACAAAGAAACCGACGCATGGGGGCTCAAGGTGAGTAATGTCGAACTCAAAGACGTCAGTCTTCCTCCGGACATGGAACGCACTATCGCAAAACAAGCGGAAGCAGAACGTGAGCGTCGCGCGGTCATCATCAATTCCGAAGGTGAGCTCGCGGCTGCACAAAACATGGCACAAGCGGCTGCAACCCTTGCCGCGGTACCCGGTGCCCTACACTTGCGCACCCTGCAATCAATCAACGACATCTCGTCCGACGCATCGAACACCATCGTCTTTACAGTACCTCTGGAGATTATGAAAGCTTTTACCGGCTTCACGAGCAAAGACGGAAAAGAGTAGTACCACGTTCTATCAGTATGAAATTACCACTTGAATACTTGTATTCAAGTGGTAATTTTTGTATCGCTCACCAGGTGCCCGGCACACAATCTCTCGTACGGACTGTGGTTATCGACGTACCACCACACTTCCGTCGCTCTCGAACAGGAGCGTACCTTCCGCACACGTCGCGTGGGTTTCGATGTTGTAAGTGGCGAGACGGTTGAGTACCTCTGTGTGGATGACCAAAGTGCAATTTACTGTTCCCTCTTATATTCGTTGTTACTCAGAAATAAGAGCAACAATATGAAGCTTTTCACTGATGCGCCTCCTACGAGTCCATTTTCCAAGGATCAAAACGACATTTGTACTGCCATTCATCAATACTAGAAGTTAAAGAAACGCCACTTAAAACGCTCTGGTCAGCAATGTACTTACGAGACCGTTCAGGTGTATTGAGAGCTTGTGCGCGAAGGTTGGCTATCAATCCTGATGCATCGTCCTTATCACCACGCACAAAGTACAAACAATCGATGGAATCTCGCCTTGCACGTGCTGCGGCGATAGCAACGTCGTCAGATGTAGCAGTGAGGGAATCTTGCAGGGCTGTTGCGTATTGCATAAGTGCTGCACGTCCACTTTCCGACGTGTAGGCATTGAAAACGATCCACCTCTGCACATCATCACGCACTCCATCACCATCCGAATCTATCCCCTCGATGGTAATCTTTCCGGCCTCTCCGGGGTCTGGGGGAAGCGGGATCGGCGAGAAGGTGAACTCTGCATACAACGCCTCAGCCCGCCACACCTCCTTAACTTTTCCGTTCGGAAG
>CAZWNC010000003.1:28289-68738 GCA_964635195.1 uncultured Candidatus Saccharibacteria bacterium | reverse complement strand
GGAGGGGTGGCAGAGTGGTCTATTGCACCTGTCTTGAAAACAGGAGTCTCGGAAACGGGACCAAGAGTTCGAATCTCTTCCCCTCCGCAGTAAAAAATACTAGTGGTAGTTATATAACTACCACTAGTATTTTCGCACCCGCCTGTCACGATACCCTACACTATACGGAGAGGCGTTTTTGAAGAAACTTTCTCAAGTCTTTGCTGATGTCTTTACGGTCGAGCGCATACTCAATAGTTGCCTTAAGATAGCTCAATGGATCACCGGTTGTTATCCATTGCCCATCTTCAACCTCTTTTGCCAGGAACCGGCCTCCACCGCGTATGTAGTTTCGAATCGCATCGATAATCCACAGTTCATCACCCATACCGCGTTCGGTATGTCGAAGTGAATCCACGACCTCCTGCGTAAGAATCATGCGACCGAAGTCGGCATGCAGGGAGGGTGCTTTGTCTTTTGCGGGCTTTTCAACGATATCCTCGAGCTCATTGGTGCCTTTTCGATACTTCACGATACCATACCGTTCCACCTCGTTCTTTGAGACCTTCTGCACACCAATAATCGGAGATTGTTCTTTCTTATAGAGATCTACCAACTGTTTCGTGAAGGACACTTTTGACTTCACGAGATCGTCACCAAACGCATACACAAACGGCTCGTTCTCCACCAGACTCGCTGCAGACAGAAGTGGTGTACCGTTGCCGTACGGACCTTTTTGACGAACGTATATGAAGTTTGCCATACTCGATATGCGACGCACTTCTTCAAGACGCTCTTTCTTCCCTGTTTTTTCCAGACTCGTCTCAAGTTCAAACGAACGGTCGAAGTGATCCTCCAGCGGCTTTTTGTCCCAGCGAGTGACCATGATGATGTCGCGAATACCCGCTTCAACCAGCTCTTCAACAAGGTACTGAATGATGGGTTTATCGACGAGCGGCAACATCTCCTTTGGTTGTGCTTTGGTTGCCGGTAATAAGCGAGTGCCCGAGCCTGCGACCGCGATAACTGCTTTGGTGATGTCCATAGATACAAATTGTTACAAGAATAGCTTATTCATGATACAACGCGCACGAAACAACACAAGTGACTGTGACCCTGTGGACGCACGCACTAGCGCGCCATACGCATCGGGTCTATCATGGAGTATATGGAAATGCATGACGCAACAGACATTCGACCGAACGAGCAAGGACGCGCTCGCACCCCTATCTCATGGGACGCACATGAGTACGTGCATGTCGAGAAGTCGCCCGATTGGTATTGGGCACTCGGTCTTCTCGCCATTGCCGGTGCGACCGGTGCGCTCCTCATGGAAAACGTACTTTTTGCGGTTTTCATCATCATCGTATCCTTCGTCCTTGCGCTTGTCGCTTCACGCCAACCAAACGTACTTCGCTTCTCGATAACACAACGCGGGGTCCGTATTGACGACACCCTCTACCAATACAGTGCACTCGACTCCTTTGCCATTGACGAGCCAACACCAGACCACACTCCGAAACTCATTCTTAAACAAAAGGGATTTTTTGAGTCCGTCATCATCATACCGATTTTGGATGTTGATGCAGACGACGTTCACGACTTCCTTATCGCATTCCTCGAGGAAGACGAACACATCGAACCGCTCACGCACCGACTTATGGAATGGCTCGGTTTTTAGGACATCAGCACATATACCGAAGGAAAACCCTGCGCACCTCATATCGAGGTGCTTTTCATATCTCGACATATTGCACTGGTGCACCCCAAGAAAAGCTGCTATAGTGTTGTTCGACGACGAGCGCGTCGTTTCGTGTTCCGCCCTCGTAGTTTAATGGATAGAACGCGGGATTGCGGATCCCGCAATCAAGGTTCGATTCCTTGCGAGGGCACCAACCAAAAAGAGCACCTCCTGTCACAAGTGACAGGAGGTGCTCTTTTTGACGAATGAGGTGAAAAATATGAGAAAGGGAGGGGAGATTCGTGTCGAGAGATTACTTTACCTCTTTCTTTCCGGTTTCGCGAGCCACAAGCCTGGCAAGACGAGACTTCTTGCGATCGGCCGTATTGTCCTTAATGACCCCCTGCTTTGCTGCCTTGTCGATAGCTTTATACGCCTGAGAAAGCAACTCATTCACACCAGTCCCCTCACCCGCAACAGCTCGGGTAACGTCTTTCATCGTATCGCGCATAGTACGCTTTCGGCGCAGGTTGAACACTTTTTTTCGCTCACTGACGCGCTCCGCTTTTTTTGCTGATTTGGTAATCGCCATATATTTCTTAAATGTACTGAGAAGATACCATATTGCCCACAAAACGCAAGCGTATATGCAGGAAACGCTCTCGTACTGGTTCTTTACAATCGCCCCAAGGAAACCCGGGATCGGGATCACTTTCCCTTCGCTAACTCAGCAAGTTCTGCCTTGAGGGCATTAAGTTCTTGCATTTCTGCATACCCATATTCACCCTCTCCAAAGGTTTGCTTCGGTATACGAACAGCTTGATAGGTAAGTGTCTCGCCTGCGTGCGGGCCGGTAAGCGGAACAGCGTGTGTATAACTTCTTATATATCGAGTTCCCGCACCAGGACCCTGACTAATTATATCAATCTGAACACCTCGCAAAGACACAACCTCGCCCTCGTCATCCACGAGCAGTATGCTCGATTCAGATCTTGGCGCATTTGGATCAGGAATAAACCGTTCGGCAGTTGGTGAAGCATTGTAAAGTGTCTTGATGTAACGCACGAGCTCTTTTTTTGCGCCATCAGCACCCACACCACCCTCACGCACATGCGCAACCATATCAGCCAACACTCCTGAGTATCTACGCAACTCGTGGGCTATGCGTACTTGTATTTCCTTTATTCGGCCTTCACGAACGACTTTGTTTGTGCCCTCTTCCGCACCATCAGACATCACATCCTCGCGCCCACCCTCTTCCTCAACACTCAGCTCATCTAAAACCACACCCTGCCCGGAAACATCCTCGTGTGATGGCACACCTTGCCTACTTGTTCCACCGTTCTCACTACTCTCCCCCACATCAGATGGGCTCGCCACAACCTCCTCCACAATCATCTGTTCCGACTCGCTTTTCGGACTGACGGTCGGCTCCGCCTCAGTGACAACCGAATCTGACGTTGCGTCCGGCACGTCCTCATCAATCCCGCCTTCCTCAACCTGGTGCCGTAATGAATGAGTGGGTGTCCTACCGAAACCACTACGTACATGGTACCCAAATCCTGCTCGCACCTTACTCAACAACGCAACTACGTACCTTGTTTTCTTTTCGCCCTTAACACAACCTGAGGCAACAGCTTCCAAATTCTCAGTATACAACTTTACGGTTCCACCCTCTATCATGCGCGCAAGTGCGCCTACAAGAGCCACACGTTCTTCGTCCTCAAGTGCATACTCTACTGCTATCTCCTCCCTCCCGTAGCTAATATGTGACAACACGGTGCTTTCAACATCAGCGATAAGTCCTTCTGAAAATCGTTCGCGCGCCTGCATCAATTCAATCCGTTCTTTCACGTCATGCGCTTCCACGCCCCCACCTACTTCGTCCATTCCGTGTTGCGAGATTACCGTTTCAACATCTAAGACTTTTGCCTGTATCCCCTCCCATACAGATTGTAATGCTCTTTTTTCACGCTCAGTAGTTACAAGTGAGAGGACCTTATTTTCCGCCTCTTTTTCAGTCAAAACACCGACCATGTATCGTTGAATTATCAACGCGGCGTCTCGCTTCACCCACTCTTCATTGGCAAAAGACACTCTATGCAACGTCTCGCCCGTATCACCCAATTCTGCACCACGGTTACGGTTCTTGTCCCACAATCCAAGGGCTGTTTCGAGAGCTTCAGATTGAAATTTCTCATTTGCGACAAGCGACGCTAGCAGATTTGCGTCATAAAATTCTGGAGATCCTGGGGAAATCTCGCTTGTAGGATCCTCTCCATGCTGAAGGGAAGTTTCACCACCATTCACGAGATACTGATTAACATCCTCTTGGGTAATCGGCGTCGTTTCAGCAGGATCAGCTCCCAACCCTGCGATGCCTTCTTCCTTGTTTTCTCGCATACCTATCTTCAATTATCCAGTAACAATGGTAAGTATACGGCCGAAATTAATACGACACTACTTACTCGCACCTCTCCCTTACATACGGTATTATGGCTGTATGATTTCCCACCTCTCCGGCACCACACTATTTGTTCGTGAATCGCACTTGGTACTCGATGTGCGAGGTGTCGGCTACAAAGTGCACTGCACCGCACGCCTCCTTGAGCACGCACGCACCACAGGCACACTCTCCCTTCACGTCCACACCGTGGTGCGAGAAGATGCGCTGGAACTTTTCGGTTTTGTAGCAGCTGAAGAACTGGAGCTCTTCCACATGCTTATCGGCATAAGCGGCATCGGGCCACGCTCGGCACTCGGCATCATCGGGCTTGAAAGTGTCGAACGGCTCGTGAGCGCAATCGGGCACGGAGATGTGGGGTACCTCACCAAAGTGAGTGGTGTTGGAAAGAAAAGTGCGGAAAAAATCGTACTCGAGCTGCGCGATAAAGTGGCATCCCTGCACCTCGAGGGTGTTGCGCCCGTACAAAACGAGGACAGCGACGTCCTTGAGGCACTGCAAGCACTAGGGTATCGTATAGATGACGCTCGTGAAGCACTGCGGCAGGTTTCAACAGAAACCACTACGCAGGGTGCACGCATCAAAGAGGCGCTTCGTATGCTCTCACGCCAATAAACTATGGAAACGTTTCTCACCATCCTGCGACGCATGATTCCGAAGCGTTTTTTTCAGCTTTTTCAGCCACGCTACCACCGTGCCCTTGCGCTCCTTGGCGCTATTCGCTACAACTTCCCTTCCGGAAAACTCTGCGTGATTGCTGTGACTGGCACCAAAGGTAAGAGTACTGTGACCGAACTCATCGCATCAATACTCGAAGAAGCGGGCTACACGGTTGCACTCAGTAACACCATACGTTTCAAGGTGGGCGATTCGTCAGAACCAAACCTCTACAAGATGAGTATGCCGGGGCGCTTCTTCATGCAACGCCTTCTCGCACAGGCAGTACAGGCCGGATGCACACACGCGGTCATTGAAATGACGAGCGAAGGGGCGCGAATGCACCGACACGCACATATCGAACTCGACGCACTTGTGTTCACCAACCTCTCTCCTGAACACATCGAAAGTCACGGGTCATTCGAGGCGTATCGCGACGCAAAACTCTTGTTACGCGACGCATTGATTACATCTCACAAACAGAAACGAGTGGTAGTTGCCAACAAAGATGATGCGCATGGGGCACTCTTCCTCGAAGTTCCCGAGGACGTGGAGCGCCGTCCCTACTCGCTCAAGCAAGCAGACCCACACAATGAAAACGAACGGGGTGTCCTTCTTACGTTTGAAGGCGTTTCCATATACTCACCACTCGTCGGACTCTTCAATGTCTACAACATTCTCGCGGCAGCAACGCTCGCACGTACACTCGGTATCACTCCTGAGGTGATTAAGCGGGGTGTTGAAAAACAAATACTCGTGAAGGGTCGCGTTGAAAAGGTGGATGAGGGGCAGCACTTCTTTGCAGTCGTCGACTACGCTCACACTGCGGATTCACTTGAAAAGCTCTACACCGCTTTCAAACATGAACGCAAGATCTGCGTACTCGGAAGCTGCGGGGGTGGGCGTGATGCGTGGAAACGTCCGGAAATGGCGAAGGTTGCAGAGCGTTACTGTGACGAGATCATACTCACCAACGAAGACCCATATGATGAAGACCCCGAAAAGATCGTGCGCGACATGGTGCGTGGCATCGAGAAAAAGAAGCCGACCATCATTATGAATCGCCGACTCGCAATACGTCGTGCGTTCGAGATCGCACGCCCGCATGACGCGGTACTTGTGACAGGGAAAGGCACCGACCCATACATCATGGGGAGGAACGGAAGCAAAACACCATGGAGTGACGAGCAGGTGATGCGAGAAGAACTGCGCGCACTCCTCAGTCGCTCCGCTACTCGCGCAAAAAAGTAATTTCTAGAGAAGGATAGCTCACACGTTACAACGGAACTGCCCATACCCGCACCTAACTCTTTACGCATATCGCATGTCAATAAATCACCCATGCAGATACGCACACCGCGCTGACCGTATTCTGTCCTGACGAGGGCGTGGATTGAAATTGTGCACAAAATTATGGACATAGATACGTAGCTTTTTGAACATTACTGTATACTTATAAGCATATGTTTGGTTTTAAGGAACACACATGCAAGACATGTGGAAGCACACGCGAGCTTAGCGACATCAGCATACCTATTTACAAAGGCGTCACGGATACCGAGTGGTATTGTAAAGCGCACTGTCTCAACGCACTTCAGGAAATATTTCTGAATTTTTCCGCACGAATGATTGTTTCACACCCTATCGTAAACGACCCTTGGCTCTACGCCTACTACGACCTACGAGACTATTGGGTATGTGACCTTTCAAAGGAAGACGCACGCGCAACGGAACAAATAATTGCGAGCATGCCTGCTGGTGCCGAGTGTGCTTATTACAACGCAGACGCAACACGTACCTCGTACCTACCGAACACAACCTTTGCAACACCTTCCAGATTGCCGCTCAATGCAGTGGAGTATCTGAGCAAAAAAGAAACCTGGGGTAGAATTTACCCAACACTCTCTGCGTGTCCCCACGCGTTCAAAAATCAACTTTACGCGCCATACGGAAGTGATGGTTTTTTTGGATCGGCGTAGCAAATCTTTTTAAAAAAATTCCCACAGAAAGCGATACTTTTTGTGCGGACAACCTCAATGGTGCTTGAGTTTCTTTCAAAAATCCTCAGTAAAATTCCACCCCACAATAAAAGAGGGGGCGGTGCCCCCTCTTTACGTCACTCTCGAAGACGTTATATGTACTCCCAATTTGGACAATCATCCGATCCGCCGATAACATGTGCTACAGGCACGCCGTTGTGTCGAAGGTAGATATGCGTCGGATCAAGCGTATACGCGCTGTCGTCAAACATACCCGCAAGCACTTCCGCACGCGAGAGGTCAAGCCAATGCCTGTCGTCACGCCCCTCACAAAACGCTTGTAAACGCATGGCTATCTGCGTGGGATCAGCAAACTGATACAGCAGGAACGACGTCACGTACAGAACCGGCATGTTACTCAAAACACCACTCTCGCGCACAAGGTACTCTTCCATGGCCTGCTCATGCAAATCTCCCGCACACGCATAGTCGTTCATAAAGCAACGTAATTTCTCACGTTTCTCGAGGTCTCCAATGAAGTACGGCACCAGGTCTTCAGAAGGTATCACCTTATCCACACCAACGTAGGAACATATGTGTGCTCCACCGAGACGTGGCAATCGTGTGAGCCAAAAGTACTTTTCCGCAACCTCAGGAGCGAACACCTCACGAGCATTCAGGAACGCTCTGCCCATAAGTCCTGCTGAACAGCCAAATTCCACTATACGAACCGTCGGAGTCAGTATCGACCTGGCGTGATGGAGATAGTCCAGAAGGATGGCCGCACACTGTGGAAGATTCCTTTGGGTACCATGTTCCACGACGCGGCGCACTATACGTTCTTTGTTTTCACACACGAAGGACTTCCAGTGCTTGTAAGAGATGAACATGTTATCAGACTTTGCACTGGCAACATGTTCACTGTGCGGCATGAGCGCACATAGGATGTTACGAGTACTCAAAATCGGGTTTAATGTCCGCAATTCCTGAACAAGCCCGACAAACCAAGGGTCTAGCGCGCACTTGCGACCAAACCATGGGAGTTTCTGTTTTGAGCCGACAAAATCAAGTTCGTCTGCCAGTATGTCTTGCATAGCAATCACCTCACTCTCATATGAATCCGTCGGACAGTATACCCATATATGAACAGATTGCACGCGCAGAGAAAGTACGCGGTTGCGGCACAGGTGTCCACGCCATACGTGATAAGGTCGGTACACCTGCTGTGACACGCAGGTCAAGCTTCTGTTCGTAGACGCAAGCACTCTGAAATCGCTTCAGTATGTGCCTTTTTTACTCACCCACAGCGACAGAAAAAAATCCCAAAAGCAAAATAAGTCGAATACCGTGACAAGAGTGTTTGTTGTAACACAAAGACAGCCCACCAATTATCAACGCCTTACACCCCACACAGAGTCACTTCATTCTCACACATCACACAAAGGACTATGTGACCTCGCGTTGGTAATGTGTGTAACGGAATAAATTTGCAAACGAGCACGGAACATTCTTACCGTACATGCAAATGTGCTACTCATGAGTGCGCGCACTCAGCGCCTGCCACAGGCCTGAGCACAGTAGCAGTGTTGAAAAAACCATTATGGAACTTGCGGTAAAAAAGACTACGGTACCAAGTAATTGGTCGTACGGAAGTAGATGCAACTCACCAAGTAAGTACGCCCAATCATGGCCGGAACCATCTCCACCCAGAAGGGGCAGATTCTGTGCGCGCGCATCACTCATATACACACTTACTCCAACAAGGCTTTGGCCAAACCACCATATCATAAGTATGGTTGAAAGAGTTTTCCGTTCACGCCAAAAAGCATATGCACACACGATCGGTATTGAGAGCTGACCAACCGTTCCACCCAGAACCATCACGTACTCGGGTGCCCAGAAAAACAACCAATGTCCAGCCTCATGGAAGACGAGGTTTACTCCATCAAGAAATCGCAGAGTCTTTGTTGAGAGCGCTGTGTGTGTGAGCCATACAAGCACAGCGACCGCACACAGATAGAAAGGTGTGTTCGCAGAGAACGATGTGGGTGGTGTTTTCATCATGGACATGTCATACAGGGAAACTATACAGCCCCACCATGTTGATCATCTTTATGTAAACGCGTCCGCACGCTGCTCATCTTTTTCAGTTAGGTTAGTGGACGATGTATGTGAAGACTTTCGCTTTCGTGCATAGAAACGAACGCGTGTTATCTCCGCCCTACCAGATCATAGAGCACGACACCTGCTGCAACACTCACGTTGAGTGACTCTTTTTTACCATACATGGGAATCTCTGCGACCACAGTGCACGCCTTGAGCACCGCATCGGAAAGGCCGTGCACTTCCTCACCAAACACGAGCGCTGTGGGTCGGTCGAGTCTGAGTGTGTCATAACGGACTGACCATCCACACTGCTCCACCGCCACCACTCGGACACCATCGACCTTGAGTTTTTCAATGAGCGTAGCCACGTCGTCTGCCTGCTCCCACGGGATCATGTCCTCAGCACCAAGGGCTGTCTTTGCGATATCGCGACGTTTTCGTCCGAAGCGATCGACAGGGAGTGGTGTGCAGCCGCATAAGTAAACCTTGCTCGCTCCAGCCCCATCGGCAGTGCGCAGCATAGCACCCACGTTGTGGGTGCTACGAATATTGTCGAGGATAACGTACAAAGGTGTTTGTGACATGGTGTGTGTCGACACAGTCTGTGTGTACAGTGTTATACTACCCCCATGTTCAGCATCTGGCCAGAGTTGTTCACCTTCGAGCTCCTCGGGATAGCGCTCCTGCGTATCAGTGCCGGCTACCTTTTCATGTACTCGGGCATCCGATTGGTGCGTGCGCTATGGAGTACTGTAGAAACCTCAAGATACCATCGATTGTTTAATATGAGCTACGCGATAGCACTTATGAGCGTGGGTGCACTCCTCTTTTTTGGCCTCTTTACGCAGCCGACAGCACTCGCGGGTGCACTCCTCCTTCTCTCGCCCACAAGCATGCGGGCTGGGAGTTCGTGTGTCCGCCACCTTACTTTTCTCCTGCTCGCCATATGTCTTTCGCTCATCACTCTCGGTCCCGGCATTCCGGCGATAGACCTGCCCATCTGAGATTGGACTCGGAGAAGTTTTTGTTGTACCCTATGCGCTACACCGCCCATAGCTCAGCTGGTAGAGCGGCTCCCTTTTAAGGAGAAGGTCGGGGGTTCGATCCCCTCTGGGCGGACACGTAGAAAACACCTCGTCGAGAGGTTTTTCTTTGTCCGCCCAAGGAAGGTGTCTTCACCACAAGGGTGCTTCTTGTTTTCTAACTCCCGCCGGTCGTAAGAAAACAAAGTCGAACACCTTCCTTGAGGGATCGAAAGGCGGAGGTATGTCGGTAGCGAAGCGAACGACAACCGAGCCTAGACGAAACGCACTTGGTTTTTTGTCCGGAGTTATGCTGTGAGTATCCACCGCTCAAGAGCGATATCGAGATCGTACCGACCACGATGCGCTTCGTGATATACCTCGATAAGCGAACGGGAGAGCGCACACAGCTCTTCGTGCGAATACTGCTTTACGTACCGCGCGCTATGCAACAACATGTCTCTCACAGCCCAGTGCAACATACCGCATGACGCTTCGGGTGTCTCGTGTGCCATACGAGCTCGTATGTACCCCTCCCACAGCGCACGCTTGTTACGCTCTTTGAGCGCAGTCACCATACCAAACTCATCAAATACACGCTTTTTCTTTTCGGGACGCTCATGCTCCTCAACCTTGTGTGCGTATGCTGAAATGGTTTTTTTGTGCGCCTGATGTAACCCCCCTTCGGAAATAACGAAGACGTTCTCCGACAGAGCAAAGCGTTCGAGTCGTGGAAACATACGATCCCGTCCCTCCGCGGTTTCGCATACCCCCTTAAGCACCACCACATGTCGCTCAACAAACAGTCCTCGCGCATCAATAAGCTCATCTACCTTTGAGATATCAAATCCGTCTCCTTCGAACGTGTATACCTGTGCATCGGGGCGTTTCGTACGCAGTCCCAGCAAGGTCGCGTTCATGCGATCGACAACTCTCCCACCGTCAGTTCCATGGAATACATACAACATACCCATAGGGTATAGGCGAACGGCACGACATGCAACAGGTGTTCGAGTACACAGTCGAGACAAACGACGCACCTGCTAGTATAGTATGAGTACGGCACAGACACGCAAAAACGGCATCATGCAGGAACGACTTTCAGACACACACACTGAACCTAATAATCCTGAAAAAGGATACGGCGCATCGCCTAGCACCACGGATGGGTTCTTTTCCGTGCATCCAAACATAGCGCGGGTCGCACGCGCGAGCGCTTTTGCGGCAACTCTCTCGGGCATAGCGCACCAACATGCACTCGAGGGGGTTACAACCAATACGTTTGAAAACGAGCAACAAACCACCACGCACGTCGCTGAAAATCCAACCGCAATCGAGGCGCGCATCCTTGCCACACTTCCCGATGCACAACCGGACCAAGTCGAGGCTCTCCTGGTTGCACTCAAAAACTGCCCCTCATGTGGCGTGGAAACCGGTATGCGACCACACTACGTACTCACCCTCTTTGAGCGCTTACCGGCACACGAAGTACTTCGTCTCTCCTACTATAGTGATATTATTTCAGACCAAAAAGAACGCAAATATGTGCTCACGAAGGCAATTGAGGAGGTTTCAAACACACGTGAACATTACGTGCTCCTAGCTGCCACGTACGAACACTACGCCACGGCCTTCACCGACGCGGAACTTGCAGACATCTTCGTGCGACATCTTTCCCGTTTTCCTGCCTCCTTTGCAAGCACACTCGGTATGCGCGATGATGTACGAGCCCTCCTCCATTCTCAAGAAGACTTACTGCGCACCCACTTCAAAAATGCCGATATTCACTATGAGGATATGGTCGGCACGTTCACCCACGTCATGGAAACATACGGCGAGAGTGCAACCGCGACACTACTCGCCTCATGGGGACAAAACCATGGCGAAGTGCTCTACAGTGTGGCGCCGGAAATAGCCCGCAGTTTCGACCTATCCACCATCGAACAGCTTTTCATCACTGACAACATGGTTGAAATAGACCCGTACACACTCCTTGAAATACTCTACGAACGCACTGAACCCGACCCAAGTGAAAGGATTGACACACTCGTTACACAAGCGATAGAACACATCAATACCTACGCGTACCCACAGATCACACTCCGTAATGCCGAGAAGCTCTTTCAGCAACTCAGTAACCACACGGAAGCGTATGAGTACATCATCGTTCACGCGATGGAGCGTTGTGTCCAAGAAGGAAGTTATCGAGCGTTGATCGAATACTATGAACACTACGCAAACAGCGTGCACGGCGAGGCGGTGGAACCGATGTTGGACACACTTTCAAACGCAACATGGGATGCATATAGCGCGGGCGATTATACAATTTTTCTCACGCTCTACGACCTCCTCCCAAAAGAGCTTCAAGCTGCAATCGAGATGGAGCACGCAATCGCGGAAAACGCACATCGGAACACGTCAGCCGAAGCCGAACGGTACGGAGAAGAGTTCGATCTACAGCAACCCTTCGACCCTTCTCACCTCCCCTTTTCCCGGAATGATATGGAGCGATATCTTGCGCGAACAATGCGGCAAGCAATAGAAGAGACAACGCTGCAGGGAGGATACTTGCATGGTGAGGAATTTAAAAAGTATTATGGACATTCATTCATTTCTACACCAATCGAAGACCTCAACTCGGTACTCTATAGCGATGGCTTTGCGCATGCACTTGAAACTTCTGATCTCAGACTCACGTACGCAAATGTATTCATGCTTGCGGAGGGTATAGCGCGCATGGTGCGAAACATGGAAAAGACCCACGACTCAAACACCATTGAGGAAGTGGCGAGCGAAACCCTCTCTGCCCTCAAAAAACATGGACGCGATCTCATCATTGGGCCTGGGGTCAAGGCGATTATTGCAACACACCAAGAACTCTCGTTTGACCCTTCTGTGCTTCGCGATCGAGTGCATGGCGGGGCGGGCGGTTTTGAAAAAGACCTCCTCTTTGTCGGAAAAGGTGTGCAGTACGAAGACGGGGTTAATATCGTTAAACGAGACCTGTTACGCACAATCGCACAATCGCACACAGGGGCTACAGTCATACTTTTGAGTGGGCATGGGAGCCCTGAAAAATTCGGTCTCGACGGAAATACACACAGTTCGCTTGATCGCTCACTGGACATCGCCGAACAAAAAATATCATACCAGGAACTGGGGGATGCACTCATACAAGCACACAACCCGGACATGCGAGTCGTTCTGGTCGCGTGCTATTCACACGATTATCTGCAAAACCTGACGGACTACATCACGCAAAACGGCGGCGTCACCCCCATCCTGCAAGTCGCCGGAACGAATGAGGGTAAGGTTGGTTTCTACTATCTCATGGAAAATATGTCTGAACATGAGCGCGCAAAAGTATTTGACTCTCAAGAATTTCTCGAAAAACTCATCATACAAACTTACGAAAAAACCGGACATGGTATCACCGTGGAGGATATACAGCAGGTACAAGGGTCGCTTCTTCAAACACAAGGCATCGGAGTGTTTCTGCGAACACCAACGCACCCGAAGGGAGGTAAAAGCCCCGTCCGCGACACGAAGTCAAAGAAGAACGACCGCACCGCCCTACCGGTGATCGAGATCGTTCTCAAAGGTACACCGAATGGCCTGTCATCGTCGCTCGTTTGATAGCTGCTGCTATGAGACGACTATCGACAGCTCTCCCCAATTCGGCCCTACCTCCACATCTACTTTGAGCGGCACCCCTTTCGTGTCCTCGAGGCGCATGACGCTCTCCATGGTCGTGCGTATGAGCGGCACAACGCTCGCAACAGCATCCGTACGCACCTCGAACATAAGTTCATCATGAATCTGGCAGTTGAGAAATACTGCATCGGTAAGGGTGTGTTTCGCAAGCTCCGCATCGATGCGAATCATCGCCATTTTAATGATATCTGCCTGCGTGCCCTGTATGGGTGCATTGAGTGCCATACGCTCCGCGGCCGCAACCACGTACGGCAGTGGTGAGCGTGCGCCCTCAAAATAGCGTCTGCGTCCGAACCACGTTTCCGTATACCCCCGCATATGCACGTCTGCCTTGATGCGCTCCATGTACTCATGTATGCCGGAAAACCTTTTAAAATACTCATCGAGGTACATTTGGGCCTCCTTTCGCCCGGTACCGGTCGCTTCAGCAAGCGCGTTCGCACCCATACCATACAGAATGCCAAAATTGATTGCTTTTGCGCGTCGACGCATTTCCTTGTCGACCTGCTCAAGCGGGACGTCAAACACCTGTGCAGCAACTGCGGTATGAATATCTGACCCGGTCCGAAAACTCTCGATCAGCTTCTCGTCACCCGAAAGGAACGACGCGATACGGAGCTCGATCTGGCTATAGTCCGCACATACGAGCGAGAAACCCTCGGGTGCCAGAATGGCTCGACGTATCGCACTCCCCCGAGTGCTCTTGATGGGGATATTCTGCATGTTTGGACTTTGACTCGACATGCGACCGGTCGTGGTGCCCGACTGCGAAAAATGCGCATGGAGTCGATGCCCGGCATCTGTCATCACCGGCAGATTGTCGATGTATGTCGAGAGTAGTTTTTGGAGTTCTCGATATTCAAGAATGTCAGCAATAATGGGCTCGTCTTTGGTGTACTTCTTGAGCTCGTCCTCACGAGTACTTCTCTGGCCGGTCGCCGTTTTTTTTCCCTTCCCACCACCAATCCCCATGTGGTCAAACAGGACATCTCCCAGTTGGCGAGGTGAGTTCAGGTTGAACTCGATACCCGCCTGCACGTATATACGTGCGGCCAATTCGTCGAGGTCACTGTGATACCGAGACGAGAGTTTTTTGAGATACTCAACGTCGAGCAGTATTCCTCGCTCCTCCATTTTTCGTATCACCGGTGCAACAGGCAACTCGATATCGTACAGCACCCGCTCGAGTTTTTGTTCATGCAGTACGTGCAACACCTTCGCTCGAGCGTCTCTGAAGGAGTGCGTCCCGGTATACTCAAACACATCTTCGAGCGAAGGATTGGTCGAATCGCTCCTCACGAGCCACAGCGCAAGCGTCGCCTCCAGTACTTCCGATTCGCTTGGAGGTGCCTCCTCACGCTGCGGCTGCTCGGGGACAATGCCAAGTTTCTCTCGCAAACGATTCGCGAGTGATCGAAAACCTAGTTCAGTAAAGAGATCGAGCGCTGCGTGACGATTGATACACTGTGGCCAGAGTGTCGTAAGCGCAGGGATGGCAACAGGCACATCGCGTCTGATAGTGGCGAGCTCCTTGCTGAAACGCGCATCGTCCTCCCCTTGCAGAAGCAAGCCCACAATCCTCTCGGTGATACCCGCTGCACGTACACGCTCCGGCTCGGTAGCGAGTGTATCATAAATCGAATCAAGCGAACCGAATTGTGAAACAAGTGTGGTTGCTGTTTTCTCACCTATCCCTCGAATGCCGGGAATGTTGTCACTCGGGTCACCACGCAAACCTTTGTAATCAGGCACTAATGCAGGGGGGAAACCATAGCGCTCGATGACCTTTTCTTCAGTATAGATAATGGTCTCACTCAAACCTTTCTTGAGTGTATACACGACAACCGTATCACCCTCCACCAACTGTAGCGTGTCCATATCGCCCGATGCGATGACCACTCGAACTCCTTCCATACTCGAAAGCGTACGTGCAAGTGTGCCAAGTATATCGTCCGCTTCAAAACCAACCGCCTCAAGCCACGGGATACCAAATGCATCAAGGATGTCACGTGAACGTACGATCTGTGCCACAAGGGCATCATCTGTCTTTTGACGTGTCGCCTTATACGACTCGAATGCCTCATGACGATGGGTTGGCTCAGGAAGATCAAAAGCGGCAATAATGTGGTCTGGGGCAAGATCATCTCCAATCTTCAGTATAAAGGAGGCGAGACCGTAGAGAGCACCTGTTGGCTGACCTGACGGTGTCGCAAGGTCTGGAAGTGCATGAAATGCGCGATGTAAAATGGCGTGCGTGTCGAGCAACACGATTGTCCGCACCTTTTCAGTTGTGTCTTTGCGCATGAGTGTGTGAAAAAAACTATACTAACGTGTACTCCCGGTGCAAAGCCCTACAACCCTACTCCGTGTATCGATATATTTCGTGTGTGTTCGTCGACCTCTTCAAAACTGACCCGTACCGCACGACTTGGCACTCCTCGCTCAACCTGTTCCGGCCACTCCATGAGTACGAGGTTTTGTGGGTTCGTGGCGATATCGTACCACCCAATAGTCGCGAGCTCGGCATCGCCGGATAAACGATAGGCATCTATGTGCACAAGGTGTTTCCATGCCGCTGATTCCGGCAAGCGATACACCCGCTCAATGACAAAGGTGGGGCTCGTAACCCGCTCAACAACCCCGAGCGCACGGGCAACCCCTTGCGTGAAGGTGGTTTTTCCAGCCCCAAGGTCACCCGACAATGCCACAAGAGTGCTTGTACCACGATCTCGCTCCTGTACAGCTAGCGCACTCACGAAACGCTCCGCTAAAAGCGCCGTCTCTTCGGGAGAGCGTGTGGTGTGTATGACGGAAGCAAGCTCATCCATACCTACATTATATGTCGCTGTGGAAAAAAACAAAAACCCGACCATGTAAGTGGTCGGGTGTTTAGCGAACGTTTCCTATCGTTCATGGTGACGGTGACGGTCGTGACGGTCGTGGTGATTGTCCCTTTTTTCATGGCGACAATCTTTCCACTGCTTGTCACGTCGATCGTCTCTGCGATACTTCCACCGGAAGCTCTCATGGTACGATCGATAGTGCCACGGGGGTGGTACGTACCGTTTCGGCCGCTCCACCGGCACTACGACGACTGTGGGCAATTCATCCGCCACCACCACAACTGGGGGCTGAATTTGAAAAGTGCCCACCGCGCGACCATCGGTGGAAGCTATATGCGCAATACACCCAGAAAGAGTGGGTAGCAAAAAAATAGCGAGAATGGCAGTACGCATCGTAACCTCCAAAAAGTGATGTGCGTTGACCTACTTATATTATAGCACATAATTTTAAATTTGCAATACCACCCCACCACTCTTCCCTTGGTAGAATACGTCTATGAATCTCTCGCTCAATGAAGCATCCCAAACAAAGCTTTCCGACATGCGGCACCATGAGGAAGAGCAACTGGTCTCCATCCTGGCCCAAAAATACGGAATACCTTACCTCAACCTCACGCAAGTCGCGGTAAATACCGATGCTCTGCGCCTCGTACCTGAGAAATTAGCCCGTGATTCCGAAGTTGCACCATTCCAACTCAGTGGAAAAAAGATATCGGTCGGAATCCGTACCCCGAACAATCAGGCAGGGCAAGCAGTACTACGTGATCTTGAAAACAGAGGATACAAAGTGGTGCCCACTATGGTCTCGCAAGCATCACTCGAACACGTGTGGAACTACTACAAGGAAACATCTTTCGCGGTCGAAACGGAGGCGGGTGTGCTCGATGTCTCAAATGACGAGATTCGCGCACTCATCACGCGACTCACATCCCTCGCAGCGACCAAAGACGCGATTGTCGAGGTGCTCGGGATGAAGAAGCTCTACCGTATCACCCGCACACTCGAAATCATACTCGCGGGCGCAATAGCGAACGGCGCTTCAGACATACACGTGGAGCCGGAAGATGCCAGCGTACGCATCCGACTGCGTCTTGACGGCGTACTGGTAGACGTCGCACACATAGATGCGGAAACGTACCATGCAGTCCTTACACGAGTGAAGCTGCTTTCCGGACTCAAAATCAACATCCATTCGGCCGCCCAAGACGGACGCTTCAGCGTGCGCATAGACGACCGAGAGATTGAGATACGTACCTCAGTTCTTCCGGGTGGTAACGGAGAGTCAATTGTCATGCGATTACTGGATCCACGTTCTATCAGAAACACTTTGGAAACACTCGGCATGCGACCTTCGGTACTCGAAGTACTTGCGGTGGAGATACGCAAACCGAACGGCATGATCCTCACCACAGGACCGACCGGTTCCGGAAAAACGACCACACTCTATGCTTTTCTCCGGCAAGTCCTTGACCCCGGTATAAAAATCCTCACTATCGAAGACCCTATCGAATACCACCTGGAAGGGATCGTGCAGACACAAATAAACCACAAAGATTACACGTTTTCCACGGGATTGCGTAGCGCCCTTCGTCAGGACCCTGATGTCATTATGGTCGGCGAGATCCGTGACGAAGAGGTCGCGTCGACCGCCATACATGCGGCACTCACGGGACACTTGGTATTTTCCACACTGCACACCAACAATGCCGCCGGCGCATACCCACGCCTCATCGACATGGGCATAGAGCCGAGCATGATTGGAAGTGCGGTCAACCTCGTCATGGCGCAACGACTCCTTCGTACACTTTCGCCTGAACATCGTAAGGAAGTGCCGATTGAGGGTAAGGACAAAGAATTTGTCGACCGTGTGCTTGCAGGCATCCAAGATCGTTCACACATACCCGCAAATACGACACGCATGTGGGTACCTGACGTCCCTGAGGGTGATGTTGAGTACAAAGGCCGCGTTGGTGTCTATGAGATTATCACCACCACTCGAGAGATTGAGGACGCGGTACGGAAAAAACTCACGACGCGCGAACTTGAAGATATTTCACACACACAAGGACATCTTTCCCTCCATGAAGACGCCATACTAAAAGTGTTGGAGGGTGTGACCACGATTGCCGAAGTGCGCAGAATACTTGGTGAATCAATGTAAACGTTACATAAAAACAAAAAAGCAATGTCGCGTGACATTGCTTTTTTGTGTTTGTTCGTTTTCTCAACTCCCATCGTGACACAGTATAGAAAAATCTATATGCGGTGAACATGCTAAGGGGTATCCCAGCACCCCACCCCTTCGAAGCACACGGATAGGAAGGATTTTCCTTCCCGAACGATCCGAAGGGGTGGGGCCCAAAAAGTCCTCGCGCGTCACTCGTCGCCACGCAAGCGCAGCTTTGTCACGTTGGGAGTTCAGAACCCGAAAAATAGTGTATGATGTACAGGAACAACACCGACTTCAGTATCCTAGCATAAAGCACGTAACATGTCAACCCCTTCTACCCCAAACGACGTACCCAATGATGGAGAGCAGTGGCTCGACAAAACCCTTCGTCCCTCACTTTGGGAAGAATACATTGGTCAAACCGGTGTCAAAGAGAACCTTCGTGTCCTCATTGGTGCCGCCCTCGAAAGAAAGCAGTCTCCTGAACACATGCTCTTCTACGGACCGCCGGGGCTTGGTAAGACGACGCTTGCGCACCTGGTATCAAAAGATTTGGGAGTCTCCATGAAAACAACCTCGGGACCGGCGATCGAACGTGTAGGAGACCTTGCTGCAATCCTCACCAACCTAGGTGCGGGAGACATACTCTTTATCGACGAGATTCATCGCCTCAATAAGACCGTAGAGGAAGTGCTCTACCCTGCACTTGAGGCGGGCGTGCTCGACATCATCATCGGTAAAGGACCTTCGGCACGTACGATACAGCTCGAACTGCCCCCCTTCACCCTGGTGGCCGCAACGACACGCATCGCACTCCTTTCCGCTCCGCTCCGCTCACGTTTTTCGGGAGGTATGCATCGGTTGGAGTTTTACACAGAGGAAGAACTCACCCGAATCGTTATTCGATCTGCAGGCATACTCGGCATATCGCTTGAAGTCGCCGCATCGCACACAATCGCGCAACGAAGTCGGTGCACGCCACGCACGGCGAACTATCTCCTCAAACGCTGTCGTGACTACGCACAAGTGCATCGACGAACACTCGATCGTGCGCTCGTCGAGGAAGCGCTTACAAAACTTGGGTACGACCATCTCGGCCTGCATCACACCGACCGCGACATACTCCGTATCATTATAGAAAAATTCAACGGAGGACCGGTCGGCCTCTCAACACTCGCAGCAGCGACGTCTGAGGAAGCGGCCACCATCGAAGAGGTGTACGAACCGTACCTTATACGCATGGGACTCATTGAGCGTACCCCTCGCGGCCGTATCGCAACAGAACACGCATACAAACATGTCGGACACCGCACGGGCGGGCTACCGTTTACGACATAAACGACGCGCGTACGCCTGCCGAACATGCTCTCCGCCCAAAGCACAGATAAAAAAACACCCACTGGGTGTTTTTTTACGTAACGCGTATGCACCTGTGCTACTCCGGAAGTTCTGGCGCTTTAATGCCACCAAGATCACCGTCCGCCCCAAATATAACTTGAAGCAGACTCACCAAACCCCACACCGAGACAATAACGAAGAGCGCCACAAGCCCCCAGATCATATGCTTTTGTCCTTCCGCTCGCTTGCTGTCGTCTCCCGCATTGAAGACGAACACGACCATACCCCAGATGAAAAGTGCAAGTGCAAGTGCAACCAAAACAGGTACCAGAATCGCAAGCACACCTCCTAATTCAGCAGCGAGATTCGCAAAATAATTAAAACTTTGTGCCTGCGCCACACCGCATGAAGCAACAAAGAACACCAATCCTTGCAGCGGCCAGCCAACCCTTACGAGACGTTCAAAAAGTGTGTACACCATACTATTTAAAATGCTATTAAACTAATAATACACGAATTCGACTGTTTTCACCATCATGGATCGGGTGGTATATATTTATCACCATACTTAACTCCCGGAAGCGGTGGAGTGACCTGCGTACCACCAACCCCAAAGAGTACCTGGACGAGCTGCACAAGACCCCATACCGATACCAACACAAAGAGCGCGATGAGACCCCACAACATACGTGTTCGACCCTCCTTGCGTGATTCATCGCTTCCTGGTGAAGCAAGCATCACCACCCCACCCCAGATGAAAAGCGCGAGCGCAAGACCCGCAAGCGCAGGTATTACCGCACCGATCGCCCCCAATGCCTCTGAGGCCAGTGTGTCTATCCACTCGGTATTTTGGGCATGAGCCACAACAGACGGTGTGAGTACGAGCACGCAAAGAGTAGCCCCTGCACTCGAGAGAAAACGTCTACCTATGGTGCCTACACCTACCATGTTCCAAGTATACCACTCTTGCACTCGGCCGCATGACACGTATGATAAGGGTGTGGAGAACCACTAACGATTACTATACCTATGTCCGGACATTCCAAATGGTCTACAATAAAGCACAAGAAGGCGGCGGCTGATGCAAAGAAGGGTAAGGAGTTCAGTAAACTCGCAAAACTTATCATCGTTGAGTCAAAAGCGTGCGGTGGCGATGCATCTTCACCGAGTCTAAAGGCTATTATTGAAAAAGCGAAAGCGGCGAACATGCCGAAAGAAAATATCGAGCGAGCGGTCGCGAAAGGCAAAGGGTCTGACGCCGGCTCACTACTCTCGATCACCTACGAGCTCTACGGCCCGGGAGGGATTGCGATACTCGCGGAGACCCTCACCGACAACAACAACCGCACCAATCAAGAACTGAAGCATTTGCTCAGTAAATTGGGCTACCAGCTCGCGGAACCTGGTGCCGCAAGTTGGGCATTCCGAAAGGAGCAAGGAGCTTGGATTCCCACCGTACTCATTCCCGTATCAGACGAGGATGTTGATGGGCTGGAAAAACTGGTGGAAGCGCTTGAAGAACATGATGATGTGCAGGATGTATACACAAACGCCGAGTAGTGGGCGTAGAATTCACGTACATATTGCCTCACCAGAAAAGCACACAAACTAGGCAGACAATGAACACCCATACACCATCGGTACTACTCTTGGGTGTCGATCCGGGGTACGATCGCTGCGGCATCGCGGTCGTAGAACATATCCAGGGTGTGCGTGAGACACTCGTGTATTCTGTGTGCGAAACAACGGTACGGGGGTCTCCGTTTGAAGAACGACTGGTCTCGGTTGGTAACGCACTTCGGGATTGTATACAAACATTCAAGCCAACCATGTGCGCCATCGAGAAGGTATATTTCACGAGCAACCAGAAAACTGCGATGCACGTGGCGGAGGTGCGTGGAGCATGCCTCTACATCGCACGGTCACACGGACTTACTATTCAAGAGTTTACCCCCAATGAGATCAAGGTTGCCATTGCCGGCGATGGACGTGCGGATAAAAAACAGGTAACCTATATGGTGGACAAACTGATTCGTATCGAAAAAAAGATTACCTACGATGATGAATACGACGCAATCGCAGTCGCACTTACCGCAGCTGCGACTCTCGCATCTCGCCGGGACTATTGATAAAAATGGTTTTCCCCAACCCAACCCCTTGCATTCCGGAACCCATTTTGATACAACGTGCGAAGCGGGACACCGCGTTTACATACCTTTAACCAGCACGTGTTATGCTAGCAGTACTTGATGGTGTGCGTCCATCGCGCACACTCGACGAAGATGAGATAATGGGCTTTGCATTTGCCGAAGATGAGGATGAGGATGACTTTGGTGATGAGGACGAGGAAGATGCGGACGAAATCGAACTCCCTGAAGATGATGAGGATGTTGTCGACGACCCCATCCTCGCGGATGATGATCCGCTCATACCGGAAGATGAGCTTGAGGACGAAGAAGAAGACCTTGCTGAGGACGTAGAGGACGAAGAGTAGTGCCTCGCCGGCCTCTCATGGCTATTGGGCATGCTGCTTCTACAAAGAACACCGCGCAGGCGGTGTTCTTTGTAGAAGCAGCGTTATCGCCTTTTATTCCAACACTATTCGCAAAAAGCGTTTTTTGCCAACCCGCAAAATATGCGTCGATTGAATACACGCGTGCTCGTCACGCATCACCTGTTCTTCTCCGTCTGCAATCACACACACCGCTCCTGCCGCAACGAGCCTTCGCCATTCGCTCCGTGAGGCGACGACACCTTCCCCGACAAGCAGATCCACGTACGGAACCCCTTCGCCGGCTTCCAACACACGGGCGTCGTCCGGTACTCCACTCGCCGAAAACGTCCGAACAAAAGAAATTTCCGCTCGTTTAGCACTATCCTCGTCGTAATACAATGTGACCAACTCACGTGCAAGCCGCATCTTCGCATCTTTAGGATGGACTGTGCCGTGTGCGAGCCCGTCTTGCAACACCCGCACCTCTTCCAAGGACACTCTGGTGCAGAGCTCAAAGTAATTCAACACAAGCTCATCGCGCACACTCATCACCTTGCCATACATGTCTTCAGGAGCATCCGCGAGGTTGATCGTATTCCCCCAACTCGAACTCATTTTACGCCCATCAAGCCCTGCGACGAGGGGATTGGTGATAATAGACTGCGGACGCTGACCGAAGTGCTCCTGCAACGTGCGTCCGGCGAGTATGTTAAAACGTTGGTCGGTACCACCAAGCTCTACATCAGCTCGCACCGCCACACTGTCGTACCCTTGCATGAGTGGGTACAGCATTTCTCGCAACGAGACTCGTTTTCCTGCGGTGAGACGCTTTTTGATATTCTCCCGCGCAATAAAATCAGCGACGGAAAAAAGATCGGCATGCTCACCGATCTCCCGATAGGTGAGCGCTTCAAGCCACTCGGTATTGTGATGCAGTTCGGCACGGGAGAGGTCGAGCAGTTTTCCCGCTTGCGCGAAATAGTGTTTCTTATTCTCTTCAATGACCTCGCGAGTGAGCATCGGGCGCTCACTGTCTTTGTCGGACGTGTCGCCGATAACACCCGTAAAGTCTCCAACGATGAACACTACAGTGTGTCCCGCGCGCTGAAAGTCCCTCATTTTAAGGAGAGCCACCGCTCGCCCGATGTGAATGTTCGGACTTGTCGGGTCTATGCCGAGTTTCACCCTAAGGGGCAATCCACTCGCAAGTCGTGCCTTAAGGTCATCACACCCCACACACTCCTCAACACCGCGAGTCAGGATCTCTTGTATAACAGGTTCACTCGTGTCTACTGTTTGCATACACGGTACTGTAGCACATTGAACGAGGGGTGTCAGCGGTCACACGACTATGCTAGACGACTTTGGTGATGAAGAAAAAACCCTCATCACTACACACACTTCAATAGTATCCCATTACCCTCAATGGTATAGTAGAGTATATGGAACCGAAACACGTGCACCCACACCACACGAGAAAAACAGTACGAGCCATACTGTTTGGCACTATCGCACTGGGAGGGGCGGCGTGTTTTTTTGCAGGCGGTATCTTTCTTTTGTGGGCAACGACCCTCACAATCCCCACAGTCGACGCAATAGAAGCACAGCGACGTGAGCAATCGACAAAGATTTTTGACCGTACCGGTGAGGTGCTGCTCTATGACATGCACCAAGATGTTCAACGAACTGCCGTTCCGCTCGACCAAATCTCTGACCACGTCAAACACGCAACGATTGCAATCGAAGATGCGGGTTTCTATTCACATTTTGGCGTCGAGCCACTCGCAATCGTTCGTGCCATCCTTCGCAACCTGCAGCAAGGCAATCTCCTGAGTGGGCAAGGTGGCTCAACAATCACGCAGCAGGTAATCAAAAACACCCTACTCTCGCAAGAAAAGACTATCACCAGAAAACTCAAGGAGTGGATTTTGGCGATCAAGCTCGAGCGGGTACTCACAAAGGAAGAGATACTTGAAATGTATTTGAACGAAGCGCCATATGGCGGCACGAAGTACGGGGTTGAGGAGGCAAGTCAGGGCTTTTTCGGCAAAACGGCGCACGATCTCACTATAGCGGAAAGCGCATACCTTGCCGCACTCCCGCAAGCGCCCACCTACTATTCACCTTATGGAAACAATCGCTCGGCACTCGATGAACGAAAGAATAAAGTGCTTGCCGCGATGCATTCTGAAGGGTACATCACCAAAGAAGAGTATGATGCGGCAAAGGCTGAGGATATTTCTTTCCGTCCACAGACAGGGGCTTCGATTAAAGCGCCGCATTTCGTGTTCTATGTAATCGAAGAGCTCGCCGCACGGTATGGGGATGCAGATCTTGCACAAGCAAACTTACACGTGGTCACCACACTTGACTGGGATCTCCAGAGAGAAGCAGAGCGCATTGTCTATGAACAAGCGCTCACAAACGCAACCACATTCAACGCAAGTAATGCCAGCCTCATGGCAATAGACCCACGCACAGGAGGCATCCTGGTCATGGTGGGGTCGCGCGACTATTTCGACGAGAGCATCGATGGTAATTTCAACATCGGGCTCGCTAAGCGCCAGCCCGGAAGTTCCTTCAAACCATTTGCGTACGCGGCCGCTATCGACAAGGGGTACACGTCGGAAACAATCGTCTACGACGTACCAACTCAGTTTAGCACCGCGTGTGATCTGGGTGATTTCACCAGCGAAGAGGGTTGCTATTCTCCCAACAACTACGACAACGCATTTCGGGGTCCCATAACCTTCAGAGACGCTCTTGCACAGTCTGTAAACGTGCCTGCGGTTAAAGCGCTCTATCTGGCTGGCACCAAAAGTACCATCGAGCTTGCACACCGTATGGGAGTTACCTCACTCGACGCATCGCGCGATTACGGCCTCACACTCGTTCTTGGAGGCGGAGAGGTCTCACTCCTCGAGATGACAAGCGCGTATGGCACCTTCGCACAGGAGGGTGAGCGTTTCCCCCATACCGGCATTTTCGAGGTACGTGATGCGCAGGGTGCGCTTCTAGAAACACTGGAGCCGCACGGGGAACGGGTGTTAGATCAAGACGTGGCACGCACAATCACCGACATGCTTGCCGACAATTCGGCACGAACGCCGGCATTTGGCGCTCAATCATACCTTTACTTCCCTGAACGCGCTGTTGCAGCGAAAACCGGCACAACCAATGATTACCGTGATGCATGGATCATAGGTTACACGCCTTCGATCGCGGTCGGGGCGTGGGCGGGTAACAACGACAACACGCCGATGGAAAAGAAGGTGGCGGGATTCATCGTTGCACCTATGTGGAACGCCTTCTTGCGTGCGTACTTTGAAAAAAACCCCGATATGGAAGAGTTTACTGCACCAGCACCGCTCGACACCACCCTTCATCCCGTACTACGAGGCATTCCACTCGGTGTTAGTTTGTCGCAGGAATCTCCTACAGAAGAAGACTCCTCACGTGAGACTCCACACTCAATACTTCACTACATCGCAAAAAACGACCCTCGGGGGGGTGGAAATTCAACTTCCGATGGGCAGTACCCCTATTGGGAATATGGTGTCGCGCAGTGGTATGCGGCACAAGACACCTCTTCCAGTACCGAGACCTCGGACGAGGGAGTATCGAAACCGACCGTGAGTATCATTTCTCCCGCAGATGGTGTGGAGCTTGCAATGCGCGATGATGTCGACATTGAGGTGGAGATTGTTGATGAAAATAAGATCGTAAAAGTTGACTACTACATTGATGGTGAGACAGTGGCGACGCTCGATATAGACGAGGTGTTTACCCTTGATCCACAAAAGCTTGGGCTCACACCCGGTACTCACATCCTCTTTGTGGTCGCAAAAAATTCACTCGGCGGGCGAGGTGGAGTGTCAATCAATGTGGTTGTGCGGTAAAAGGAGCCCGTACGATTCACCGCAACCCCATCAACCTACTGCCTAACACAACCGTCATACCTTTCCGAGACACTAAGACCGTGACTGTGCAAGCGTCATTGGAGCGGTTTCTCGAAAAGGTATGACGGTTGTGTACTCATTGTTTCAACAAACAGTACATGAGTCGCGCTACCGTATGAAAGAAAAGCGCACATTATGCTTCAAGTGAAGCGTATGCAGCACGTTTGGTATGTATCGCACCAATTCACAACGAACGGTTGGGTGACACGCCAACACCACCCCTCCACGACGAATGGTGATCTCTTCAGGTAGCACTTGTACCCCACACTCATCACGTATCACCTGCGCAACCAGTTTCGCACGTGTCGCTTGCGGCGGGACGAGGTTACGATACTTGTCGAGGTACGTGTGTGCGAGTTCCATGGAATGCGAATACACTAGCGATTCATCGGCATGACCAAATACCGATAGCTGTCATCTCCGACTGCACGTATCACTGCGGGGTGCGAGGAGTCGGTAAAGGCGAACACAAAACTGTCGCTCGCAATAGGACCAAACGCGTCCTGCACATAGCGCTGATTAAAGGAAATAGTGACAGGGTCTCCCGCAAACGTTGCGGGCACACGATCGGTAGTGTCTCCTACAGAGGAGTTCTCAGTGTGTACCTCCAAACAGTTTTGCTCGTGATCAAGCGTAATGGTCATTTGTTTAAAGCGGTCTGAGAAAATGGAGGCTTTCTTCAACACTCTCTCAAAGTCGGCAACCAGCATGGTCGCCTCGACCGAAAACTCCTTGGGGATTATTTGGGTGTAGTCGGGGAAGGTTCCCGCCGTAAGACGAAGGGTGAGAAAAATACCGTTTGCTTCAAGTGAAAGCTGGTGCTCCCCTATCTTGAGAGTAACTTGCTCTTCACTTGGCTCAAGGACACGCAACAGGTCATGTACCGATCGAGCCGGCACAAGAAACGCATCTGCGGTTACTGGAGATTTAAGCGCGCTCTTTTTTTCAGCAAGACGAAAGGAATCGGTCGCAACTGCCGTAAGTACACCGTTCTGCGCAAGAACATACACACTCGCAAGCTCGGGCTTGATACTACTCGTAGAAGCGCAGTGTGCCACACTGGACAATGTGTCGATGAGCGCCTTTTGCGGTAGCGTTATCTCGACCCCCCCTTCAGCAATAGGCAGCATCGGAAAATCATCAGCATCTTGCGTCGCAACGCGAGCAGTACCTGTCGCACTCTCAACTAAAAGATGTGTTCCTTCGGTACGAAGGGTAACTTGTGCACCCTGTGGTAGAGCTGCCAACACTTGTGCCAGCACTGTTCCGGGTACAGCCACCTTCCCATCAACACACTCTGAAACCGGAAGTGTTGAGCGTATACCAACCTCCAAGTCAGTCGCACTGCAAGACAGAATGTTTCCCGACACCTCCAAAAGAACGCATGAGAGTACCGGTAGGGTGGGGTTCTTACCCACAGAACGTTCGGCATGTGTCACTGAGGGAAGTATCTGTTCACGAGTAGTTTTACACCGCATAGACATTTTTTATTATCACCAACGATACTGGCATAGTAATACGTATCTTTAAAAAATTAAAAACAATATCGATTGCTAGTCCTGTGGATATGGGGATAACAAGAAAAGTCCCTAGGTATAGCCGTTTCCTCGCACCCATCCATATCGTTCAGTGGGGAAAACCTCCATCTTGAGGGGCCGCCTTCTACCCCACACGACAACCGGACATGCATTCCCCATCTAGTTCGAGTGTTTACCGCACCCTCTCCTACTCTTTTCCCCAATCCCATGAGACACCTTTCCACATGTTACTCACATGCACATGGCGCAGTGCTGTTGTGTTGGAAAAAGTTAAGGAATCCCTTGCGCTACTTCAACATTGCTCGAATTTCTTCAACCTCGCGACGAAGGAGTGGGTCTGTCGTTATTTCTAAACGCACCTTGTCACATGAGTGAATGACCGTCGTGTGGTCTCTACCCCCTAACTTGTTCCCTATTGTGGGGTAGCTGATGTTGAAGTCCTCGCGCATAAGGTACATGATGATTTGGCGTGGTCGAACCACCTCCTTTTTGCGCGTTTTTTCGTATATCATGACCGAGTCAATGTCATAGTAACGCGCAACGCGATCAACAAGGTCTTTAACGGATATGTTCTTTTTTGGGCGAAGATTGTTTTTGACGATCTGACGTATGTCGCTCATGTCGAGCTCACGGTTTTTAACCTGCGTTTCGCATATGACCCTGTTCAGTATTCCTTCAAGATCACGAATGGTTCCCTCCACTTCACTAGCAATCGCCTGCGATAAAGCATCGGACAGAAAGAAGTTGCTATGTGCCGCTTTTGTTTTAAGGATTGCGATGCGAGATTCGTGGTCAGGTAGGGTGACATCGACGATCATTCCTTGTACAAAACGCGACTTGAGGCGGTCTGCAAGGTCGGTGATATGGCTCGGGTGTCGGTCACTCGAAAAAATGATCTGCTTGTTGTTTTCGTATAGCGAGTTGAATATATGGAATATTTCTTCCTGGAGCTTGTCTTTTCCTGAAAGAAACTGAACGTCGTCGAGAATGAGTACGTCGTATGAGCGGTACTTATCTTTCACATTCTGAATTGTGTTTTGCTGAATCGCGGCAACAACATCCCCCCCGTACCGTTCGCTCGTGGTGTAGTAGATTTTGCGCTGGCTCCCCTGTCGTTTGAGCTGATTCCCTATTGCTTGCATCAAGTGTGTTTTGCCACACCCGGTGGTGCCGTAAATGAAGAGTGGGTTGTACGTGATACCTGGCTCAGACACAACCGCTTGCGACGCCGCGTGCGCAAGTTCATTGAATGGTCCTACAACAAACGTATCAAAGGTATAACGAGGATTAAGGTTGTCGCTCCGGCTCACGTAATGTTCAGCAAGAGGCAGTTCAAGCGCCGGAGCACGACGCTGCTCCTTGTTTTCTTTCTGGACGTGCTGCTTCTCTTCACGCGCTATCACGTACTCGATCGAACGCACGTCCGGGAGTACGCCACGCAGTGCACGGAGGATGGTTTTGTGGTGCTTGTCCGCGAGCCAGTCTTTATAGAATTGACTCGGAACACCCATGTAGACTGTCCCCTCCTCTATTTTGATGATGTGTGTCCCCTTGAACCAGGTGCTGAAGTTTGCACGGGACACGGAGAGCTCTATATCAACCAGCGCATGCTCCCATACTTTTCTGGTATCAACAACGGAGGACATAACATGAAGTATTATACGCTCCTCCACCCAGTGTGCTAGTTGCCTTGACCACCCCTTCCGTGTGCGAGTGTGGGGATAGGGTGTGGATAACTCATGTAAGTGTGGAAAAAAACCGACTGCGGTGCCACCCAATCCCGGACACGAAAGATTGTGTGAGAATGACTGAATGCTGTATACATGGCTTACAATATAATAAAGTCACTCCAGAAACTTGACAAAAGACCACTTTTAGTGATATAATATAGAAAGGTGGACTTTGTCATTCAATGCAATAAGGAGTTTCCAATGAGTGTTTCCAGTGTGCTGTCTGTCGTGTACTTGGTGTTGTTTGTGATTTCGGTGTGTATTCTTTTGATCACGACTGCGATGTACATGATTCCGGTTATTGCGTTTGCCCGTATGTTTCTACAGAGCGAGGATAATCTGAAAGAACGATTTGTGGTAAACCCAAAAGAGCCGGAAGTGACCAAGGTAAATGGACGACTTGGTGTCATACGTGAAGTAAACCCACTTGAGGTGCTGGTGGTGACTCGGCGAGGTGGTGACTGGGTATACCCTGTCATTCAACAGTCCGGTCATAGATACACGGTACGTGGACTTCAAGAAGGTGACTCAGGTATGAGCCGTAACAGTGAGAAAGATTGGGATATTCTGAAAATAGACCCCGTTGTTCCCGGAGCAAGTGAGGTATTTAAGGACCTCATTCAACCGGAACAAGGTCATGGCATCATCTATCGATACCGAAAGTGGGTGAATGATTACCTGAACGGTATGCAGGTGGTGCGAACATATTTCCCTTTCCTGCTTTCCGGTCGTGTCATGTACGAGCCGGTCACCCATCGATTTGTGCGTGCCAGGCCGAAAGGGGCCGAATTCACAGATACCATGAAGTATCTGGATCGCAAAAAGGAAGAAACCGCACCAGACAACCTTTCGTCGGTAGAAATGGTAGTTGACACATCGGATCATGTGCTCGTGGTGTTCCCGCTCCGTTTTCTGAGCGAGACATTCCCCGTCGGCAAAAGCGCTTACTCGTTTCGTGCCGATATCACCCTATCACTTGAAGTGATGAATCTCCTGCGATTACTCTCGTTTCGTGACTGGAGTTTTCAGCTTCTTGCGGGTGTAAACGATGCATGTGCAAAATACTTCAGGTCTGGTACCTTGGAGAGTGTGTATGCTCTCAAGGATGGGGCAACAGGTGATGAACTGCAAAAACTCATCAAAGATCATGTTACCAAACCAGATGTAAAAAACATGGGGTACGGCAGAGTCCTGACAATTACTGATGCGGGATCGCGGGAGGAATCATTGGGTAAATGGGGGATATGCCAAGCTCTTGGTCTCCATTTACACAACGTCACCCTAAACGACCTGGTACCTGCGGATAAGGACACCGAAACGGCGGTTACCGAGCTCATGTCTGGAGTGATGCGTGGTGAGATTGCGGCGACTGTAGCAGGATTGCTTACTTCGAAGCAACTTGAGGCAATTAAGGATGCAACCCCAGAGCAACTTGAGGGCATGGCGCGTCAAACCGCCGCCTCACAGCTTGGTAGTGCCAAGCACGTTGATTGGTTCAACTTTGCCGGCGGTTCATCGAGTGGTGATAGTAATACCGCATTACTTGCAGCGCTTGTGCGTGCTGCTCGCGGAGATTCTGGAGGTAAATCGTGATGTCCAATCGAACCCGTGCTTGGTTGTCGCAAACAATGCAGAGTATGCGGCAACGTGCAAAAAACGTCTGGTCTCTACTTGAGGTGTCTGTCATGCGTTCGCTAAAGTGGTGGGCTATCTTAACCGCCCTAGTTATCGTATTGTCTGGTTCACTGATCTTACCGTTATTGTTCTCTGATAATCAGAGCGTGGTATCGGTACAAATTAAAACACCACAGTTATCTGTGCCAAAGGTAGTTCCGCAACAGCTGTCGAAAGATGCTGGGTTCGTGGAATATATTCCCTACTGGTGGGAACATGTGACGGTGTGGTGGAGTGACTTGCCGTGGTATGGGCCTTTCATACTACTCATCATCGCACTATTTGGACCACCGGCCGTAGTCTTGTTGTTGCGTTTGGTAGTGAGGGTGTTCCGTTTGAGTTGGGGCATGGGTGGTGACAGATACGTTCCCATGCGCTACACCAAGCAACTGCAACGTGCAAGATTGCGTGCTGAGTTACTGTCTCTATCAGTGCTCGTTGTGGCTGGTATTGCAGGCGTTGTCTTTATGATATACGCAGCGGCACCGGATGACGCAGTGGCTTGGGTATATCGAAATTGGCAAAATGTCGTTCTGTTGGGTGTGCTTCCGTCGTTCTTTCTTGGTTTGGGAGCACGCTTTGACAAATCGCTCGAAGTGGGAGACATACCAACTTTTCTCTGCTTCGGTTTTGCTGCAATTTCGTTCGTGGTCGGAATAACGAGGGTTGTTTCACCACTGTTCTCTTGAGTAGATTGTTCGTGTAAGCCCCGGTACATACCGGGGCTTTTCTTTTTCTCTCGTTGTGCTATAGTATGGCGCACTATGGCAACAAAAAGAACCTACCAGCCGAAAAAGCGTAAGCGCGCAAAAACCCACGGTTTTTTGGTGCGTATGCGCACTCCGGGTGGAAAGCGCGTTATCAGGAGCCGACGAGCGAAGGGTCGCAAGCGTCTTGCTGTGAGAACCACCCAAAGATAGTTGAAAAAAGCCGTGAGACGGCTTTTTTCTTTTCACTACAAGAGAGTTTGAAGTGAAGAAAGTGCTGGTATACTGTGACGACACTATGTTGAAAAAAAGACAACGACTGTCCCGCATCGCTTTTGAGCAGCTACTAAAGCATGGAAAGAGAATGCATGGAACGTACCTCACCCTACTCCACCTGAGCACAGAGAGTGTCTCAAGGAAAACGCCCGCCGGGTATGTGTGTGGTGTTGTTGTCAGTAAAAAAGTATTCAAAAGTGCTGTGGCACGACACTATGTCCGTCGAAAGATCTACGAGGTGCTACGTTCAATGTCCGGATACCTGTCCGGAAAACAGGTTGCGGTATTGTTACGCCCCCCTGCAGCAAGTGTTCCTTTCGAAACACTTCGAGCTGAAGTATGTAACCTGGCTCAAAAAGTCTCATTCTATAGTACTCACGATGAAAAAAAATAGCTCGTGTGGGGTTTGAGCCCCCACGTTCTAAAAGATGCGATTTCGGAGTATTTGAGGTACAATACAAAACACATGAGCGAGCTTTTTCATACACTTGTTAAAGAGCCACTCTACAATGCGCTCATCGGCATTCTCGACCTCGGTCCATGGGTTGATATGGGTATTGCGGTCATTTTGCTCACAGTGCTCGTGAAGTTGCTTATTTTGCCACTCTCACTCAAGGCGGCGCGCACACAGCGCCTGATGAAGGAACTCGAGGAGCCGATGAAAGAAATTCGTGAGAAATACAAAGATGATCGTGAAACTCAGGGAAAAAAATTGCTCGAGTTATATCGTGAAAAGCAGGTAAACCCGTTCTCTGCCTTTCTCACTCTTCTTATTCAGCTTCCCATCATCTTCGGTCTCTACTATCTCTTCTGGAAGGGTGGGCTACCTCAGGTAGATACGACACTTTTATATAGTTTCGTCCCTGTTCCGGGGGAGATAAATATGCACTTCATGGGCTGGATAGACATGGCGGCAAAGAGTGCCCCACTTGCCGTACTGGCGGGAGTAACCCAGTACCTGCAAGTACATTTCGCTCTTCCTGCACCCGCACCACGGAAAGAACATGCCACCTTTCAAGAAGATTTTGCGCGCTCGATGCACCTACAGATGAAATATTTTTTGCCGCTCATGATGATAGGTGTTGCATATGTGGCGAGTGCCGCAGTTGCACTTTACCTGATTACGAGTAATATCTTTGCAATAGGGCAAGAAATATACGTGAAGCGTCGAATGGAGGGTGAGGCGCGCAATGTAAACACCGTATGACAGAACAGAACACTATGGAACCAAAAGAGGCAGAAACACTCATACGAAAGCTCTGTGCGCTCATGTGTGTCGAGGTGAGTGCTGTTGAGTACGTCACCGTGGGTGGGCATGGAGTCTACAGTCTGCGGAGTGAGGACAGTAAGCTTTTGATAGGGCCTCAAGGCGAAACGCTCCGCGCATTGAACCATGTAGTGCGACGCATGCTCGAGCAGCAAGGCGATGATGCGGCACGATGTATGGTGGATGTGAATGGCTACCAGCTGAATAGGATACATGATATCGAGCAAAAGGCGCTTCTGTTGGCGGATCGTGTACGGACTTTTCGCGCAAGTGCGGAAATGCTTCCCATGAACGCGTACGAGCGTATGATCATCCACAGTATGTTCAGTGAGGATCGTGACATCAATACGGAATCGGTTGGTTTTGGAAAAGATCGTCATGTGGTGTTGAAACCAAAAGAAGCTCCCGGTGTCGTGAGTGAAAATCACACAACCCCTTCTTGAGAAGGGGTTGTGTGTAATATTGAAGCTAGAATCCCGGAGTCGTTGTTGCTTTTTCGGTAGTGCGTATGTCATCAGGAAGCTCAAGTGACCAGAGGTGGCCGCTTGAACGATCTTTGAACACAAGATAGGTGTCTGTCGGATCGAGAGCGAGGTCGACCATGTCGATAGTAATCCTCGAATCCTCTTCCATTGGGTCAAGTAGGCGCTTGCCAGCACCGGTCGTGGTGTCAAATCGCCACAAGACATCGTCCGAAGAAAATTCACCCCGATACCAACCACTAATAAAACCTTCACGGTTCATATTTTTTGGAATCCCACAGTACACATACGTATTGTACACCTTACCCCACGCGCACTTTTCAGCGAGCGTCGGAACGGTAAGGTAGGTGTCCTCCTTACCATCCAGGTGGCGTACGCGCAGTGAGTAGTTCCCCACCTCAGTGCGTTGCGAGTAGAGTAATCTTGTGTCCGAAGGGTGTGGCAGTACTGCAAGTCCGTACGTGTTGCTCATGAGGAGCTGTGCCGCACCACTTGCGGGATCAACGCTCCAGACGCTGCCGGTGAGCATATCATCCGGGTTGGTGTAGACGGTAATGCGTTGTGGTGATTCCCAGCGAAGTGTCAGGCCACGGAGTGGCGAAGACCACACCTGTCGTCTGGTGCCACTATCTACACGTTCGGTGTAGAGTACGGAACCTTTTTCCTCTATGGCAAGAAAAGCAAACATCGAGCCGTCGGGTGAGAAGGTGAGACTCAATGGGTCTGTCGGCCCAGATCTTCCACCGAACGTCACCTCATCAGGAGATGGTGTAGTGCTACTCCCGCTTTTTTTGGTCGGCATAAAGGAACCAAGGTAGGTATACACCACCTCATTGTCCGTGCTGAGAGAGAGTGCAATTGTGGAGCTTGCGGTGCTACTCCACAAGGCGCGTACGACACCTCGTACCTTCGGGTCGACATATAGCAGTGTCGGTGGGGTTGTGCGCGCAAGGGGTGTCTCAAACATATCACCGGAATCTCGCAGAAGGTAGCGAACAAGGGGCTCAGTGCCGGTGTTTTGGCCAGCATGCATGAAAGGCATGGCGCCTGCAACGGGCTCGTTTGAGATCCGACGTAACACCGAACCATCTTTCAGTGTCATTTCCAGGTCCGGCACATCAGCATCGTCCTGGTTTTCGGCCACATCGGTCTCTTCAGTGTTCGGAAGAATATTCTCCCGCTCTACGTCGGTGTTACCGAAGGGGTTGTCCTCCGCCCCTTCCTGCGTGTCGCCACCCGGCATACCCACAGAAAAGAATACAATGACTGCAAGTACGATAAAAACGGTACAGGAAGCGAGTATGAGGATGATGAGTTTTTTCTTGTCCATAAATCTAGTGTATGCGCGAGTGTGTACCGGAGTATCTTTACGGATCAGGTTGAATGTCCGTCTTGAATAAATTAAACTCGATGATATCGGGGTTGATGGTCACCATGATAAGTACGGACGCGAGGACTATTAAGAGGCCGATAATTGCGTTGCTTATTTGCTCCTTTGCACCAACCATGTTAAATACAGAATCTGTCGTCATCCACTTAAAGCCGCCAATCGCCACCATAATAACCGCAAGAAGTGCGGCTACAGCGACTGATATAGCGAGGAATTTATTGAACAAACCACCGAGATCCCCCCATTCGTTGCGACGAATGAGAGGAAGGTTTGGTGAGAGAGGAATGTATTCGATACCTTGTACCAACAGCGGTGTACAGATGGTGAGTAGTGTGACTAGAAATATTGTGCAGGTTCTCTTGTTCATATGGCTAGTACTTAGAAAGACTCCGTTTCGGGGTCGGTGTTTGCGGTACCTTCCGATGACCCTGAAAAAAGCACACGCAGAGCACCGCGAGCGCGTTGCTCCAACACAGACCCGTTGCTGACGGTCAGTTCGAGAGACGAAGCGCTAGAGCCGGAGCCACTCGGCTCCAAGGTCACATTGCCTTGCGAATTGAGAAGTTGAGAGCCGATCCGCCATGCATATGTCAGAGATTGATCGGTGCGGGTCGGTGCACTTATGAAGTATGGTTCGGCGTAGATGGTGCGCTTGTTTGAGGGTAATCGATATTCAGCGTCGAGGGTATGAGTGTACTTGACACCAAATTGTGGGTACTCTTCATAGAATCGTACGTAGGGGTGTGTCACCGGCACACTCACATGACCGATCGCGAGTGTCTCACCTTGCTTGTTTTGAATATGGACTGATGCTTCAAGGGGCGCATACGGAGTCTTCGCTTTTGCAACAATACTGTCGAGCCCCTGGCCACTGAAGCGCGGATTTGTTTCACCGTAGAGGTGCCAGTTAAAGACGAGGTTTTTCGTGTTCATGTAGCCGCCCGCACCATTCGCTATCACCGGGAGTGCCTGTAACACCACTTCTGAACGTGGGCTATGGAGCGCACGCCCCGCGTAAAGCGGAGGGGTGTACGTTAATCCTTCCCATACGATGGAGACCGCACCCACGGTTTGTTTGAGAGTTTTTCTCAGTATGTTGCCACTTTCTTCGTACACTATAACCTCAAGGTCGATAGTCTGTCCGATTTTTTCGACGGTAAATCGATACTCAAGACCACCCACACTTTCCTGAACAACCTTGCCATTTTGTTTCCAGACGATGCGTGCACTTGGTGCATAAATCATGTGTGCGTTGAGTTTGGCTACCACTTCGTCACCCGGGGCTGGATAGCGCGGAGTGAGTGCAACAAAGCTCGGGTCTGACCGCTGTTGTATAGGGAGGAGTGACTGTGCGTGCGTGAATGGGGTGCCGATACCAAAAAACAACATGCACAGGACACCGATGTATATATGGCTTCGCATGGCTTCAGTATACCGCATGCAGCGTATGACGTGTGTGAGTTGGTGAGGATAACTCATTGTTGATGTGGTGTTGTTATGCCGCGAAAACACCCTCACTCTCAAGCTGTCGGGAAACCGATGTTTGACTCGGTGTGCGAGCTGTCCTGTCCTGCATATATGCGTTGCTCGTTTCTTGAGCATGGATCTTTATTTTGGCCGCCTTAATTTTATGATCATCTTCCTTGTTCGCGATGTAAATATGAAGTAAAACACCGATTGTTTGCATGGGAAACAGATTCAATATGGGAATGGATTCGATGATGGCGGTTGTAAGGTTGACCATCACGCGGCGATAGTTTAGACCCATGACGTTCACGCGGAGTACCGCAAACCAGAGTGTGAACAAGAGAACCGATATGATGCCAGCGATCGCCGAAACCATGGCCGCCATGAGGGGGAAGGTTAAAACTGCTCCACCGATCACACCCGCGCCCCAGGCTGCATTCCAAGCACACTTTACTGTTGATACAGTATCGACATTCGCGACACCTTTTGCAGCCCCCCATACACCTGTACTGTCTGCCTTACCCGCACTATAGTCAGCTGCGACTCTGCCGCACGACTCCATGCTCAAGAACGAGAACGCAAACACTAATCCAGCCACTAACATAATCAACACCGCAAAATCAAGCGCCAAGGCAACTGCAACCATTGTCGCTCCGGTACCTCTGCCGATGCGGCGTTTGGGTAAGGTAATGCTCTGCGACATGTGATTGTGTAAGTATTAAAATTACTTCACGCGGCCACTCATATTGTGGCAAGGTATGACCAAATGCCACACACAACCTACTCAGTATTCCTTCCACCACCGTCCATCAGGTTGTCTCGTTCCGACTTGATCGCAAGGAGCTGACTCGGGTCGCTGGTGATAATCTGATCTTCAGTGTAGCTTGCAATGATCTTGATGGCGACATGTTTGTTGCCGGCAAAAAATATACCCTCCCCTACTTGGCTTTCAAGTAAGAGGTACTTCTCTTCATCGGTGAGGTTGAAGGTCTCTTGTACACGGTCAACCGCGGTCGGGCTCTGTTTCAAAAGGAGTTGGATAGAGGAATTAGTAATCATTGGGACTCCATATGGGCTTTTCAGAAAGTCCCCCACATCTTGGGTAATCGTGGCAAGGCCAAGGAAGTACTTTCGTCCGCGTTTGGCTACACTGTAGAGGAAGCTCGCCGTGTCTTCGCTTTTCATCATCCACCATGCCTCATCGACGACCAGGAGCCGCTTTTTGAGCGTTCGACGTACGGCAGTCCAGATGTAGTTTGTCACAAGAAACATTGCGGCAGGTTTGAGCTCTTCTTCCATGTCACGCACTGAGAATACGATGAACTTTTGGTTAATTTCAACATTGCTTGGCTTGTTTAAAAAGCCCGACCAGGTGCCTACGGTAAATTTACCCAAGCGATTCATCAACGACTCACTGCCTTCCATGCCTCCAAGTACCAGTTCAAAGTCCGAGAGGAGTGGTGGTGCAAAATTCGAAAAATCAGTATTGCCAGTGATATCTTTCAGTGCGTACGTTTCCGTGATAGCTCGGTCGACAATAGACTCTTCTTCCGGCGTGAGTCCACCCAGAATGATACGGAAGAGCCCAATCAACGTGATGATGTTCTGGCGGAGAATTTCCGCGGGACTTTCGTCCTCACGCACCTGTGGGAGGTCGAAAGGATTGATGTGGTGTTCCGATGAAAGTGAAATATTGAAGTAACGGCCACCGGTCGCATTTGCCATATATTCATACTCTCGCTCCGGGTCTATAACAATAACTTCGGTATCAAACATGAGGGAACGAAGTATTTCCAGCTTGAGTGCATAACTTTTCCCCGCACCCGATTTGGCGAAAAGGACTGAATTGTAGTTCTCCATGGAGTAGCGGTCGAAAAGGACGAGTGAGTTGTTGTGGAGATTGATACCGTAGAGTATGCCCTTTTCTGCAGTAAGGTCGAAGGATATGAAGGGGAAAATCGAGGACAGTGGTGCACTGTTGAGTTTGCTGTGCACCATGAGCTCGTCCGTACAGAGTGGGAGCACGCTGCGATACCCCTGCTCCTGCTGAAAGAGAGCCGGCTTGAGATAAATCATCTGCGACTCAAGAATACTCTTCATCTCGCTCTCAGCTTGGTCGAGGATGCCCTTATCGCTTGCGTACAGTGAAATGTACACCCCGACGTCAAAAAGTCGCTCTTCGGCCTGCTGGAGTGCATCACGAAGTGACTCAAGGTTTTCGTATGCTGCATCGAGCATAGGGTCGCGCACCATACCACGACGCTCGCGGTCGTTGATTTCGCTCTGGACGGCGGCAACCTTCTTTTGGAATTTTTTAAGCATCGGTACGGTATCTACCGGGTGTACAAATATGGAGATGTCGAAAATGCGCTCGAGATTGATGATAGGAGAAAACCAGTTGTCTGAAAGGAAGTGCGGGTACGAGATTACAAAAAAGGTGCGTGCGACTTTTTCACCAAGATTCAGTTCGCGCGGGGTAAATTGTAGCGCGGAAGGGGCGAGCACGTCTTTGAGTTCGAGGGCTCCCGCATCAAAGACGTCTTGGGGGAGTACCGAGCCAAAACCGGCGTCTGCCTGTTCTGCGGGGGTTGATTTTTTAAAACTGAAGAAACTCATACTGACATAATTAGGTGTCGCTGCTACTTGTTGCCGAAGTCTCCGATAGGTAATGGGCGATCAAGTTCGCCAATGTTAAACAAACGGTAGAAGAGTTCGATCGTTTCTTCCGTCCCAAGCTGTACGGCACGAACACCGGTGCGAGCAAGGCCATTTATGACCACCGATACACGCTGCTCCATTTGGCTGCGGTACTCTTCAAATATCTCGCGAGAGACTTGTGCATCGTTGCTCTGCGTTCCCATTATACCTCGTATACCCCCTGCAGCCCCCCCCATGACAGGTGGGCTGTACGGGATAACGAGGTAGAATGATTTTGTCATAATACTTGATCCATCAACAAAGCTGGATACAAAATCGATGTACTCGCGTACCTGGATTTTCATGAGTTCCGTGTGTTGTTCCCTGTAGGCACCTTCCAAAAGTGCGAGATAAGGTCGTATGTCGAGTTCGCGAGACTGAATGAATATTTGAATCGAAAAGTCGAGTGAATTCAAAAAGTTTTTAAATTGACCAAGTATGGCAGCTTGTTCGTCCTCTGACTTGAGGACAATATTGATCGAGCTTGCCATAAGGACGGCGCGAATAGAGCCGTCGTGCAGTATGAGCATACCATCTCGCACTTGTTCAATCGGGACGAAGTCTTGACTCGGACGTGCGCCTTTAGAAAGTGATTTGCTTGGCATATTGCATGATTATTTTTTACCCCCACCCTTCCATTGGTCTTCGGAAGTGTACATGCTCTCTTTGGTGTCGAGAGACCATGCAAGCTCTTTCAAGCGTGATTGCGAGAGACGAGGTGCCGCTTGTTGTTGCACTTCACGTACCTCAGTATCCTTTGTTTTTTTTGCGTGCTGGACTCGTTCGCTTTTTTTCCAAAGGTATAGTCGACTGCT
>CAZWNC010000003.1:0-28279 GCA_964635195.1 uncultured Candidatus Saccharibacteria bacterium | reverse complement strand
GTAGAAAAAACATGCGTAGACGATATGGTGAAATGGTCGTTCATTAATCTTTATGAATGCAAGTGCTGCGGCAAGTAGGGCAACAGGTCCACCAAGCAAGACGGCAATAAAAAAACCTCCGAATGCGTACATAATGTAGAGAAAAGCAGCACCACCAGCCACAAACGCCATCTGTTTTGCGGTGAGCTGGCCGAACATCTTCTCCTCGATGTCAATATATTGTGGTACGGGGAATCTCATCGTAAAAATCATTTATTGCAGTTTGCCGCGCGGCACCACTTGCAAAAAGACCTGGTTATCACTTGTTCAGCAGCACATTCTCGCAAGGTACAGTGTAGCACGTGAGGCACTTTTGGCGCATGCATACCGTATCTCCGTAAAGAAAAGAACCACGTCCGCTGTTTTTGACTACTCGCTCTTTCTGCTTGCAAGCACTGCCATGATCGCTTCCTGCACCGGTCGAACAATGTCCTTTTCAGTCGTACTGACGAGCGAATCCTGCTGTGCGGCTGAGACAATGGTCAGCTCACGCACATGAGCACGAAAGTCGTTCGTACTCTGCATACCTACCAATAGACGGACAATCTCCATGCCAAGCATTTTGAAGCTCCCCTCACTGATTTCGTAGGTACGCACACACGAAGAAAAAGCCGTTGCGACCTCAGGGGAAACGATTGCCGCTCGCACCGACTCAGGAAGTTTTGAAAAGCGTTCAGTGATTGCAGGATCTTTTCGAATGAACTGTTCGAGTGGGCTTGCGGTGCCTCCGCGCTCTACTGCTGACGCGGTTTGGGGGGTGGGTGGTTTGGGTAGAGTTATTTCCGCTGCAGGTAGGAGTTCGTCACTACTCTTCTTTGGAAGTGGAATAGGCTGTGATACCGTCGACTCTTCCAAATATGGCGCAAGTGGGGCAAAGAAGTGTGTGTTGAGGTGCTCTGAAATGTGTTGCAGGTCACCCGCGGTAAGTGATGTGACACTAATCTCAGGGTTACGAGCAAGGTCCTCACGACTCTGGAGACCCAAGAGTACCAGCAGTACTTCAACCTCAAACGCCTCCCGTTCGTTATCGGATACGCTATACGATGCTAATGCATTTCGTACGGCTGTCTTGTATGTAACTTCGAGTATCGCATGTTGTATTGGATCTGGCAGTGTTGACCAGAGTCTCTGCAATTCTTTTTGAAGTTCCAAATCCATACACAGTATATCTATTAGACGACCGGCGGCGTCTGAGGTGCCTCAGTCACAGGCGCAGGGCTTTCATTCTTTTTAAATTCCTTGAAAACTTTCTCCATATCAGACAGAAGCTGTTTCTCTCCGGAAGGCTTTCGAAGCCGTACCGCCGTTTCCCTCTTCCATTTTGGGGTCGCGATAAATCCAAGTGTTCTTTCGGTGCCGAGCTGGGTAAGGTAGTTGTCAACACGTTGAGATGCTTGAGCTGACGCCTTGTCCGAGTATTTCTTGTCGATATTGCGTGAACGTTCAGTATTGAAGACAGTCATTTTTTGCTTTGCAGCATTAGCTTGTTTTTTAAGTCCCTCTACCGCCGCTTGATCAGGTTTAGCAGTCTCCCACTTCTCCATCTCATACAGCTCACGATTTGTCTCGAACAACGAGACTAGTGTGTTGCGTTCATTACGCACATTTTCAATCTGCTTTTCCAGAGCCTGCTTGTTTGTGCCGGTTGCAGCAGCGTGTTGTGTTTCCAAATCTTTAATTTCTGAATCAAGCTTTGCCACATCTGCATCCGCAACACCATAATTACTCTTAATGTCCGTATCGAGAGTCGCGAGCCTGTTGGTAAGTTGCTGTAGCTCGGCGGGATTTAAGGATTTCCCCGTGCTTGAATTCATACCTGTAGCGATTTCTTCACGTGTCACTTTGCGCTCATTCAATTGCTGAGACAAACCCTCAAGCTCGCCCTCCTTCTTAAGTGCAGAATCATACTTGTTTTGAAGTTCCGGTGTGAGTTTGCCCACCTTGCGTGCTTCCTCAACATTCCGATTAAGGGCCTCCGTATTATTCTTTGCATCTGCAATCTTGCTTTCAAGCGTACGATCCTCCTTTTGAATGTCGTATGCGCTTACTCGTTCTTGCACGCGCATTACTTCTCGTTGTTGTGCATCACGCTCCTTGCCCTCTTTTGCAGTCGTTGTATTTTTTGCCAACCAGTCCTTCTCATCTTGCACGCGCTTATTCTTCTCCACTATCGATTGCGTATAACCGCCTTTTTGTGCAGCACCACCGTACTTCTGTACCAATTTGCTTGAACCGAGTCCCGGAGCGGCACGCAAGTCAAAACTGCTATTCGCAGCGCCTGCACCGGTCTTGCGCAGTACCCTGCCTGTTGTGCGTTTTGCCCAACCCTTAAGGCCGGTATCTTGTGAACTTACAAGGTTTTTTACCGCTGTGCTGTTTGCGACACGGTCTCCTGTACCACCTATAACTTTTCGACCCATACGCGCACTCAGTCCTACCGCACCACCCACGGTACGACCCGCCACATACCCAGTCCCGCCAGCAAGCGCAAACCCGGCTTTCTTTGACCAATTCTTGCCGGTCGACATGGCTGCACTTGCGCCGTATGCCCCAAGCTCCTTTGCCACAATGAGCGACATAATGAGTGAGCCGCAGATTATCATAAAATATGTGACGATTCCCATAGCACCCATGTCGGCCATTGCGCTTTTTGCAATACCTCCTTTGAGTTCAAATCGATTGGAAAAGCCGTCAAGCAAGCCGTATGTTATCCAAAGCATAATGAACATGACCGGCGCCACGATGGATTGATTTATGAGCATAGTCCACCACACTCTCCCTTTGCCTGAAATGCCGGTGATGAGGGAGACAAATGCAAGTGGTGAGAAGATGATGAGCATCACAAGAATCAGAAAACGCCCAATAAGCATGAAGGCCATTGCGCCGAAAACAAAAGCCATGATGATGAACATGATAGCTCCGAGAAGTCCTACCCAAATAAGGGCGTCATCCGCTTTTTTTCCATCTTGCGCCTGGAAATCCGCGACGTTGAATATTTTTGTCATTTGAAGGCGAGACCAAAAAACACCCGCAAGACCGGTTGTAATACAGGTGTTCTCTGCCGGATCGTATGCTTTCTCACTCACCTGTGCACATTCGCCCGGCCGTACAACTGTTGTCTTAAAGTCGTCTGCATTCTGCTTCAAAATCATATCGTACGCGGTGATCGCGGTTACGTTTGAGACGTCGATCACAAGCTTCGCCACGGTGATACTGAAATTTACCAACAGTGCGGCTAATATTATTCGCCCTAGCATTTGTTTTGAGCCAAAGTTGCTCGCCCCGACTATTATGGAGATACCGATGTAGACAGTAATAAACACAAGGAATACATTGGTAAGGTCACGCAACATCTCCCATGCATGTGCAACGCCCGGCATGTTGCCTACCAACACTCCCATGCCGACAACCAGCTCCATAATGACGTAGTTGAGTATGACACTCGCCCACACAGCTATCCAGGCACATCCTTTCATGATGTAGTACGCCGCCATGGTGCCACACCCCTCAATACTAAAACTGCTACCGCAACCAAAAGTAGGATTGGTCTGATTTGCCGCCCCCATCGCCTGTTGCTGTATATTCTGCGACATACCAGTATTAGCGGCTGGAGCGGCTTGGGCAGACACACCGACTGTTTGAAATGGGGCAAGAGGTAGTACCGCAAGCACCCCGGCCAATCCCACAAGCAATACTACGATGTATAGAAAAGATCTCATGGGTTAGCGATTAGACTGCAGCAGTGAATTACCTTCCGAGAGTATAGTCTCCACCAGTAGTTGAAGAAGTGCGTTTACTATCTCTGCAAACTCATCCGCAAGCTCAAGTTGTGAAAGTTGGCTACCACTCCAGTCGTTTACCTGCTCCGCCACATACTCACCCGGGGTGCAGACCGTGTCAGGAGTCTTTTCGTTGTTGTCCGCGTTACAGCGTGGCGAGAACCATCCCTTACCGTATGATAGAAGTTGCGACTCCCGCCCAACCTGCTGACCGACGAACTTTCCGGTGGCATCCTGTGCCTGAAGTTGTGAACCGATTGCGTTGTTTTCGTTGCGAAGGAGTCCCGCAACTCCGGGAAATCCACCTCCCGGGAAATCGATATTGCCATCCTCGACCATTGCTGAGTATGCTTGGTTGCCGGAGTAGCCCTTGACTGTTTCGCCGGGATCAACTCTCCCATCATTATTCAGGTCAATATTGATGTCGATTCCGGGGAAAAACTCATCGAGTGAGCAGGAAAGCTGGCCGTAGGTGGGGTCGAGGTCGTTCATATAGAAATCCCACGATATGCCGAGGATCACATCCAAGCGGAAGGGTTCGCATAGGATACTGTTGAGCCCGCTCTCGTACAGAAAGGCGGACACTGAGTATTCGGCAACATCCATAAAGAAGCGCCCAGGGTCTTCGACAAACGAGGGTAGGCCATAGAAACCGCCCTTGATCCATGCCACGATACTGTCTGTGACAGCATCGATAATCATCTGTCCAAACATACGTACCAGGCTATCGAGGGTACATTCTTTAAATGTGTTGTTGGAAGACTCGGCGGCCGTTTGTGTTGTGGATTGCGCAGTTGTGAGGGTATTTGCCGCGACGGCAGCGTTTTGTTCCGCCTGTATACCCAGGTAGGTCGTCCCCACTACGTCCGTAACGGGAACGTTGAGGGTTGCGGCAAGTGCCGCAGATACTGGTGCCGCCGCCGCCGCTCCAACACCAATTGTGACCGCAAATGCTGTGAGTGGTATGTCAAGTACAGCAACTGTTGCCGCGTTCACAGGGGAAGAGAGCCATGGAAAAAAAGACGATAGGAAGCTTGAAATATAGCCACCAAGGTAACACGCTGCCATACCGGTAACAGCACCCAGTACCGGTTTCAACGCTTCGTTCATTGCATCGTCAACATCACCATCGCCCCCACCTCCCGAATTGGTGCTGCGTGTACTACTTCCGTGCCTGATTACGAGATCAACCGTACTCGAAGGAGTGAGGTCTGTGGTGGTGCCTTGGCTGAAATCCCAGTATGCGGGAGTGTCCGCGCCGGCAGTCGAAAAAACAAAATCTTGCGCGCGTGCAGTTTCGGGATCAAGCACGATGTACACACTTGGGAGCACGAGTGCAATCATGCAGAGCAATGACACGACAGAACGACACATCTCATGCCAAAGAGTGTTTCTGCGATACGTGAGCATGGTAATCATAGGTGCTTTTTTGATCCGATTCAACAATTTCTTCAGTTGGTCGACGTATTTCTTGACCCTTCCGCCACTTCATTCAGTTTTTTGGTGTACTGCATATACACAGTCATCGCGGTTGCGAACTTCCCTTGCCCAACGCCGAATGCGTTGAGACCGATGGTTGCAAGTATGGGGTCCTGCTCGAATTGAGCAATCTTTTTAAGTGAGTCCGCATACTCAAGAAGGCCTGATACGAGCATCGCGTGTGTTTCAACAGCCTCCTCGGGTACAGGTACGTTACGCAATGCTGCAGCAGCTGTGTCGTATATGGTCACGGCCTCCATAAGATTTTCCACACCCTCTTTGTTGCCGCCATGAACAAGTAAATTCAATGCGTTGTATTCGTTCGGTTTTTCATTGAGCGCATTAAGAAGATTGACGCGTACCGATTCAAGGTACGCAATACGGGCTTCTGGCGAAGTGGGAACAATCCGTACATCATCTTTAGTGTATTGCGGCAAGGTTGTGATATCAGACATTGCGTCTACTGAATGGGAAAGTATGTTCTGAACGTCCGCATCACCCAAGCGCTCTTTGTTCTTGAAAGAATCCATCACGCTCCCCATCAAGTTTTTTGCCACCATTTCGGTGAGACTATTTGCTTGAATTTGTTCACTCGTCGAAGAAGTATTATCCTGAGTTCCAGTATGTTGATCGAGGCGAGCAAAGAGCTCCCTTTGCTCCTCACCATCTTTAACCCCATTATTGTTTTCATCGGCGTTTTTTGGGTCGGTACCGAGTAAGGTCTCTTCCCAGTCAGGTATCCCGTCTGCGTCGGTGTCAAGTGTTGTCGCCGTACGAGCGGCTTCGTACGCGGGTGTGGCCACCACTTCCCCGCGCACTGCGGTGTGAGCAGGTGTGTCGAACACCCGAGAAACCATGAGCACAAACACGAGTGTCAACAAAACCGCAGCGAGTGCGAAGAGCCGATTGGCGGAAACAGCCCGTGCGTGATGAGCCATACACGGTAAGTATACGCCCGTATGCCGTGTCAAAGGGGCGATGGTTCTCAAAATCTGTGGATAGTACCAGGTTGTTCATGGTGTCGTACACAGGTTTATGCACAGAGTCGACGAACCCCTGTTTGGTATACGGCACGCTTCGTGCGTTAATGTATATACAGTAACCGTGTGTCACATCCCAAAAAATATGAAACAACATGTTCCGTGTCAGGTACGTTCCTTTCAGCAAAACCTTCCAGGTGCCGCATATGTTCGCGCCATCTTCGTATTGTTCGTGACGGTATGTTGGTTTTCGATGTATTTTTACGCACACGCGGCTTCCGAACCGGCGTCACCCTGTCACACCATTCGCTCCGTCGCAGACCAAGTCCCTGCCAAATATGGCTCGCCGATAGCTTTTTTCGGTACATACCCTACGCTAGCGATTCGGGTGTCTTGCGCGGTTAACGGGACTACTCGTCACGTGGAGGTAGGAGATGGATCTGATGCGACCTACATCTATAAGTACGGATATCACAAAGTTGGGGGTGTTCGAAAACGTATCGAATTTTCCGGTACAAAATCCTCAGGTTCTTGGTTGTTAGGTTCGGCTCAAAAGGTACTCCCGGAAAGTGATGAAAAGGAGGGATCTGTGTACGCCTACATGTGTCGACTCGTGCAGGGCTCGTGGAAGTGCGGATGTCGTGATGCCACATGCGCCACACCCATGTGGCAGATACAAAGATACTCGAGTCCGGCAACCGATGCGTCCGATGCGTCAAGCATCTTAAATCCCACTGAGGATGCTCCTATTGAGGACTCCCTACTGGAAGCGATTAAGGAGATGCATAACGGTATCTCCGAGACGAAAATGGCGACTCTGGAGAAAGAAATTAAAGAATCTCAGATTGCGTACTCAAAAGAAGTATTTAACGTGTACGGCGCACAGGTTACGCACGTCCACCCCGGAGACAGTGTTACTTTGTCGGGATATGATCTTGCGCCAAAAGTCGGCCAATCCGTGCAGGTGCTGTGGGGCACTGCCGCAAAGGTACCCGCTACTGTGGCTGCCGACGGTCGGTCGGTGCATGTTGTTGTTCCCGCTCTTTTACCGGGTAAATATGCACTCCGTGTCGAACGTGAAGGGGAAAAGACGCCAAATCAAGTGATGGTATGGATCAAAGATGATGTATTGCAAGCGCCCACCATCATACGCATTTTACCAGGCGTAGGAAAACAAGGCGACACATTCACGGTGTTCGGAAGCGGGTTTGCACGTGAACATAACGACATCATGACTACTTTCGGACTTATTGAAGATGTGCCATCCCGAGATGGCACCACGATGACGTTCGTATACAAACCTTTCGAAGATTTTCTGAAAAACACCTCGAAAGAGAGCGATTTTAGCGTGCTCGTGCGCGTAATTAATGCAGGAGGATTTAATCTTGACTCCACAGCCACGTTTCAACTCAAAATATAATAGCTACCTGAAGACAACATACTCAATATGGTAAACAAGCAATCACGAATCATACGCACAATACTCACGATGGTCGTGACATGTGTGCTGTGTATCACCTCGGTCGGAGCGTTTGTGCCGCGCGCTGAAGCGGCGGTGCCGCTTGTTCCATTCGGTGGTCGTTCGTTAGCGGTAACACCCTGCACCTGTAATGGTTGCTTGCTTATTGCTGTCGGCCCTCCCAGAGGGGGGCTTTTCATGTATTGCCCCTTCCTTGGGTCACGGTTGTATATGAACGGCAACCTTTTTCCACTCGCTTGGCAGCTGGGGAGGGCTTTTCCTGTTCCAGTAGCATGCTTGAACCCTGTGTGCAGTGGTGCGTGTTGTCCAACTGGCGCCGGTCTTTTGATTGATAAAGTGGGTACTTCGGTGTTTTAAAAACAACTCGCACAGATCCATTCCTCCAACCGCACATCCTCCGGACGTGCGGTTTTTGGTATTCCTGCAGCTTCCAGTGTCTTCGTATTCATGAGGGTGGAGAGTGTAGACCCCACCTGCTTACGCTTACTGCCAAACGCTGTGTGCAGCACGGTATAGAATGTTTCCTCATGCAGGGTGCTGGTGAAGCGATCGCGAGATATCTCTGTAATGGAGAGTACCGCAGAGTCAACTTTGGGAGGTGGGGAAAAAGCGCCCGCTTTCACAATGTGCATAATGCGTGGTGTGCCGTATGCGTGTACCGAGAGGGACAGAAGGGAGTGTTTGCCGTCCCGTGCCACGATACGTTCGGCCACCTCCTTTTGTATGAGAAGTGCCATTGCCACCGGCTGCAGGCGCACAGTAAGGAATTTGCGGATGATATAGCCGGTGAGGTAGTAGGGGATGTTGGCGAGTACCGAGTACCGAGTACCGAGTATTGGGTACTGAGAAGGGTCGAAGTCACGAATGTCCTGATCAATGAGGGTGAGCTGCCCCCGCTCTATTTCTGTGGCGAATGTGTTCCGTAGTTCGGCAACAAGGGCGGAATCTTTTTCGATTGCAACCACCTTCCCTGCCCGCATGAGGAGTTCACGGGTGAGAATACCGTGTCCGGGGCCTATTTCAAGCACCACACTGTCGTGCGTGAGGGGTATCGCATCTGCAACCCAACCGGCTATTTCCGGTCGGGTAAGGAAGTGCTGACCGAGTCGAGCGCCGGAGCGTGCCTTCGTGGGTGCGGTTTTTTTTTGCATGGTGTGTATGGGATGTAGCGTACCGCACCTCAATCAAGGTACACTACCCGCTCTTTGCTTCCGGTCTCTGTGTTTGTTTCAATATATTCCTCATCAATATCCAAAACGAACTCACTGGGCATGGTCGCATTGCGCTGACCAAAGACAGTGCGTACCAGTGCGTAGGAGAGGTGTACTTTTTCTTTTGCGCGCGTGAGAGCTACGTAAAAAAGGCGTCGCTCCTCCTCGTCATCTTTGACTGCGGACTCATTAAAGCGGCGATGGGGGAAGAGTCCTTCTTCAAGGCCGGTGATAAAGACGTGGCGAAACTCTAACCCTTTCGAAGCGTGTACGGTCATCAGGGTGACTGCGTCGTTTGTAGTACGGTCGGTGCGTTGGTCGAGTTCGTCTTGATCGGTGGCAAGTGCAGCATCTTCTAGAAGACGAAGCAGTCCATCGGGCGCCGGTAGCGCGTCGTACCTGTTTGTAGCGAGTGACACGAGTTCTCGAACGTTCTCAAGCCGCTCGAGGTCCTCGTCGCGTTTTGTGTCGAGTGCAGCCGCCATACCGGAGCGTTCAAGCACATACACGAGCGTTTCCGACGCAAGGTGAGTGAGCGAAAACGAGCCGATTGCATCTAGAATGACGAAGAAATCGTCAACTTTGTCTCGTATTTTCCCGGTGAGGAGTGCCCTGTTGCCCCCAACGAGTTTATCAAAGCTGACTTTTCCTATTCCTCGCGCCGGCTCGTTTATAATACGTCCGATGTCAGCCCAGCTGTCTCTGTTGAGTGACGCGCGCACGTAGGAGAGTACATCTTTAATCTCTTTTCGATCAAAAAACCGGGTACCAAGCACACGGTACGGTACCCCAATCGCAAGGAACGCTTCTTCTAATGCGCGGGATTGAAAGTTTGCGCGGTACAAAACGGCAATCTCTCGAGGGGAGATGCCATTTTTTATGCAATCACGCGCCGCCTCGGCGACGCGAAGCGCTTCGTCACGCTCATCATAGCCAATTGAGAGCGACATTTTTTCACCCTCCACGTTTTCTGTAAAGAGTGTTTTTTTCTTGCGTCGCTTGTTTTTTTCAATGATTTTGTTCGAGACGGTCACAATGGTGTTGGTAGAGCGGTAGTTTTGCTCCAAACGAATGAGGGTCGCTTTGGGAAACGAGCGCTCGAAGTCGAGTATGTTGTCGATCGATGCACCTCGAAAAGAGTATACATTTTGGTCAAGATCGCCTACACAGAAGATATTTTCGTGTTCGCCCGCGAGTTTTCGTACAATTTCGTACTGCACTTTATTGGTATCCTGATATTCGTCAACGTGTATGTACCGGTATCGTTTTGCGAGTGCTGCGCATACTTCTATGTTTGTACTGAGCAAACGTAACACCAGAAACAACAGGTCATCGAAGTCGACCGCACCTTCCGCACGAAGTGCGCGGTCATACACCTGCCACACCTGCGCCACTGCACCGGGAAACCATGCGCGCCCGGCTCGCTCTTGGTACGTAGTGCGCGATAGTGCGTCCCCTTTTGCACGTGATATGGCGGAAAGCACCGCTCTTGGTTCAAAGCGCGCATCATCCCCGACCGTCTCTTTGAGGGCTCGTTTTATCACGCGAATCGAATCAGCGCGGTCGAATATGGTGAAATGTTTCGGCACACCGGCCGCTTCCGCGTGTTCACGAAGGAGTGTGGCGCAGAGCGCATGAAAGGTCGAGACCGTTGGCGTACCTGTGTCGTCCGCCCCATGGTCGTGCAAGAGTCCGAGTACGCGCTCACGCATCTCTCGTGCCGCTTTGTTGGTGAAGGTTATCGCAAGGATCCGGTAGGCAGGCGTACCGCTCTTGACAATATGCACTATCCTGTGTGCAATGGTTTTTGTTTTACCCGCTCCCGCTCCCGCAAGCACCAGCACAGGCCCTTCGGTCGCAAGCACCGCCTCTTTTTGCGCGTTGTTAAGCCCTGTGAGGTGTTGCATGTGTGGCACATCATAGCATATCCGCAGCGCTTCTTGTGGTTGTGAGTCCGACTGTGTACAACCGCTTGACGGGCGCCACACACTCTTTATAGTGTCTTAGTACGATTGAAACGCAGGATGAGGTTGCCGTTGGAAGGCACGACCGCACCACACAAAACATTGCGTATTATAGACACACGTTTACACGATCTTGGGACTGATACACGTTCGTCGCAGAACACCCAAGTGACACATACCCTCGGTGATCGACACTATAGAACGCGAATAATCGTTCTTGTCGGACTCATCGCTTCCCTGGGATTGTTTGCCGGTACCGCAACTTCTTTCAAGGTGCGCGCTTCCGAAACGTCTTCCGTAGCACATCCGCTGGCTGCTGCAGAGGAGAGTGCTCAGACTATGGCCGTTTTGACTGCTGCTCGACATATCGATCCGTCACGCGCACGAGGCGGTGGGGGTGTGACTGTTGTTGACCAGGTCGCTCTTGCCGCTGAGGCAAGTCCTTTTGTAGACCTGCACGAGCGAGAACGTCCGGCAAATCCCGAGCAAATCTCGTGGTATAGCGTACAAGAAGGTAATACACTCTCGGAAGTCGCAGCCATGTTCAATGTGTCAGTGAACACGGTTGTATGGGCAAATGGTCTTAAGTCGGGTACCGACATACATCCCGGACAGACCCTCCTTATTCTTCCCATTTCCGGGGTGCAGCATACCGTACGTGCTGGTGATACCGCTTCCTCTATTGCAAAGCGCTATGGCGGTGACGCGAAAGAAATACTCGCCTACAACAACTTGTCTGAAGATGAATCGCTTGTGGTGGGTGAACGCATCACCGTGCCGGGAGGGGCGATTGAGGAAGAGAAGCCCAAAGCAAAACCGAGTCGTTCGAAGGGGACCGTGACATCTTCCGGTCCCAGTATTTCCGGGTATTTCATACATCCTGTGGCCGGAGCAGTACGCACGCAAGGGATTCACGGCTACAATGCGGTGGATTACGGCGCAGCAGTCGGTACTCCCATCGTAGCGTCCGCCGCCGGCACCGTGATAGTGTCACGTGCGGGAGATCTCTGGAATGGCGGGTATGGCAATTACGTGGTTATTGACCATCCAAATGGCACACAGACACTCTATGCACATAACAGCAGTAATGAGGTGTGGCAAGGGCAAAGTGTGGTTGCTGGTCAAATCATCGGCTATGTCGGCAACACCGGTCGCTCGACCGGCCCGCACCTTCACTTCGAGGTTCGTGGGGCGAAAAATCCGTTTTAATCTCACGCATCTCGTATACGATATCCGTATACGACGAGTCATTCAAACAATCCCTTAGGGCGATACGTCAGTGCTTCGAGTATATGCCCCTGTTCTACGGTGTCAGAGCCGGCAAGGTCGGCGATGGTGCGGGCGAGTTTGATGGTGCGGTGGTAACTACGAGGAGAGAGTTTCAGCCTTTGGGCCGATAAAACGAGCACGTCTTCGGCATCCTTTGAAAGGCATGCTCGTTCATCAATGTCGCGGACAGTCATATCACTGTTTGTCTTGGTATCATGCGTAAATCGCTCTTTCTGTAACAAGCGTGCACGTATGATGCGTTTACGGACTTCGGGTGATTCACGCGGAAGGTCTTGTGTGGCGCGGGTGTGAAGCTTGTTGTGCTCTACATGGGCTACTTCTATCCACATGTCGATACGGTCGACCACTGGCCCTGAAATTCGTTTTTTGAGTCGTTCACGATCAAGTTCGCTCATACGACCCTCGCCTCGCTCGCGGTTCGGGTTCATGGCGGCGACAAGGATGAAGTTTGCAGGGAAAGAGACAGTACCTTTTGCGCGGGAGACTGACACGACGCGGTCTTCCAGAGGTTCGCGCAGTCCGTCGACCACGCGTCGTTCAAACTCCGGAAATTCATCCATAAATAGCACTCCGCGGTGCGCAAGTGTGACCTCACCAGGTTTTGGTATTGTACCTCCCCCCACGATAGCCACATGGCTTGCAGAGTGGTGTGGCGAGCGGAAAGGCGGTGTGGCTATGATAGTTTCGCGTAGCACGCCCGCGGTAGAGTGAATAGCGGTCGTTTCGAGGGCTTCTTCAAGCGAGAGTGGTGGCAGGACACCTCGAAGTGCGCGAGCAAGCATGGTTTTACCTGTTCCGGGAGGTCCATAGAGTACAATGTTGTGTCTGCCTGCGGCTGCAATTTCAAGACCCCGTTTTGCGGTTTCTTGACCGCGCACTTCGGCGAAATCAGTGATGGAATTGTCAATATTTTCGTCAAAAATACTCTGCGGCTGTGCTGTGATTGGAACGTGTGTTCGGGTACCACTTGTGTCGAAGTGGCAAAGCACTTCACGGAGCGTTCGCGCCGGAAGTACGCAAATGTCTTGTATCAATGCGGCCTCTTGCGCATTTTCCCACGGCACCACCATGGTGTGAAAGCCGTTTTTTGCTGCGAATCGTGCGAGTGCGAGTGTTCCATGCACCGGGCGTAGGTCGCCCGCAAGGGAAAGTTCTCCGAAAAAAAGTACACCCGTGGGGTCGAACGAAATTTCATCTGCGGCGATGAGGTAGGCAAGGGCAATAGGAAGATCAAAGCGAGGTCCTTCCTTACGTACATCTGCCGGCGCGAGTGACACCAGCACCTTTTGGTTGGAGTGTTTTGGAGAGGGTAACCCCGTGTTCTTGATGGCAGAGGACACGCGTTCTCTACTCTCGTCGATCGCCTTGTCAGCTAGTCCAACGACCGAAAAATCATGTAAACCATTGGATACATCCGCTTCCACACAGATGCAAATCGCATCCAAGTACACGTTTTGAGCACTGTACACACGTGCGACACTCATAAGATGTATAGAGAGAACGCGCGAAATCGGAAACTTTTCTATTGGGGCAAACGGTCTTCTTCGTTCAAGTGCGCTTTTGCGGTACGTGCTGCGGGATTTGCTCGCAGACGGTCTTCTTCAATCGGCTCACCACTCACCTCGCAAACACCGAACGTACCGGCCTCAATTTTCTTGAGTGCGCGGATAATGTTTCGGTAGCGAGCTTCAAGCTCATCAAGCACGATCGAGTCAATCTGGTACTCTTCTGCTCGGTCGGCACTCTCGTTTGCGTCTGCGTGCATAACGTCAATATCAGGACTGCGCGCCTCCCAATCTCCCGCTTGTTTTGGGTTTCGATGACCAAGGCGGTCAAGCTCAACTTCCAGTCGGCTTTTGTCCCTCTCGAGCAATACTTTATATGTTTCCGTCTCAATCTTCTGCATATGGTAGCAGTGTACGACCTTGCTGATGCTCTGGCAAGAGGTGGTTGTGTAAAATCTGAAGTGACGCGAGTGACATGACCGGAGTATAGCAACGGAGAGTATATTTTTTTAGGGTTGTGTTGTGACAGAACCGATTCGAACACGTTCCAGTAGTGCTGCAAGGGCTGCTTCGTTTTGCGTAATGATAATGTATCGCCCAGAGAGTGCCCATGTGAGGACTGTCGTGCCGGTCTCGTTTTTGCGGATACGCACTCGCATGTTTGCGACTGTAGCATCTTCAAACGGCACTATACCGGCACCTTTGGCGTCCTCGCGGTCATCTGTTGATCCGAGCATGAAAAAAGGTGAGAGGTCGTCCTCCATGTCCGGTTCCCAATCAAGCATGTTATTATTTGCGAGTTGGTCTAATCTTGAAAGGAATATGATAAATGGAATGTTTTCGTTCTGCACGAGAACACCAAGTGTAAAATCGCGCTCAATATTTTCCGTCAGTGTCCCATGAGCTTGTGAATTAATTCGCGCAAGGAATACTTCCGCAGAAAGCTGGTCTTGTATCTTGCTACCACTTACTGTATCCATTTTTTCTTCAACCGGAATAAAGCGCACCACCTCTCCTTTTGAACGCTCAAGTGTGCTTCGTGCCTGTGCGAGGTCGCGCATGATCTCGCTTCGTGTTTTTCCGGTTATATTAATTGACATAACACTGTCACTCTCTATGACCAACTTCGCTGTCGCCGTGTCATTTTTTGTTTGGGAGAAGTAGAGCCATGCTCCAACTCCGATACTGGAGAGTATTAAAATCACGGCGGTGCCGAGCAGTACGAACATTCCCGGTGAAATGCGACTCACGGAATTTCGTGCATGAATATCGTTTGTTCCTCGGGCATTCTCTTGTGCTGCGACCATCTGGACGAGTGATGGTCCTCGCTGATTCACCGCTTGCTCGACATCTTGTTTGAAGGTTCGCATGAGTGAAGGTGCTACCGCGGCGGATGCAGTAGGGAGTTCGGGATGTGGCATGGGCGCGGAAGGTGTTTCCAGTGTGACCTGTGCTTGTATGTCGCTTTGAATTGTGCGGATGCTCTGTATGTTCGTGTCGTCATTTTGTGTAGTAGCAGTCTCGCTTTCCTCGTCGGGCATGCTTCCAAGCATTGCAATACCCCGCTGAAGTGCCTGCACATCGGTTCGCGCCAACTCACTTCGTCGATTGAGTGGTGTAGAGGACGGTTCTTGCTTCGATGGGGTGGAATGCGTGGTGTGCAGTTGACTCACGCGAGCACGAAGTTGTGCAAGATCGTTCGCGGGAGCCGCACGCTCGACGATTGGCACACGTGGTGTCGATACAATTGGAGCTTCGCTTTGCGGTAGGGGTGTTTGAGTGGGAGTTATAGTCACCTCATGTGACTTTTCGACGAAAGAAGTTTGTTCGTTTCGTGAGGGTGCATGTTTTTTGACAATCTCCTGGAGAGAAGTTGCCGGCGTTGCCCATATATCAAGGGGATCCACCTGGGAATGAGACGGTGATGATGGAGGTGCGTGTGGTAGTGCCGGTGCCGGTTCTGCAGATTGAAGTGAAGTGGGTGGGTTTTGTGGCGGTGCTTTTTTTGATACATCGAGCGTCGGTGATATAGGATTATACTCCGTGAGGGTCTCATGTTTTATGGTGTCGGATGGTGTCGTGTCATGCGTGGGTGATACACGTGCGACGTGTTGTGTCGGGGCTATCGCAGGTCTTCGAGATAGCCCCGGGGACACCTTTTGTTCAAGCGTAGCCCAGACATCATCCGTAGGCTTTGCGGGTATTGCTTGTGGGGTAAGGTTGTGAGGCGGTGTGGCGACGGGTGTGCGTGGTTCCAGCATCACTGTTTTATCTCCTGGTGTTATAGAGGCAGGTGAGACAGTGCTTGCGTATGTCGGCAGTGGTTCGTTTCGAGGCTTAGATTGTGTGTGTGTGGTTAGTCCGGGCGCACTGTTTACAGATGAGAGATTGGGTTCGATGTGTGTCGCTGTGGGTATTGCAGACGGAGTGTTTTTGGGGAATATGTCACCCGTATTGTCGCTTTGTTTGGGTACTGTCGTGCGAATTGGTTGTGGCTCATCGGGTACTGCCGTATCGACAGGGTCTGCAGGTACACGTTTGGTTGGTGTGAAAAATGGGGAGGAAGGTTGTACTGAAGTGTGCGGGGAATTCTGGATGGTCGGGAGAGTGCTTTCTCCGTGTCCGTTTGTTGCGATAGTGTCGATTTGCAGTGGTGTTTGTGGGGAAAGGGTGTTGTTGCGAGGTACCGTATCTTGTGTGAGCGGAGAAAGGGGTGTGTCCTGTTTCGGCACTATCACCTGCGACTTCGGCATGTGGGGTGTAGCCCTTGGGGTGACAAGAATGGTTTCTTGCGGTGGTAGGTGGGCATCTTCTGTTGCGGTTTTAGCCATCCCCGCATTTTCGTGGGACGGTACAACCTGTTGGTTTGTGACAGCGGAAACACTGTCTACTTTCGGCGACTGTTCGGAATCGGGTGTCGTTTCCGTGGGGATATCTGCCGTTGTCGCCGTGTTTGTGGATGTTGCGTTTGTGTTTGTAGTAATGGGAGCGGTGCTCCAATCAAAGCCGGTTACGCTGCTATCACCGTATTCAGCGGGCTTTTGCTTCTCATCCTCAAAAAAGTCCCCCAAACGCAACACGGGCACTCGGTAGTCGTTCGGGTCGTTTGGGTTCATGTTGTTATTGTACTACGGAAACACCCCCACAAACGAGGGGGTGTTTCCAGTGTGCTGTGTGTGACTACACTCTATTGTCTTGTGGAGCAAGACCTTTACGTTGCGCCCATTCGGGATCAGCACGCTTGATTGAGAGATTGATGCGCCCGCGCTCGTCAACCTCTTTTACCATCACTTTCACCCGTTCCCCCTCAGTGAGAGCATCACGAATGCGCTCGATGCGAAACGGGGCGATTTCTGAGACATGCACCATACCTTCTGCGTTTGCAGCAATTTTCACAAACGCACCGAAGTCCATGATTCGTGTTACCTCTCCTTCAGCCATCTCTCCCGGCACCCACTCCTTTACAAGGCCTTGAATCATAGCAAGAGCGCGTTCTGCCGAGCCGTTTTTCCCGGTGATGAAAATCATGCCGTCATCCTCTATGGTGATATCTTCGACACCGGAATCATCCCGTATGCCATTAATGGTCTTGCCGCCGCTTCCGATAACAAGCCCGATTTGCTCGACCTTTACTCGCATGGTGAGTATCTTGGGAGCGAGTGGAGAGATGTCCGTGCGGGGTGCCGCGATCTCCTTTTCTATCACATCGAGTATCTCGAGACGTGCTTTCTTTGCGCCCTCGAGGGCTTCTTTCAGAATCGGCACCGCGACACCATCGAGTTTGATGTCCATTTGTATAGCTGTTACACCTTCTCGTGTGCCAGATACCTTAAAGTCCATATGACCATGACTGTCTTCCGGTCCTTGAATATCAGTGAGTACCTTGTGAGCACCGTCAGTGAGCATGAGCCCCATGGCTATACCTGCAACAGGTCGCTTGATAGGCACCCCCCCGTCCATAAGTGCAATCGTGCTTGCACATATTGCACCCTGCGAGGTGCTGCCGTTACTCGCCATACATTCTGAGACGAGACGAATGGTGTAGGGAAACTCCTCCTTACTCGGCAACACTGCTTCGAGTGATTTCTGTGCAAGCGCACCGTGGCCGATAGCTCTGCGGTTCATTCCGCCCAGGCGCCCTGTTTCACCGGAAGAAAATGGGGGGAAGTTGTAGTGGTGCATGAAACGACGTTGGACGTCTGAGTACTCAATCGTGTCGACTATTTGTGTGTCGCCGGGACCTCCAAGCGTCAGTGCGGTGAAGACGTGCGTCCCACCTCGATAGAATATTCCCGACCCATGCAGCATCTCCGAAATACCACCCGCTTGTGCGTAGAGGGGTCGCACTGCGTCCATTGCACGACCATCTGCGCGCTTGTTGTTCAGTACTGCACCCTCCTGTATACATTCGTCGAGTTTTTCGTCATATAGGTCAAGAGCTCGCTTCATGTTCACTTCAGGCAACTTTTCCGTTACTAATACCTTCCATACAGACTGCAGTTCATTAATGGTTGAATAGCCGGCCTTACCCGAAAACACGTACTGTTCCATTTGTGGTGCGATGTTTGTTGTAAAAAGGGTCTCGAGCTCTGCAATGGGTTCCGGCGCAACGACGGCACGCTTCTCCGCCCCGATGTCGGCAATGATTTGTTTTTGCCACGCTTCCAACTCGCGATGTATCGCTACAGCGTGCTCGAAGGCATCGCCAAGGTCGGCATCACTTACTTCACGCGCTCCCACTTCGATCATATTGAGTGTTCCTTCTTTACCGCACGCAAGAAGGTCGTAGTGATACTCATTGTGCTCGCGGTCACCATAGGTTGGGTTTACGATCATCTCACCCGCGGTGTTGCGGCCGATGCGAACAGCGGAAACAGGTCCGTTCCAGGGTATGTCGGATACACCGAGAGCGAGTGATGCGGCTATCACACCCATCACGTCAGGGTCATCTTGGTCAATCGATAAAATAGTAATGACCACCTGCACTTCATTGCGCATGTTGTGATCGAAGAGTGGTCGAATGGTGCGATCCACGACTCTGCCTGAGAGAACTGCTTCTTCGCTCGGCCTCCCCTCTCGACGCATGAAGCGTGAGCCGAGAATCTGTCCCGCCGCGTAGTATTTTTCCTCATAATCCACCATGAGTGGAAAGTAGTCGATGTCGTGGCGTTCTTTCGTACTCATGCAGGCGGTCGCAAGGACGACGGTCTTTCCGTAGCGGAGCATCACCGAGCCGTTTGCTTGTTCCGCAAGGTCGTTAAACTCAGCGGTCATTTCTTTGCCGCCGACCATGGTGGTATAGGTCTTTTTTATCATACCGATGTTATGTGTGTAGAAACGAAATGAAGATCTGAAAAAAAGAAAATGACGAAAATCTTGTTATTTTCAGCTCTTTATTCGTTCCCACATTATTATGTTGATATGAGACGACTATAGCATACGGAGTGCTGTATTGGCCAATCTGCGAGATACGGCGATGTTGCAAATGATGTCGGTCGTTTCTGTTGCATGTTCTACTGTATACTGAGTGCAGATATTGTTTTGCAACAGAGAGGACGATAGCCATGTATCCACAGACTCGACATGGTAATGTGCGCATTAACAAAGCGATCACGTTCGCTACAAAGGCACACGGAGACCAGGTGCGTAAGGGTAATCTACACGTTCCTTATGTGTTCCATCCCATAGATGTGGCCGATGAAGTTATTCGGTATTCCGGACTCCGTGACAGAGAGCTTGAAATAGCAACCGTTATCGCTATACTGCACGACACTGTTGAAGATACGCATGCCACTCTGAGTGACATACTCGATCAGTTTGATGAGGTAATTATGAAGGGGGTGGAGTTTCTTACACACACACATGTCTCGAATCGCGGTATTGTCTCAAAAGACCATGATCTTCATCAGAATCTCACGCGTTTGCAGCTGGCGCCCGATTATGTGCAGGTAGTCAAACTTGCAGATCGTATTTCAAATCTCAAGGTATTTCCTGCGTTTTGGAGTCTAGAAAAGATCAAAACGTACCTCGATAGTTCTTCATTGATTGCAAAGAAGCTCGGTAATGCCTCTGAGGATTTGCACGCACGCTTACTATCGCGAGTCAGTGAAATGCGTACAACACTATCGATTCTGTCCGAGTGACACATAAGCATAAACCGGGGCACTGCCCCGGTTTACTTATGTTACCTACTCTCGACCACGGAGTCACTCGCTTTGGACTAGGCCAGGCGTTTGACACTTCCAAATCCCTCACCCTCGTCTCGGGGAGTGCGTTTACTTTTTGTCGTGCGTTTTGGTGCCACAGGTGCGGTGCGTGGTGTGAAGCGAGGCGCGGGAGTACCAATGGTGTACCGTTTATGGTCGACATCCATGTCAATAAATTCATCGACGCATTCCTTGAGTTTGCCTGAACTCGAACGACCAAAGGCAATCACTTCAACTTGGCAACCGCCCGCGGTCTTCAGGTGTTCAACAGCAGGCACGAAATCGCCATCCCCCGTTGCAAGTATGACCGCATCAAGTTTCGGTGCCATTTTTATAGCATCAATAGCCATACCAACATCCCAGTCTGCCTTTTTTGCGCCACCGGCAAAAATTTGCAGGTCTTTTGTTTTCGTCTCGATGCCTATTTTGGAGAGTGCATCAAAAAAACCCTGCTCTTCACCACCTTCCGTATTTACTACGTACGCGATCGCTCGAATGAGGTTGCGGTCTGCCACGGCGTCTTTGAGGACGTTGTTAAAATTTACCTTCGCGTGGTAGAGGTTTTTTGCGCTATGGTAGAGGTTTTGCGTGTCAATGAATACGGCAACACGCTGTGCCTTGTGTTTAATTACAGCCATACACAGTATGAATGATTTAAATTGGTGCTCGCACACAACCTCGGATTAGATCACATGCTCGTCGAATGACGTATATCTAAAAATGCGCATGCGGACTGAATCAAGCAGTCGTGCTGGACAAAAAGTCGTCCTATTTTCCACAACACTGCGATAGGATCGAGGAAGGGTGTGCAAACGTTATAAAAATGTCACCTTATGAGAGTATACCACCGACTGTCAAAACAAAAAACGCGCTGGCGCGCATCTTTTGTTGGACTGAAGTGTGATTATTTCTTCAGATCAAGCTTTTTCAAGACAGCCGCGTAGGTGCGCTTGTTCTTGCGTTCGAGATATTTGAGGTGCGTGCGACGGTCTGCAACCATAGCCAAAAGGCCGCGGCGTGAGTGGAGATCTTTCGGATTCTTCTTGAGATGAGATGCAAGATCAGCAATCTTGCGGGTCAAAAGACCTACCTGCACCTCCGGTGAACCGGTGTCCTGCTCATGTCGTGCAATATCTTTGATAACGTTTTGCTTTTTCCGTGCGGTCAACATATACAGGCATCATAGCACATATTGACAAATATTGCAAGCGGTATGCTGGTAAGGTTTTTACATATGTTCATGCCCGACAGTGTGCAACACTGTACGTATATGGGTGATAGTAGACTTCAAGTGCTCAAACAGGAGTTTCTCGAATATATAGAGATTGAGCGGGGTCGTAGCGTGAAGACGGTGGAGAATTATGATCACTACCTCTCGCGTTTTCTGGAACACACCGGAGTAAAGGAACCTTCGAATATCAGTGAATCGATGGTGCGTGATTTTCGCCTCTGGCTCAACCGTCAGGAAGCACGGCCGGGAATGCGTGGCACACATGGTGAATTGTTGAAAAAAAAGACGCAGAATTATTATCTCATTGCTTTGCGTGCGTTCCTCAAGTATCTACGCAAACGGCATGTGACATCGCTAGAGCCGGAAAGTATAGAACTTGCAAAAGTGGGCGATCGTTCTCTCGAGTTGATTACTGATGTCGAGCTTGTGCGCCTTCTCGAGGCGCCGGAGGGTGATGACCAGAAGGGGTTGCGTGATCGAGCGATGCTTCATATGCTTTTTTCCACAGGATTACGCGTATCCGAGCTCTGCGCACTCGACAGCGACATAGACCTCTCGCGCGACGAGCTCTCGGTACGCGGCAAGGGCGACAAGGTGCGCGTGGTATTTTTGAGTGCTGAAGCAAAAGATGCGGTGCGCGCATGGCAAAAAGCACGCAAAGACATGGACGAGGCGCTTTTTGTAAACATTGGTCCGCGTGCACATACAGATGGTGACAATCGCCTTACGCCGCGCTCAGTTCAGCGAATCATAAAGCAGTATGCGACAAGGGCTGGTATAACGCGTAGAGTTACCCCCCATACCTTGCGTCACTCGTTTGCAACCGATTTACTTACGAATGGTGCAGATTTGAGAAGTGTACAAGCTCTGCTTGGACATGCGAGTATTACCACCACGCAGGTATATACCCACGTCACTGATGCGCACCTGCGCGAGGTGCATAAGAAGTTTCATGGGAAGAAATAGTGTGAATCGAAAGTCCATCATTATGTCAGCGGTAGTACGTAAAAAAACCGCCCTTCCTTGGGCGGTCAATATATCTTTCTAGTGTTCTACGGTATTTTCCACTGCGAGTGCGTACTGCAAGGCGAATTCAAACGCTTCGTCTAGCATACCTTTACGCAGGTTATCGCGTAATACGGGAAATACTTTTCTAAAGAACGCATCTTCGATCATGCTCCATTCGCCTCGCCACTCTGTCCGTACGTCGGTTTGCACATGTTTCAAGCGGTTACGAATCGTGCGCTCACATCCTTCCGGATTAGACGTAAGCAGTTTGAAGAGCGACATAAGTTCATTGCGGTCGAGTGGTGCGTGTGGACGTGTCGAGAGTGCAAGTGATGCACAAAGAGTTGCCGGTCGTGGGGCAAGCTCCGTCTCGTCACGTGTGTTGTAGTAGCTTCGTTCAAGCCAGAGATGGAACTCTGCCATGCGCTGCCCTTCCCGGAGCTCCCGTTGTCGTTGCTGGTACTGGCGATACCCATCCCAAACGAGCGAGCCGTTTGTAATAGCTATGACGTCAAGAAGATCACGCTCACGTTTTTTCTGAAGCAAGTCGATGGCATGCTTCGTCTCAACATGTTCCAAACGTGTTGTGATTTCGAGCATCACTTCTTCTTTGGCGAGAGTGCTCAGGAGTCCCCAGCCGGTACGAAACATTGAGGACAGATTTTGTTCCGCACATATTCTTATGGCAGTACACATGTCACCTCCCGATAGTTCTCGCAGTGCAAGACTGAAGATGCCGAGCATGATGTTCGTGGCATGAATAACGTCAGCCTCCTTTGTGGCGTTGTAGTAGTGTTTTGCGATTGCAACCGCAATACGCGCACCCTCTTCTTCCAGCGTGTCAAAAAAAGAGTCCTGAAGGCGGTCAGACTTTCTGCCACACTCCAGGACTCTTAGGAAGAAGGGGTACGTATCGATTTTATGAATCGTCATACGCACCTCCTTGGGTTTATCTAGAAGATGGGGTCAAAGAGTGGCTCGTTACGAGATTCTTCACCTACGGCAAGCAAAAAGTATACTTCCCGTAATCCTAGAACGGTCGGGCTCAGACTACCTCTTGTGTTTTCAAGGGCTCGAACCGCTTCGGTCACCGATTCGAGCTCGTCGTCGCACCGACGCAATATCCGCACAAGGAGTGCGGGAACTTCAGGCGCTTCGTAACTTTCGACATCTCGCAGGCCAAGCCACGCGGTGGGATCGGGATCCGCTCCATCGACCTCCCACGTCCCCACAGTCGGTTCTTCATCGAACGATACTCCCAGTGTTGCAAGCGCGAGCATGAGTGCACCAGCCGGCTGGTTCGCCACAACTGCTCTCACTATCGCCTCTTGTCGCGCCTCGTCTGCATTGAAGAGTATTGTTGCAAGAAGCGTACTCAGTTCGCCGAGCAAGCGGTCAGGTTCATAATCAAGCATAGCACCACTCCATTGCTGTGGAAGCGAATAGAGTGCTTCAGCGAGACTTTCCGGTTCCAACAAAGCTGCGACAAACGAGTACGTACTCGCGTCTTCCGCGTGTACGAGCTCGAGATGCTCGATTGCTCCAAGCGTCGAGAGCCTCTCTTTCGCAACCATGTCCCCGTAGGCGTGTGCGACCGTGGCAATCGTTCGAACTGATGTGTCCGGACCAGCTGATATGTTCGTGTGGCTACTTGCGTTCATTCTCAAACTCCTCCCCGTATTCGGGGTTTACTATGTTTTTGAAGTGTTGGTCTCGCTCGTACCAAAGCACGAGCAGGAGCGCGGTTGAGAGAGATTCATGCAGATGTTTGCGTTCCGCACACACCTTCACGAGTTCCCCCGCCTTTGTTCCACGCATTGCGTGGAGGTCTTTTTTGTACACTTCCCACGAGGGGATGTGGTCGAGTGGGTCGACTGCATCAAGTACGCAGAACAGGTTATCGAACTTGACATTTGTGACAAGGCCCCTGGCTAAGAGCAGAGGTTCTTCCTTGCACACGTCAGGCTTTTCAAGCAGTGATGCGCAGTGCTCTTGTGCACGCTCGCACAAGATGGCATACGGGTCATATACTTGATCTCGCGTTCTGCTCAAGTCGACAATATCGTTTACAAAATCGCCATAGAGTTCGGACATTGTCTCATCTAAGTATCTTGGCATACACATGCCTCCTTGTGTTGTGTGTTTTGCAGAATGGCTCCGAGGTACTCCCTCGCGAGGCCGGTTGGGTCGGACGTAACCGACTGCTGCAGTTCCATTTGATGCTGCTTCCTTTTTTTTTCATCTTTCAGAGTGTTGTGCGCAGTCTGAACCTCGTGGAAGTCTGGTGCTGTGTCCTGACCCGGATTTTTGTCCGGATGCCGTTTTGAGCGAAGCCGTTTGTACGCCCGTTCAATGTCGGAGGAGGTGGCATTCATGCTCACCCCCAGTACAGTGAAGTAATTCCTCTTCATGGGATCGCCTGTGCAGTTCTCTATATTCTCTAAAAAGATATTACCCTATAAATTGTATATGTCAATGTTTCGGAGGGTCACCCCGTATGAAACGCTTACTCTGAACGATGGTATACACCCCATACCCATACCCATACCCATACCCATACCCATACTATATACTTACACATATGCGCATCGTATCCTGGAACGTAAACGGTCTGCGAGCGGTCGCTCGCAAGGAGCTCCTCTACCCTATGTTCATGGAGCTTCGGCCTGATGTGCTCCTACTTCAGGAAACAAAGGCCCATCCCGACCAACTTCCCGGTACGGTACGAAACGTACCCTCGTATCACGCTTTTTTTGACAACCATCAAACAAAAGGTGGTTACAGTGGCACCGCTATTTACACCAAACGCGAGCCGATAGAAGTGACGCATGGCATGGGTGTCGAGCAGTTTGATTGCGAAGGGCGTATGGTCACTGCCTATTTTGATGATATGATCGTGTGCAATATCTATTTCCCCAATGGTGGCCAAGGTCCGGAGCGTTTGGCATACAAATTTGCATACTACGAAGCATTTCTCGAATACATTCAAGGTTTGCGCGCAAAAAACCCCGTCATCTGGGGTGGGGATGTGAATACTGCACATGAGGAGATAGACCTGGCGCGACCGCGAGAAAACAGCCAAACCACAGGCTTTTTACCGGAAGAGCGGGCCTGGCTCGATGAAGTGGTGGCGCTTGGTTGGATAGATACATTCCGCCACTTTCACCCCACCAAAGAAGGTGCCTACTCGTATTGGGACATGAAGACGCGTGCTCGTGACCGCAATGTCGGTTGGCGTATCGACTACCTCTTCGCGTCACCCGACCTCCTGCCCCGGCTTAATAAAGCGACGATACACAGCAATATAATGGGGAGCGACCACTGCCCGGTAAGTGTTGATTGCGCGTAAGTGTCGTTTTGTCTGGTAGGAATAGCACATTTCGGAGAAACCCACATATAAAAATGCCCCAAGCGATAGACTCGGGGCATCTAAAGGATTTGCTCGCTTTGTACGTGGCTTCCCCACTCCTCACGACTTGCAAGTGAGAATACTACACTCACGCATGCAGCGCTTGACGGCTGTCTGACAGTGAAATCATTCACGCCTTTTCTTTGCAAAACTGCCTCGTGCACGGAGATGTGACTTGTAGGCACTGCAGAATTTGCGCAATGTTTCCATAGCCAGCACCGTTCGGGCAATGTTCTCCTCGGAAGTAGTCGGAGTGCAAATGGAGCGTAGTAACTTATACTCAAGATTACGCACTCCACGCAACATCATTTGCTCACCTCGCCTGCCCCGACCATTCTTTTTATATGCAGTTGCCACTGCATATATCTCATCACACATAGTCCCGTTCATGTTCGTCTCCACGCATAGCACTTGTACCTGCACATACTATACTGTGCAACCTTGGGATATTCAACGAGGAGTACCAACTAGTCGAGATCAAAAAGACAGTTATCCACAGGTAGTAGTATAAATGTCCTTTACATGTCCTAGACACGCGATATACTTACATACGGATACATAAGCGTGATGGTGATTCCACAGGAAAGGATGGTGCGTACCCAACATGAGTTTCGTGCTTGGTACGCACCATCCTTCCCGGGAATCTGTTCTTTAGAGATATGTTCTTTAACGAAGCCCAAAGAATCTGGCGAACGAAATGGAGTTCAAGTGTAGATGTCTTCAACTACATATACATTGTTCAAACGACACTCCTACAAAACGAACAACAGATCAAGTAGCAAGTTCAAAAAGGTTTCGAAGACAATTGAATACAGTAGTAGCAGCCCTCCCAGTACAAAGCCACCCAGCCGCAATTTACAGGATCTCCTCCCTATGAATTGCCCTCTGATAGGCCGTAGTGAGCGCTCAATATAGGAAAGCAGTCAGATGCCATTGAGCGGTCACACGGTCTACCAAAGGAAAAGCAGGTGGCTTTTTTTTATCCAAAAAACGCCAAATGGCGTTTTTTTCGTCATAAAGTAATTCTACCGAAGATCTAAAATGGAACTAAATGACGATTCTGTCGTCAGCTCATACGTTACACGTTACACGTGTAACGTTCCTATGCTACGTGATGTTTTTTACGAAGTGCCTGAACTTCCTTCTCATCCTCTTCAGTTTTACGTTCCTTGCCTTTTCCGCCTAATGCAGCGAGTTCAGTTTCCGTTATGCCTGCAAGCTCAATGGCACGTCCATCAAGGTACTCGACAGTATTCTTCTGTGGGTCGTCGAGCACTTCCTCAAGGAGTGCATTCAATATGTGTCCAATTTTTGGCCCGGGTGTTTCCCGTGTAACTTCCATCACATGACGTCCGTCGATCTTGAGCATCTTCACACTGATTGGATCACGTAACGCTTCCTCTACCATACTAACGTACTTGCGAAACCGGAAGGGTTGTTCTTTGGGGCGTCCACTACCAATACGGTCGCACTTGCGTACATCCAATAGTTTCCAGATAGCGTTCTCGCCACCAACATTAACAATCATACGACGTACTGCCGAAAGTGAAATTTGCTCCGGGTCACTGAAAAACATATGCCATCGAACCATGGTGGCAACTGTAGTCACAAGTTCTTTTGGAAAACGTAAGTCTTGAAGTGCTTTCCGTGTTACACGTGAACCAACCACCTCATGACCGTAAAATGTCCATTCACCATTTGCGCCACGCCTTCGACATTCCGGTTTACTTATGTCGTGAAAGAGGGCAGCAAGGCGCACCTCAAGTGGAAACTCCTTGTCTGCGGCATGTTGGAGTGCGCGGAGTAAGTGTTCAAAGACGTGATAGCTGTGTGCCTGGTTTTGCTCTACGCCAATTCCTCGTTCCAAGTCTGGTAAAACATAATGCAACAAACCGGTCTGTTTCATGTGTAACAGTGCATCCATGGGTCGAGAGGAGAGTAGTATCTTTATCAACTCATCACGAATGCGTTCTTTGCTGATGTGTGCAAGTAAACCGGCATGTGTGGTGAGCGCAGTATATGTGTTTTGTTCGATTCCAAATCCAAGCTCTGCCCCAAGGCGGATTGCGCGAAGCATGCGTAGTGCGTCCTCGCGGAAGCGTTCATCTGCGTTACCAACCGCACGAAGCAATTTGGCGTCTATATCATCTTGTCCTTTATAAGGGTCAACCATTTGTCCGTAAGAAACATCCAATGCAATCGCATTTACTGTAAAATCTCTACGGCTCAGGTCTTCATCAAGTGTCACACCGAATGTAACAGTGTCAGGATGTCTTTTATTGGTGTATTCACCCTCTGTACGGTAAGGTGTCACCTCGACTACTTTTAACTTTTGATCTTGTGTACTTTCGTTCACCACACCCACGGTACCGTAGTCGTTGTTGTAATACGTTTCCTCAAAGAGTGCCTGGATTTGATCCGGATGTGCATTTGTTGTTACGTCCCAGTCTTTCGGTTCCTTACCCACAATAAGGTCGCGCACACAGCCACCAACCAAATATGCTTCAAAACCAGCGTTTTTTAGGGTGTCGGTGACGTGCGTGACTTCTGTTGGTACATTGAATGTAGTTGACATAGCGCCATACTATCGCATTTTTATCACTTTTACTATACAATCTCACTGTTGCGCCCGTGGTGAAATGGATATCACAGCAGCCTTCGAAGCTGTTTTTGTAGGTTCGAGTCCTGCCGGGCGCAC
>CAZWNC010000002.1:0-68918 GCA_964635195.1 uncultured Candidatus Saccharibacteria bacterium | reverse complement strand
GGGACTGCGGCGGAGGTGAACACCTTGTCAAGCACGTATCGGACGGCGGTGTGGCGCATGCCGACCTACAACCAAATACACTATCACTTCCGCGCCGACGATGGCACTGAGGTTGATGCCACCTCGCTTACCGGTGGGGTCGAGGACACTGCGTATGCCGGCGCGCGCGAGGGAGTGCCCCTTCGACTACGCCTTGAGGTCTACAACGAAGGTGGGGCGACTGCACCCTCGGCCTCTTTCCGTGTAGAGTATGCCGAGCGGGGTGGCGGTACGTGCGCGGAGGCGTCCGGCTGGACCCGAGTGAATGATGCCTTGGGTGCGTGGGATATGTATGACTCATCCAATCTGACCGAAGGCGACGACACGACCAATATCAGTACTGCGACCGGTGGGGTGACGGACGCGGATACGACGTTTCGTACACCAAACGGCGGGGTACGTGACACCACCGACGAGACCGGAGTGCTCGCACTTGCTGCCGACGAGTTTGTGGAGCTTGAGTATTCAATGGTGGCGACCCGATATGCGACCGACACGACTACGTACTGTTTTCGTGCCACGAATGCCGGTGTGGCGCTACCCGCGTACACGCGCTATCCGGAAGCGACATTCTATGCACACCTCTTTGCCACCTCGACCGGCATGCAGACGTCCTACGCTGATGTACCGAGCTCCAACGTGTACCTAGGTGGCGCGTTTGTGGTGTACGACGCGCATGCTACCGATACTCATACGATTACCGGTATTACTTTGAACGAAAAAGGTACGGTCGACGCTGCTCTGTCGCTCGATAATATCAAGCTCTACTCTGAGTACGATACGACCGTGCCGTATGACTGTGTGGACGAAGTGTATGACGCGACCGAAGACCCCTTTGGGGTGACCGACACCGATGGCTTTTCCGCTCCCGATGGGACGGTATCCTTTACTGGCTCGCTCACGGCGTCGAGTACGCAAGCGATTTGTTTGTATCCGGTACTTGATGTGCTTGAAGGAGCAAGTACGGGCGAGACAATCGAGCTTGAGGTGAGTACGACCACCGACGACATCGTTGCTGCAGGAGGTGAAAAAGTGCGTGGCGACGACCCGCTGACGCTCGCGAGTAGCACCATCCTGCGGGACGATGCACTCACACAGATGCACTACCACTGGCGCCATGATGACGGCAATGAAGCGGGTGCCACGTCGGTTACAGGCGGTGTAGAGGATACCGAGTATGTGAACATGCCCCGCAACACAACTAAGCGTTTGCGTGTGGAGGTCTCGAACGAAGGTGCGACCAGTTCACCCTCCACCCAATATCGCTTGGAGTATGGCACAAAAGCAGCGACCTGTGATGCGGTCGGGGTATGGACTGATGTCGGTACGGTTGGCGGGGCGTTTGACATGTACAACACTACGAACCTCACTGACGGGAATGATACGACCGATATCAACGAGGGTGATGGGGGAGTGACCAATGAGAACACGACCTTCAAAACACCAAATGGCGCCGTAAAGGACACCTCATCACAGACAGGAGGGGTGACGCTTGCCGAAACGGAGTTCGTCGAGATCGAGTATGCGATACGGGCGCTCTCCGGAGCAACCGACGGTACGACCTACTGTTTTCGTGTCACGGATGCCGGTACCCCGTTACCTGCATACAATATATATGGTGAATCTACGATGACTGCGGCGGTGATGGTGAGCGCCGTTGGAACGCAAGCAACAACCGCTGTGTCGCCCGGGGTCAGTCAGTACCTTGGTGGCGCGTTCCTCATTGAGGATCAAGTGGCTTCACGCAACGTGACAGCCATCACGCTTACCGAGAACGGGTCGGTGGACGCGCAAAACGATCTGTCGAATGTTCGCCTTTTGTATGAGATGAGTACCACGACACCGTACGATTGTTCGGATGTGTCGTATGGTGGTGACGAAGCGCAGTACGGCAGCGCCTCCTCAAGCTTTTCGGGTGCAGATGGTTCGGCATACTTTGGCGGTTCGGTTGGCATTTCGACCACGTCCGCGATGTGTGTGTATGCGGTTGTTGATGTGGACACGAGCGCATCTGCTAATGACACGATTGATGTTGAAATTTCAAATCCGGGTAGCGAAGTGGTGGTGTCCGCAGGTACGGTCAATCCGAACACCCCAGTTGCCATTACCGGTTCTACCACAATCGAGAAAGCACTTATCTCGCAGACGCACTACCACTGGCGTAATGACGACGGAAGTGAGTCGGGTGCCACCTCAGCGACGGGAGGGGTTGAGGACACACCCGTATCCGGTGTGGTGCATAATGAGCCAATTCGCTTGCGCATCGAAGCATCAAAGGGTGGTTCCTCACCAAGTCTCCCCACTTCTTTTGGGCTTGAGTATGCTGAACGGGTAAGTACCTGCGATGCGATAGGAGCATGGTTACCTATTGAAACAGTAAATGGTGCATGGACGCTCTCGGACTCATCCTACCTCACTAATGGTGCGGATACGACGAACATTGGGGTCGGTACGGGTGGCGTCACCGACTCAAACACAACGTTTAAGACACCAAACGGCGGGGTGCGCGATACAACTGCAACGACCTCAGCCCTCACACTTTTGTCGACGAATTTTCTCGAGCTTGAGTATGCACTTGAACCGACCGGAAATGCCGCGTTCGGAGGGACATACTGTTTCCGTTTGACGGCAGGTGGCTCACCGCTCGAAACGTATGATGCATACCCACAAGCGACCGTTCGCACCAATCAGGATTTTTATATTCAACGAGGAGTAAGTACGATAGGAGCGGGCGCGTCTACCGTGAATATCACCGCAGGTGCCGAATACGTCGCACCAAAAGCAAGCACCAGTGCCTTTGTGCGTATTACGAACGCCATGTATACGGGAGCGGGTGCCAACAGTGGTGGTGGTGCGCAAAACGCGAGTAATGTAACGGTCAGCATCGTGAACCCGAGCGACCTCATGACCGGAGTAACATTTGCACGAGCGGGGACAACAAACAATACGCGTGTGTACTGGGAGGTTGTGGAGTATATTGGGCCTTCGGGCGGAGACAATGAAATGAAGGTCCGCGCGCAGGAAGCACTCGCATACACTTCGACGTCGCTCTATGCAACAACGTCAGCGGCTTCCGATGTCGTAGATGATGCGGATGTTGTGGTGTTCATCACGGGACAACGTAACCCTGCTGCAAATACGACAAACTACAATGCGGGTATTTCCACTGCTGTGTGGAATGCGGGTGATGATACCACTACTTTTACGCGGGGTACCACCGGATCGGTTGCAAGTGTCGTGAGTTATGCGGTCGTTGAATTTACCGGCTCGAACTGGAAGATACAGCGTAAGGAGCACGCCCACGCAACCGCCGGTAACACCGAGGTGGAGAATATTACGGCCGTCAATGATGCTTCACGCGCGTTTCTACACACTCAAAAGCGTGTTGGGGTGAATCAGGTTGATGAGTTCGGTCACGAAGTGTGGCTTTCGTCGGTGGGGCAGGTGTCGTACTACATTCCTTCGACCGCTGCCTCTGCGAACACCCACGTGCATGTTGCGTGGGTGATCGAAAATACCCAAACGAACGGGAGTCCGCTGAAGGTCACGCGAAGTAATAACCCACAAGCATCGGGTGGTGTCGAACCGTCAACTTATTCCATTCCGATTGGCACCACCCTTTCCGCACTTTCGAACAGCTCGATTTTTATGAACATGATCGGTCTCGGCAACACTACTGCACACCCGCGAGCCATCATGGGTGCGACCATTGCCTCGACGACGCACTACGAATTGTGGATATCCGATACCGGTTCCGCTCGTTCGTACCGGACCGAAGTGGTGGAGTGGCCGACCGCCGAGCTTGCGTTCGAACAAAATTTTTACCAATGGTACGACAACAACGATGCGCTTGATCCCACCGACGCGTGGCCACCGGGTGCGGGGAATTTGGGAGAATATGCGCCGATTACACTTTCCGACGATCCTCCCACCGAAGGTGACGTATTGCGTCTGCGCATGTCCGTTTTGGTACATGGCTCGAGTGTCTCGCGTGAGACGAAGCGTTTTAGACTACAGTACGGTGTGCGTACTACTGTGTGCGGGGCCATCACTGAATGGCATGAGGTGGGTGACAGCGCTTCAACCACAATATGGCGCGGTTACAACGCCTCACCTCTTGCCGGTACAGCGCTCTCCGGCGACCCCCCCACCGGAGGCGATCTCAATCTTTCGGTAGCGGACCGTGCGGGCACCTACGAGGAGTCGGGACGAACATCATTGAATCCTTACAAGCTGAGGATAAATGATGATGTTGAGTATGATTGGGTGCTTACCCCGAACGGTGTGGCAGATAAGACCGCGTACTGTTTCCGTATGGTGAATGATGATTTGAGCGAGTTTGCAACGTACACCTACCACCCAACGCTTACAACGGCAGGTTTCGAAGTGACACAGGGCAACTGGCGTTTCTTTGACGACGAGACATCACTCACTCCCGTTAGTCCCCTCGCTGCAACGAACACGGCTCCTTCGGGAGTGGGGCCGGGTGACGTGTTCAAGCTACGTGTTACCCTTGCTGAGGTGGCGGGCAAAACGGGGACAAATGTGAAGTTCAAGCTCCAGTACTCGACCCTGTCTGATTTCAGTGTTGCGTACGATGTGGTCGACCAAGACACCTGTGTGTATGGCTCGCGGTGGTGTATGGCAAATGGTGCGGGTGAAGAAGGGGAGCCCGTGCAAGACGTTGTCCTTACCGCCAATGCATGCAGTGGTGGTGTGGGTGATGGCTGCGGTACACACACCGAGTACACGTATTCGCCCGATGTGATCGGAGAAGTGGGCACCACTTCTGTGGATGGCACAGGTACCACTATTTCACTTTTGCACACCTACGATGACCCGGTGTTTATCGTCGAAGCTATTTCCGGCGATAGTGGCGGTGGTGCAGGTAATCGGCCGGCTGTTGCAAGTATTACCGGTACTTCGACGAACAGTGTGACCGTGCGTATTATACGGCCTGACAATGAGGTGGGTTCACACGGACCTGAGACGGTCGGGTATGTTGTGATGGAACGGGGAGCACACCTCTTGCCGGACGGGAGGCGTGTGGACGTGGGAACGCGTGATACCATGCACTACTACGGGAGCGATGTCTCAGGCGCTTCCGACGATACTTGTAGCTTCACGCAGACATTCTCTGATGCACCCATCCTCTTGACCTCACTCCAAACAGACAATAATACGGGAACCCCCGACTTTCTCACGGCGTCGCAGGCGCTTGTGACAGCAAACGACTTCGCGTGCTCAATGGAGGTACCCGACGGCGAAACAAACGAGCCGACGATGCCGGAAACGTATGGCTGGGTGGCGATCGAGGGGGGTGCGTTCAAGAATAACGGTACCCCTATCGTCGCAACGACGACCGGAGTGGTTGTTTCGGGTTGGTCAAACACCCCGTGGTATCAAGAGCTGTTTCCTTTCGACTGGTTTACCCGTGTACCGGGTCTCGTGGCAAGTAAACAGACCCGCAATGGTGCCGAGGGTGGTTGGGTGCGCTACGATGAGGTCATGAGTGAAAGTACTCTCTTTGCAATCGATGAGCGAGATGATGGCGAGCGTTCGCATGGAAATGAAGGGGTGGGATACTTTGCGTTCGGTACCTCGAGTGGCGTTCTGTATCGTGGGGGCGCAAGCGGAGTTTCTTTCCCTGCAGGTGCGGTACAGGAACATGAGTTTACGTTGATGCACAAGGACGCTGCGGTTGGGCAGGTCTACTACTTCCGGGTGTATGACGTGAACGCGGACGCGCCGGTCAGTACTTCGACTGTGCCCGGGAGTTATCCGTCGATTGTGTCTGCAAGCGGTGAGGTGACTTTCACGGTAAGTGGTGTTGCAAGCGGGTCTTCGACCGAAGGGGTGGTGATGGACGTTACAACGACCGCACTCTCTATTCCGTTTGGGTCTCTTTCCCTTGGGACGGACCTCAATGCCGCACAGCGTTTGACGGTTTCGACCAATGCGAGTAATGGCTACCAGGTGTTCGCCTACGAGCGACAACCGTTGACCGCAGGTGCCGGCCAGACCATACAGGGTATCACCGGCACCAACGCCGCTCCGGTAGGCTGGAGTAGCGGATGTGCAGTGCTCGCTCCCAGTTGCTTTGGTTACCATGCGGGGGACAACACGCTCGCCGGTGGTTCGACACGCTTTTTGGCGCCCGATACGTTTGCCGCTCTTTCCAATGCAGCTGCCGAGGTGGCGTACAGTGGCGGGCCTGTTCCCGCGGAGTCGACTGATATCGTGTACCGCATTCGAGCAAATATCGGCCAAGCGGCAGGTCTGTACGAGAGTAAGCTGGTGTATATCGTTGTACCAGTATTCTAGCAATCGGGTGAAAGTCGCTTGGTGTGTTGCGGGGTATCGTGGATTTCTTGCGTTTGGGGTCTGTTTGCGATTCGCGGGCGTAGTGCGGTACACTATGTCATATGTTTAAAGGGCGAAGAACTGAAACAGTACCGATACCAGATAGCCATCGAGTACAGCTCCGTCCTTATGAGCAAGGCATGCAGTCCGCGAAGTCGCAGTTGAGGCAGGAAACACATACTTTGGAAAAGGTTCAGACACTATCCGGTTCCCCCAATCGGTTTCAAAACAATAGACGTTCGAACAATCAAGAACATAACGTTACTGCGCTCACGGAGGAGGAAGTAGTGTATACACTGAATGCGGCTATCCTGGATGACGACATGCGACTGTCGTTGATGAATATGTGTGATTTGCTCGGTCAAGAAAAAAAGGAACATCTCACAATCGGAACTGAAGTGGTGGGACGCGAGTCGCTCATCGCAAGTTTGGAGGAACTTCGTGCGATATGTCGACGTATGAATAAGGGAGACAATTCGGCACGCAAGGAGCTTGCGGTTGCGCTTGAAAAGGTCAGTCTGCCTCGTACTATTAAAGAGCGATTGCAGGGTATGATGGACGTACCGCAAGAGGGTGCGAAGGATACGGAGCCTGTTGAGCAAAAGAAACAGGAAGTCGTCATTCCGGTAACTGTCCGGAAAGCAGTTCCGGTACCGGACAGCACATTAGGTTCGGAGGAGGTGACGAACAAGCAGGCCGTCTGCCCTCCTATTGCACCGCTGCCTTTGGAAGTGCAGAAGATTGGGATCACAGCACAACCGGCCCCATCTCCTGCCGCAGCGCGAACCACGGAAGCGCAGAAAAACTGGGAAAAGTTTCTCCTTGCGGAACAGTCCATACCTGAGTCAGGTGCTTTATTGTCAATCACGCAGGGCCATGGGACTGTCGCTTCTGCGGTGGAGATGACCCCCTCTGAAGTAACACAGCATCAGCATGTCGATGTACGTAAAACAAGCAATGAGGTAGAGATTTTGGCTTCGTTGCAACAGGGTTCCGACACAGTGCACACACCCGAATCTGCGGATGTTCTGCAGGTGAAAAACGCTCCTCGGACGGAGTTGGGGGAGCGCAGGGTGGAGGTTCGGAGGCAGTTAAAAGCGATGCAAAAGGATGAAGGTGTGCCGAGTGACGCGAAGAAAAATATGCTTACGGCACATCGTGCCGAGTTGCGGGGTATAGCGCTTCAGGAGGTCCGCGACATGTACTACAAGAAGCCGCAACTCGACAGAAGTCTTGAAGCAGGTACACCCACTGAAAAAGTGGCGGAAATTGAGGAAGAGAAGAGTGCACCACTAACAAAGGCGGTTGCGAAGCTTGCGGTTGTGCAGGAGCTTGTTAAGAAGGGCGAGGCCGATGCATCTTTGGAGGGGTATCATCAGGCTCGCGTTGCATATATTGAGAATAAGGAACGTCTAGCGCACGCTCGTGTTCATTTTCTCGAAAAACTCAAAGAACGTACAGAAGATCGTGCACAGAGCGGTATGTTTAGCAAATTCCTTAAAACGGTGAAGCCTGACCAAAAGGATGAGGTATATACGAAAGCGCTCCGGGAATATGACACGTACTTGGATACGTCTGCGAACCTCATTGAAGCGCGCAAGAGTGCACTCAAGGCTCTCGTAGAATCGCGTGCAAAGAAGCGTGATTCAGGAGGAGGTGTTTTGGATGAAACCAAAATGGAGGCTTTTTATATAGCTACGGCGTACCTCACGACCATGGAGGACAGAAAAGCAATCGAGTCTGCCAAAGAAACTACGGGCGGGAAAGAAAACCCTACGCTCGCACGTTTGGCGAAAGTCGGTAAGTGGTTTGGAGGCAGAACACTTACCCAAAAAGTAGCAATCGGCGCGGCACTTGCAGGTGGGGTTGCGCTGTTTGCAGGAGGTGGGGCACTTTCAATTCTTGCGGCGGGCGGTATTGGTGCAGGACGAAAACTTGTTGCAACGGGTGTTTCGAGTGCCGTAGCCGGAGGTGTGTTTGGAAAAGTGGTACCCAAGATACATGAGGTTATCAAAAAGGATACTGAGCAAAAAACAAATCTCGCGCTCGAGGGGCTTACCGGTGAGGCGGGCACTATGCGTCTATCAGTGCTTCGTAATGATCTTGACAAGATTGAGCGAACAGAAAGAGTAAAAAAAGGCGCGACGACTGTTGCTGCCATCGGTGCTGTGGGAGCGGTAGCGTATGCCACGGGTGCGGGTGCTGCAAGTGCTGTCCAGTCCGGCTTAGATGCCGGCGTTGACGTAATTGATGGAGTTTCTTCAGTAGCAGAAACCCCACCCCTACCACAAGTGTCACCGGGTGTTCTCGGGGTTGTGGAAGATTTCAATAAACATATCGGACTTCCTGGAGAGGAGGGTCTACCTACGCCACCGAGCGCTTCAACTGGAACTGCGGTGCTGGAGGAGGCCGCTGTGCCTGACGTGGTGTCGGTCACGGAGCAAGGAGTACCCGTTGTGCTACCACCGGATGAGTCGTTGGATTCCCTCGATATTCAGCAACTCATTGACGAGGTGTTGCAAACCCCTGTTTCAGATTCCACACCGACCTTTGAGGTCGGTGTCATACCGGAACCGCTGTCGACATTGCTGCCAGACCCATTGAGCGATATTGACGCGAAAGATACAGCACCCACTGTGAGAGAAGTCCCGCATGAGCCGATCCCTACAATCGACCAGACACCAAGCTCTGATGAGCTTGCGAAGGGGCAAGCGTCTGCTAACAATGCGAAGGACATGGAGGAGGCACGACTCACTGCAGCACGTGTGAAGTTTGGGCAGGATACTGACTTGACAGTACCTGACACTCCCCATGAAGACGTTGTGACAGTGGATACTGCTCCTGATGCCGCAGAACAGTTGCCCGACACACCTGTGAGCCCCGAGCATCTTGTGTCCGGTGTGCACACGGAGGGAACATTTGCACGAGGCGATACAGTGTGGGGTGTGCTCCGTCGATCTGTGGAGGATACCGCATGGTACAAAGAGTTGAGTAAAGGAGAGCAAATGCGTGTGGTGGGGAACATGCTCGAGTATGTAAAAGACCATAGTGTGGTGAAAGGTGGTGACGTGAACAGAATATACGCGAAGGAAGCATTTGATTTCTCCATTCCCGATGATCACATGCAGCGAATCTATGCGCTGGTGCGTCCACCTTTGTCGGCCACTGCCGATGTGTCGCTCACCATACCGGAAGGAGTGACACTTTCAGGTATCGTTGGCGAGCACCTTACCAATGAGGGGGTCTCCGCAGAGCAGCTTCCCGAGGCGCAACGTGTGCTTCTGGAACGTATGGAAAACGATTCGCACGTGGCGACCGTGGATGGTAAAGAGATAATGAATGTCGATAACATACGCGCGGGCGCACACCTTACTATTGCCGTACCCGATGAGTATGCTGCAAAGTACGGTCTCGAGGAGTCTGTGGCTAGCGGTGGTGTGCAAGGAGGCGCTCCCACCCATGCGCCGAATACTGTAGAAGGACACGAACCGTCACCGGCTACCGGTGACACGCAAGAGCCGCATACTGCGCAACAGGGAAGTGAAGACACTCCACGTACACAACAAGTACCGGAAAGCTCGGACGGCCCCATACAGGTCGACCAGGTGGAAGCGTTTAAGAACCGCTACCAACAGACGGTCGCATGGGGAGACTTTCCCTACGTAAACCAGGTTACAAGCGAGCTTGCGGGATTTGATGCAAAAGTCGATCACCTACTTGATTCGGGAGGCGAATTTCCTCGTGATGGTTCACTACCTGAATTGACAAAAGGGGCATTCCAGTCGGTCGTATTTGAGAACCCGAAGATAGTAGCTGAGATGCCCGAAACGCTTCCGCAGGTCCTGAAAGACAGCTGGGAACCACTTGCGTTTCTCAAAGTTGGTGATCTGTATGATCCGACACCGGGTTTGCAGTACGACCTCGGAGGAATCGCCATCAATTTTTCCTCACATACAGAGGAGGTGCTGAAGGACATCTTGAGTCGTGTGCAATTTGCTGAGCAAGGACAGCTAAGGGTCGATATTGGAAACTGTATCGATCGTGCGGCAAAGAGTGGAGAAACACTGGGTGAGTTGATGAGTGACATTGCGGCGCTGCAGACAAAGCATTAAGAGTTTAGAATATTGAAGGTATGGAACAACATGATTCGCTCAATCCAAGCTCGCAAATAAACCTTGACGCGCTTCCGGTTGATGAACGGGAAGAACTCCTGGCGGAAACAGGTGAGCATCTCTTTTCTCGCGTCATCCAGCGAGTGTGGTATACCCTTGACTATACCGCTCAGGACAAGTTGCTTGGCCTTTTTGAGGCGAGTACTGAAGATTCCGAAAGTACCGAGAAACAGGAAGCTATTTTTTCATTTCTCGCAGAGCACGTTCCCGATTTCGATCGGTTTGTGAACGAGGAGGCGGCTACTCTGCGCAGGGTGTACGAGGAGGTGCATACCGAAGTGGCTGGGTGATAGTTTTTTGCGTTTACATGCATTCGGGAGTATTTTGTAGGTATGCGAAACGACATCGTACACCCGGGTGCCGACGAGCTCACCTATGAGATTCGTGAAATTGTTGCGGTAGGTGAAGAGCTCAAGCGGATGGGTGTCCCTATATACTGGGAAAACATTGGTGATCCGATCGCAAAAGGGCGTACAATACCACCCTGGATAAAAGATATCGTGGCGGACTTGGTTCAGCACGATGATTCTTCGTATGGTTACTCGCCAACGCGTGGCATACTCACAACCCGAGAGTTTATTGCCACTATGCGCAATGTGGAAGGTGGTGCTGCTATCACCCCGGACGACATCCTTTTTTTCAACGGCCTTGGTGATGCGATACAGACTTCCTTTTTGTACTTGCACCCCCGGTGTCGCATACTTGGGCCGGATCCGGCCTACCCGACGTACTCTTCAGCGGAGGGTGCACATGCGGATGCACGACATTTGACGTACGATCTTGTGCCCGAACGACACTGGCAGCCCGATCTTGCGGATATCGAGAATAAGGTTAAGTACAATCCAGAGATAGGTGGCATACTGATCATCAATCCGGACAATCCGACCGGTACGGTGTATACCCGCGACACACTTGCTGGTATGGTCGATATCGCACGACGGTATGATCTTTTTGTCATGAGCGATGAGATATACAGTAACATCGTCTATGGTGGAGCGATGGTGCCGCTTTCTCAGGTCGTCGGCACTGTTCCCGGTATCGCATTCAAGGGACTTTCCAAAGAAGTGCCGTGGCCGGGTGCACGGTGTGGGTGGATAGAGGTCTACAATAGAGAAAACGACCCGGTCTTTGATCGCTATATTAAATCATTGGTACTCGCAAAGATGCTCGAGGTCTGTTCGACCACACTCCCGCAAAAAGCGTTGCCTCGGATTATGAGTGATGCTCGGTACCAGCCGCATCTTCGTGAGATCGCTCTAGAATTCGGAAGAAAGGCCGATCTTTTTGCCGAGGCTTTTAAAGCGGTGCCAGGCCTCATTGTCAACAAGCCGCAAGGAGCATTCTATGCGTCGGTGGTTTTTCAGGAAGGTGTTTTGACCAATGGGCAAACATTACCTATCGCCGACTCTGCAGTCCGTGCACGCATTGAGGCACTGACCCAGCAGGTTGCTAAGGATAAGCGCTTCGTGTACTACCTGATGGGTGCGACCGGTATCACAGTGGTGCCGCTTTCGGGCATGAATAGTCACCGCAATGGTTTTCGACTCACACTTCTTGAACCGGATATGCCTACGTTCAAGGACATGCTTGCGACCATTGCTGCATGCGTCACTCAGTACGTACGTTCCGAGGGAAAACAATAGTTCGAGGGTCTTTTTACCGTATCCGGGGTTCGAATGACGGATTGCGTATACGAATCCCGAGAATGAAGTGGCTCGTTTTAGTGATCTGACGTATACTTGTTCGGTATGAAGATTACTTTGCACGACGCGTGTCCCGAAAACATCACTCAGATCATATTTGATACCGCCTCCACCGGTACTTCGCGTATCGAACGTGATGGCAAGATCTATCTTTCTCTCGGGGTAGAGAGTAACACACCGCTCACGCGACGTAGAACCATGGGGCTCATGCGACGGATGGTAGCCGAGGCGCGAGAGAGAAAAATGCACCGTATTGCGGTCGATGTTGCATTGTTGCCTGATGTACCCTGCGAGCGAGCGGATATGCTCCGCCTTTTTGGTGAAAACGCGCACATGGCGAACTACGAGTTCGTTGCGTATAAAAAAGATAAAAATGTGGGTGACCGACCTTTTCTTGACGAGCTTGCACTTGTTGGGGTATTCACCAAGGAGGAAAAGCATGCGTTACGTTTTGGCGAGGTGGTCGCCGAGGAAACAAACGCGGCTCGAGACCTCGCCAATATGCCCGGTGGAGACATGACACCGGCCCTTCTTGCACAACGAATCAAAAAGAGTGCACAGGGAACAAAGGCAGTCGTGCGGGTATTGGGTGTTGCGGAGATGAAACGTCTTAAAATGGGTGCTATTCTCGGTGTGGGACGAGGTGCAAAGGAGGCGCCACGGTTCATCATTGTCGAGTACTACGGGGCCGGAAAGAGTGTTGCACCGGTGGTACTTGTCGGTAAGGGTGTGACATTCGATACGGGCGGACTTTCACTGAAACTCGCAGACTCCATGCTTGATATGCACCTCGACATGTCGGGGGGAGCGGCGGTGGCACACGCTGTCATTGCGGCTGCGCGCCTTGGGTTACAGGTAAATGCAATCGCACTCGTTCCCGCAGCCGAAAATGCGATAGGGCACGAAAGTTACCGTCCGGGCGACGTACTGACTAGTATGAGTGGGAAAACGATCGATATTTTGAACACCGACGCGGAAGGCAGGGTGCTGCTCGCCGATGCGCTCACCTATGCGAAGCGGTACAAGCCGTCACTCATTGTCGACGTTGCCACGCTTACCGGAGCGGCGCTTGTGACGTTCGGTACGAAAGCGAGTGCGGTTATGAGTAAAGATGATGAGCTTTCGTGGCGTTTTCATACGCTCGGCGAGACAAGTGGCGATTATTGTTGGCCATTACCGTTGTGGGACGAGTACAAGGAGATGATCAAGGGTCGTTTTGGGGATATTGCGAACGTGCCGATTGGAAATGCACGCTATGCGGGTACCATCGGGGGTGGGATGTTTCTGGCGGAGTTCGTGGAAAGGCCGTGGGTGCATATTGACATGGCGCCCCGGATGACCAGTGACAAGAGTGATCATCTTGCCGATGGTGCCGCGGGAGCTCCTGTTCGGTTGTTGGTTCGACTCCTGGAAGAAGAGCAGGTACGATAGGTGTTGCGGCTCGTTTTGCGTACGAACTGTGTATGTATGGTGAAAAGTCTTCGCAAGTTCATTCACTTTGTCTTGGCCCTCGCTTTCGCGGGAGTGTCGTACTATGGTGCTACGCACGGGCTCGACCTCCGGTACCCGCTTGCGGCAGCGGCAGGGGTGCTTTTCATCAGTTTTCTCGTTGCGCGAAGTATGCACTCGTTCGAACGCTTGCGCATGGTGCATGCGCGAAGTGCGGGTGACCTCTACTTCGCCTTGGGCGTTGGGGTAAGTGTATTTCTATATGTTCCTGAGCAGCAGCATGCCTTTTTGGCCGCTATGCTTGTGCTTGGCTGTGCGGACACGGGTGCTGCACTCGTTGGGGGGCTCTGGGGGATACACGAATATCGAGTGTTGGGTGAATTGAGAACATGGGAGGGGTCCTGCGCTGCGTTTTTCATTTCGGCAGCACTGCTGTGGCTCTTCGGCATTGATGTACCGATGGCCCTACTGGGAGGTGTACTGCTTGCAGTCGTTGAAGCGGTGGCACATCGAGGTTCAGATAATTTCTTCCTCCCGGTACTTACGGGAGCGTACATGCTCTTTGTGTTGTGATATCCCCACCTCGCGGTATCGTTTACTCACGCGAGTCCCGGGAGTGCGCTACAATGGAGATATGCATACCAACTCGTTGCGGATAGCCGTTAGCGTGGCTTTGTTTTTTGGCGTTGTAATCGCTCCAAGTGTGTTGTGTATGCCGCTCTACGCGCAAGTTGAAGAATCGGACGCTCCCTCGATTGTGTCTGATGAAGAAGGTGTAGTTTCTGAGGAGGGTGACGCAGTCGTGGAACCACGTATGGAAGGCGGCGATCTGCCTGATGTCGTAAAAACGGAAGTCGGTGCGCAAGAAGAACCAGCTCAAAAGGCTGAAGGTGTGACCGTGCTCCCGGTGGTTGCAAATGAAAAAGCGAAACCGCGTGATATTATCAAGAAAGAACTACTCCTTACGAACAATACCGAACAACACGTAAGTGTGTACATTACGGTGAGCAATATCGATCCGATGTCGGGTGACCAAATCGCCGTGAGCCCGCTTGAAGCGGATCTTTCGACCTCACTTGCGAATTGGGTCGAAATAACACGCGGTGTTATTGAGCTTGAGGCCGGCGAAAGCAGAAAGGTGCCGTATCTTGTTCACGTCAATTTGAGTGCAAAACCCGCGGCATACTTTGCGCGCATTTCTTTTCACCAGGGTCAAAACCGCGCCAAGGCTGAAGCAGCACAAGCGGTTGCGGAGCTCATTTTGAACCTTGAAGTTGAAGATGATGCCAATGAACGACTGCAGCTTGGCGGTTTCATGTCCGAGGATCCGATTGTTGTGAGTGATGTGGTCAACTTCTCATACATGCTGGAGAACGTCGGTAACAGGCTGGTGCAACCTAGAGGATCGATTCGAATTTTCAATCGTCGTGGTGAAGAAGTGGGTAGTGTACCGCTCAACGCAGACGGTGAAGAGATTACTCCCGAGAGTAGGCGAGAACTTGCGGCCGCATGGACTGCAAGCGGTCGTTTCGGGAAATATAAAGCGTTCTTGGATCTCGAGTACGGCGAGGATCAGCTTGCGAGTGTGCAGGACACTGTCTACTTTTGGATATTCCCATGGAAAGAGATACTCGTCTCCCTGGGTGGCGTGCTTGTCCTCGCGATTATTGGCACGTACATCGTCCATATGCGCGCAGTTGCTCGTCCCATGCACGCTGTAGTGACTGTGAGCGAGGAGCATCATTCCGCACTCGACAATCATTCACCACCGCCACCACCACGAATAGCAAGGGTATCACGATCGGTGGCACAAAACTCTGACGCTGTACTCCTTAGTACGCATGCACCATCTATTCCTCGACTTTCTCGGGTGAGTGAAGATGTTGTCACGAAAGGTAAGGCGGTCCAACTTGGCACGGTTCCTCGTAGACCACAAGCGACAACTACTGAAGGGGGTTCGATACAACTTTCCTCGCGAAGACGTGTATGATCTTTCGTCTCTTTCTTGCTCATGTGTTGGTGCTGACCGGCGTCTCTTGTTTGTTCCTGTGTGTTGCCCCGTTTGCCCACGCCGGTAGTGCTGGATCTATGACATTCACGGTGACGCCACCTCTCTTCCAGATATCCATCGCACCCGGGGAGACCTGGTCGAGTGAAATAACCGTTGTTAACAGTAATCCGTACGATATGACGGTGTATGCGGAGCCGGTTGGTTTTGAGCCGACCGGGGAAAGCGGCCGTCCTCGTTTTATACATGCAACACGTGCAAGTAGCGGTGTGCCGGTATTTGAAAAAGGCACGTCCGCATCATGGATTACCGCGCCGGCCGAGGGTCAATTGATAGTGCGTGAGGGTACTTTGAAGATCCCCTTTACACTCACGGTGCCAAGTGACGCTGCACCGGGCGGGCACTACGCGGCCATGCTTATCGGAAATCGTCCACCGGATGACAGTGCTCGCGAAGAGGGGACTGTGGCGGTAACCAGTGCCATCGCCTCACTTGTGCTTATGCGAGTCTCGGGTGACGTGGTAGAGCGGGGGAGGGTGCGTGAGTTTGTAACGGAACGTTCTTTGTATGAACGTGCGAGTGCACGACTCTCGCTCCGGTTTGAAAATCTCGGAAATGTCCATCTACAGCCGCAAGGAGCGATAACGATATACAACATGTTTGGCAAGAAACGCGGCGAAATAGCCGTTAACCAAACAAACGGCTTTGGTAATGTGCTTCCAAACAGTATCCGTTCGTACGCGTTTACGTGGGATTCGGACGCGGGCGTTTGGGACATCGGCAGATACCGTGCAGAAGTGACTCTTGGGTACGGACTTACGAGTAAGCAGTTTGCGCACTCGACCACGTACTTCTGGGTGCTGCCCTTGATACCGCTCATCGAACTCTCTGTAGCGGCTTTTTTGGTGTTTCGCTTCATTGCGTGGGCGATACGCGCATATGTCCGACGGGCTCTTGCGCTTGAGCGTGTTTCGAGTGCCGAGCAGGTGAGTGCAGTCGTAAACCCTGCGGTTTCCGGTGACACGACATCAGCTACTCGAACGTACGACATCGACACCGGTCAGGCATTGCGATTAAAAACGCTTGTACGACCGATACGCGCGAGTATGGTCGATTTGCGGCGGGTTGGTGGCGTTTCGACCCCTCACGACACACATGCGGTACACCCCATGGAAATGCGCACGTTCATACGCACCTATCGTTCATTCTTCCTCTTCGTGTGCTTCGGGGTATTGTGCATACTCGCGTTGCACGCCTATTTTTCCGACGTACTCACCACCGAGCGGCCGTTTCGAGCAACAGAAGAACGTGCTACAGGTGACCAGATAGAGATGCCGATTCCGCAGCCTTAAATGCAGCGTACTCCGTTATCCACAACACATTCGTAGGTGAGATACTTGCTGTGCGGTATACTTGACTGTGACGGATATATGACACAACACGTATGTGTACATGAGCCGTCCAACCATCACACCGCGCGCAATGCACTTTGCGGGCGTGAGGTTTTTGCAACATTGTATTATTAGCCCCCTTATTTAGTAAGCTTAATAATTAAACGTCTATGAACACGAACACAGCATTCACACTTCCGATGCCGAGGAGTGTCGCACTGGTAACGATGCTCGCACTTTTGGCGTGGGCATTCGGCTTGCCCTCATGGGTTTCGCAAGCACGAGCCGCGAACGTGCAAGATTTTAGTGACACGATTACAGATTCGGACATCAATGCCGACGCCATGCACACCATTACCTTCACGACGGCAAATGCCATGACGACCGGTCAGGATTTTCGAATTTACTTTGACGAAGGATCAGACCGATTTAATTTTACCGGTCTCGTTGATTCTGACTTGCAGAGCGGTGAAGCTGGTTTTACTGCGGTCACTCCGGGCAACTGTAGCGGTACCGCATCCGAAATAGAGCTTTCGGTGGGTGCGGGAGATTACATCGTTGGAAATGTCTGCACGGGTGACACAGTCGCTGCTGGCGTGATTACTATACAGGTGGGTGCGGTCAACTTTGTGAACAATCCCGCTGCGGAAGATCTTTCCGGCTTTGTCATCAGTCTCCAGGGTACTGGTGCGACTCCTATTACCGATGAAGGTGACACCCGTGTCTACATCATCGACGATGTCACGGTGACCGCAGAGGTAAATACCGTTTTTGAATTTTCCATCAATCCTGTCAATAACGGTGTGATTGTGGATGGTGTTGATACCACCACCGGCACTTCGACCGCCACCTCGGTGCCTTTCGGCATCATTTCGCCGGCCGAGCCAGCACGTGTTATTGCGCAGGAGTTGCGGGTAAACACAAACGCGTACAACGGCTTTGCAGTCACGGTTGAGGCCGATCAAACCCTTACCGCGGGCAATACCGCGACGATCGACACATTTATTGATGGTCTTGACACGGCGGTGTCCACCGCATGGCAGGGTCCTGCAGGCACCTTCTCGCAGTTGGACACGTACGGTCACTGGGGTTTGACCTCGGACGATGCTGCGGTTGCTTCCGGCGACTTCTTCAACGCAGCGGGGTATGTGGGTAACTTCGTCGGCAACCCGGTTGAGGTCTTCTACCATGGTACCGCGGTCGTGGAGAGCGCAGGACAAGGTATCGGCACCACCACGGTTGCCTACAAGGCTGAGATCATGGAGCTGCAGGAAGCTGCCAAAGACTACACGGCAACCTTGACCTACGTAGCGACTCCGGTCTTCTAAAGATACTTATTAGAGAATGCTGTGGCCAAGCCCTCGTGCATAGTGTGTGCGGGGGCTTGTAGTTAACCATTGTGAGTCATGAATACCTGTATTATACCATCCCCAAATAACCACAAGGAGTACGACTGTGAGCGAAGCCGGTGCGTCACACAAGAGAATAAGACCCGAAAAGCGCCCTTGGAGCAGTCTCTTGTGACGCATATCAGTGGAGCAGTCTCCGGGTTAGTTGGATATGCTAGTACTACTCACACACACACACGATACCTTGCCCTGTTTTCCGCACTGCTCTTACTGTTTCCTGTGTATACGTACGCGACCGATGGGATATCAGTGAAAGTGCAGCCAAGCGTTGTAGAAGAGAGTGTCGACCCGGGTGCCACTATCGAAGGTTCGATTGTGGTAACAAACGAAAATGGAGGCACGCAAACCTACCGGATCGATGTTCGCAATATAGACACCATGGAGCAGAACGGCCGTCCTGTTTTTTCGCGAGAAACGGAGCCTGATTCGCTTCGCTTGGCTTCATGGATTATGCCGCTTCAAGATTCAGTGACGATAGAGGTCGGAGGATCTGCAGAGGTACCGTATCGTATTACTGTGCCGGGGGATGCTTCTCCCGGTACCCACGCAGCTGCTATTTTTGTCATGCGGGAGGCTGAGGGCACTGCGGAAAACGGTGCAGGGGTGGGTTTTAATGTCGGTACGCTCGTGAACTTACGGGTTAGTGGAGAGGTGATCGATGACATGATCCTGCACGAGTTTTTCACCAATCGTTCTCTCTATACCGAACCCAGCATACTGTTTACCACACGCGTCGAAAACACCGGTACCATACATCAGAAACCACGTGGAGTTATTGTTGTCAAAAACATGCTGGGTAAAGAGGTGGGTCAGATTGTATTCAATGAGAAACAACAAAACGCCATTTTACCCCGTTCCGAACGTGCGTTTGAAGCCGCATGGACTGTTGATTCTTTTGCATTCGGCAGGTACACCGCACTCTTAAACGTCGGGTATGGTGATACGGCGCAAAAGACGTTGAAAGACGAACTTACCTTTTGGATCTTTCCGTGGAAGGAAATAGGGGTGGTTGCCGGTGCCTGTGCGGCTCTTGTGGCACTCGCCTTTGGAGTATTGCGCTCATACATTCGTCGCGAACTCAAACGTGCGGGACATACTGCACCTTCGAAGCGTGCAGTCGGACAAGATATGACGTTTGCTCGCAGGGTATCTCGTGTCCTACTGTGGCTTATTGTGGTACTGGTGCTGATATCGCTCGGTACTATCGTTTTTTTCCAGTAGTGAGCTATATTACATGTACTGAACGGTTTAGCGCTTCGCCGTGTGGTGCTAGATTGAAAGTCTGGTTGTTGATGATGGTATTGTAGGACTTGCGCATGTGGATGAAGTTCGCGAAGTCAGGGAGCAATACCGGCGAGCGATATCGAGATATATTGTGAGCCGGTTTGCGACGCAGACGACAAAGAAATGTGCCAAATGCGTAAGTCCTATACTGTTTATCCACTCGTGTGGTGCTCGGTATCGAGCGTTTATACGGTATACTGTGGGTATGTTTTGGCGGTATTCTCGCGGGGATAGCAAGATATTGTTGCTTGCGACGTTGTTGGTTTTTTCGGCGTACGCGCTCCTCATAGGTACCGATGTGCGCGACCTTCACAAGGAGGAGCAACGCGCACAGACTATCGGTGTGTTTGCGAGTGTTCCAGAAAACGAGTACAGTGCGACCGCGGCACAGCTCGAGGCTCGCGCTCGTGAGCTTGAATCGCGGGAAGCGGCCTTACGTGAGGTTAAAAGTCGACCCGATACGCGTACGATGCTCATCGTGAGTATCATTGGAAGCGTGCTTTTAGGTCTCATACTGCTCAACTTCTATCTTGATCATGTGCGAAGGAGATCGATGAAGTGACAAAGAGGCCTCTGTAGGTACGAGTTTTGGTATGAAAAAGATTGTTTCCCATCGCACCGCAACAGTCGCCAGTTTTTTTGGTGTCGGAATGTGTGCGCTTCTATATGTAGGAACACAGGTCAGTGCGACGGTGTACCTTTCGTACGTGCGTGACTTGCTGTCGACCAGTGCACCGAGTGCGTCTGCCGCGCAGACCATCACCTTCCGAACAAATCAGGCAATCCCCGCGGGGGGGCGAATTGTGCTGGACTTTACCGGCGGTGGTTTTACGGTTCCCGCAAGCGGCTTCAATTATGCCGATATCGATCTGAGCTTTCGAAGTACCTCGACCGTTTCGTTTACCTCACGTCCACTTTCCGCCACTCGCAACGCCGCAACCGACGGTGTGTCGGTAACTACCGGAACGAACGGTATGATACGTTTTGACCTTAATACGAGTGTGGGCATCGGAGCGGGTTACGAGGTTGAAGTGCGTATCGGGACGACTGCAGTGGGGAGTGGTAATAGTAACATGGTACTGACCCACGCCACCGGTTCGTATCCTGTGACCATCACCACATACACCGCAAACGGAGCGGCTGAGATAGATTACGGGCGTACGATGATCGCGGTGGTGTCACAAGTGACTGCCGGTCCCGCAGACACGACTGACCAGGAGGCGCCGATCATACTTGAGTCCATGCCCTCCGGTTTGCTGCAAGCGGGTACGCAGGGTGTCCAGATGTTCGTGCGGACTAATGAGCAAGCGATTTGTCGCTACGCCACCTCGAGCGTGGATTATCTCGATATGCCGTATTCATTCGTATCTACTACTACCACCGGCTACTCGGCGTGGCATTTTGCGATTGAAACGGGGCTTGAGAACGCCTTGACCTACACGTTTTTTGTCCGATGTCGCGACTACCGCATGAACATCATCGACCCCGCCTACGAACTCACTTTTACGATAGGTATTCCACCGGGAAGCGCCACAACCACATCCACGTCGACCGGTACCGCGGTTGGTACCGGCATCGCTTCGACAACCGCTTCGTCGACTTGTGTTGGCGTTGACTGCATAGGCACCGGTTCGGGCTCCGGAACCGGTGCCTCTGGTTCTGGCTCCGGTTCCAGTGCAAGCGGTGGAGACGGGTCGGGGAGTGGAAGTGGAGGAGGGGGTGGCAGTAGTTCGGATGTAGGCACCAAACTACCACAGGCGGGTGTGCGCGTAACGGGTTGGGGGTATCCGAACGGGGTGGTGTCGATTGTGCGTGATGGCACCCTCGCGCGTGACATCAATGCGGGAAGTGACGGTTCATTCAATTATACCAGCGAGCAAATGGATCGCGGGTCGTACACCTACGCAGTATCGGGCACGGACTCAACAGGGGTGCGAGGCGCCTCGTACACGACCACGCTTTGGATCCGTTCCGATACGGTGACCACTCTCGCCAACGTACTCCTTCCACCTACCGTCACGGTGGCAAATCGTTCGATTGAGCCCGGATCGACCGTGCCGGTTTCCGGCTTTTCGGTGCCGCGCGCGAACATCAGCGTATGGCTTCGCCCACGCCTTGCGCAGGTGTCGGTAGGTGACATACTGGCCACGACGACCGCAGCAACGAATGGTGCGTGGACACTCACCCTACCTTCGACCGGTCTTTCGCAAGGAACCTACGAGTTGGTTGCTCAGGCTAAAATGGAAAGTGGTATAGAGAGTGACAAGAGTGCGCGATTGACGATTGGTATTGGGGTGGAAGTTGCCGATACCGGCTGTATCGGAAAGGGCGACCTTGATTGTGACGGATTTGTGAACCTGGTCGATTTTTCGATACTGCTCTTCAATTGGAACACGGCAAGTACGGCGGCAGACATCAACGGAGACGGTCTTGTCTCGTTGCCCGACTTCTCCATCATGCTGTACCATTGGACGGGGTAAGTATGTTTCTCATGTAGGTTTTAAGGTTTATCCACACGTAGTCCGGTTGTTTTCCAGCTGCCGCATGCAGGTGTCGTGCTATACTTATCACATCAACGATCTCACGTCTCCCGGGCGTCAGACCGTCACGCATGTTCATTAGTGTCTAAGTTCATTATTTCTTATGGGTACATTCATGGATAAACTCAAAGGCAAAGGTCTGGTCGATCAAAGCGGCAGACCGACTGAAGGTGCGTCGACGCAGCACGGTGGTTCGCAAGAAGTCGTGCCCGAACACGCACTCCAGCTTCCCGTTGACGTGTTTCAGTCCGACGATGAAATCATTATCTATGCGCAGCTTGCCGGCATGGATATGCGTACGCTCGATGTTTCTATTTCGGGTGAGAACGACGTCGTGAACATTCAAGGCTCAGCAGCGCGTCCAGAGAGTCTGATGCACGAAGTCCACAGCACACAAAATGGCGACTACACTCTCGAGGAGTGTCATTGGGGCGACTTTTATCGTCAGATTATTCTTCCCGACCAGATCGATCCGGAGCGTGCCGAAGCAAAAACAAAAGACGGGGTACTCGCACTGCGCTTACCGCTTGTCGGCCGGGCATCAAAGGGTCTGCGCCTCAACGTGGTGCGGGTCGACGAGCAACACTCACGCGAGTAAATCACTCGCTCCTTGCTATGAGCGAGCAATGCACACCACACTACACTACGAATGCGACAGGTACACGGCCGTATTCAGCGATTCTGACCCTACTACTGCGGGTATCGTTTTTGTTAGCCGCATGTTTGGTGTCGTTTGTTCAAACACATGCCGCGACGTATGAGCTTACGCCCGCAAGCGGTTCATACTCGGTTGGACAGTCGTTTCAGGTAAAAGTGGCCGCCGATACAGCCGGAGAGTCGCTACGGGGACTCACGACCGGCGGAAGTGTGACGTTCGATCCGGCACTGCTCACTGTTGTTTCGGCAACAAAAGATGCCGCGTTTAGCTTGTGTACTCCGGAACCCACACCCAACAATACAGCAGGAACGATTGAGTTTGGGTGCGGTACGACGGGTTCCGCAAGCGGGCGTGCCACTATCTTTACAATCACATTTCGTGCGAAAAAAGAGGGGACTGCACAGATTTCTTTTAAAGCCCCGCAGCTCCTTGTTGGGGGAGCGAACAAACTGACCGGTACTCCTGCAGGGGGATCGTTCACTATTACTCCTGCCGCACCTGCCGCACCAGCCCCTGTGACGCCACCCAAGGCCGCACCCAAGGAACGACAGGTCAATATTCCCGCGCCGGACGCACCGGTGGTGAAGAGTACCTCGCACCCCGACCAGGCTGTCTGGTATAACCTCACGGAGGCGGTGCTTGCATGGGATATTCCCTACGGTGTGACCGGAATGAAGGCCGGCTTTGATGATGTGCCAGAAAGCGAACCGGCAGAAGCGCACGAACCGCCAATAGCGTCATGGAAAAAGAGCGGAATTACTGATGGCGTGTGGTATTTTCATATCTCTTACAAGAATCGTGGCGGTTGGAGCTCCTCAACACACTACGCAATTCGTATTGACACCACACCCCCCGAAGAATTTACTGTCACAGGTGTCGGAGGTGACAATACCGCGCAAGCGAGGTTTGAGGCGGTCGACACACTTTCCGGCCTTGACCTGTACCAGCTTGTTATCGACGGCGGGCGTCCCCGGGATGTACAGCCCTCTGAGCTTGTCGGAGGGGCGTTTACTGTGGCGAACCTCGAGCCGGGTAAACATATCATACAGGTCATTGCGCGCGATCGTGCTGGTAACACACGTGATGCTTCAGTGGAGGTTGAGGTGACGGGTGTGAGTAAGCAGGTGGAGACCACCGAGGTAAAGACAAGTGGGTTTAGCGCCATATATTGGGTATCACTTCTGTTCATGGCGTGTCTCGCGGTCGTTGTGACGATTCTCATTCAAGATAGACGGCGACATACCGAAGAGAAGGATCGCATCAAGCGTGAAGCGGCAGAAGCGGGCGACAAACTCATCAACATTTTCGGTGTACTTCGCGACGAAATCGAAGAAAAGGTGCTCGCGCTTTCCCATAAGCCGAACATGACCGATAACGAGCGTAACATACTTGAGTCACTCAAAGACGCACTCGATATTTCAGAGGAACTCATCGACAAAGAGATCGAGGATGTGCGCAAGTTGTTGAAATAGGTATTAAATTACAGTACCAATACAGGTATTAGTATTGTAATTCTTCACGTGACTACCGGTAGCATCGTATACAACAGGTAAGGACGCATCAGGTACGCTCTTGCGTGTTCTCCAAATTCGTTTCCTTTTTTGCCAGTTGGTGTCGGCAAAGCGCGTACGACACGCCACGCGCGCTTTGTTTGCACGTGTGGCGGGCTTCTTGTGGGGGGACGTGTCACCGGATAAAAACTCACGTCCTTAGACGCCCTGAGACCTCCTGGGGTGGGGTGAGCGGTGTGTGCCACAAGTATGCTGTATGTAAGCAGTTCATTCGTGTGCTATCCACAGAATACTCCCCTAGATGCCTAAAAAAACGTGAAATTTGAACGCAAAATGTGCGATACTGTAGTTACAGATGAGGCCGGCGAACGCCGTTTTTTCTGGTATGGGCATGCATCGCAAAGTATTCACACGATACAAAACACGCGGTGTGTTTTTTCTCCTTGCACTTTGTGCCATGTACGTTGTTTCCGCGTTTGCGGGTATCGAGGAGCGTTTGATACATGTGTTTCCTGTTTCAGTAGTGGGTGAAGGATGGGAGAAGGAGAATCATGCACTGGAGCAGGCGCTGGGTGAACGCGCAACCTTTGATGACTTCACGCGCGATAATGGTGCATTTGTAATAGTGACCGAGGGTGACACCGGCGATCGTACGACAGGCGTACAACAGGATCTCGTCGATACTCCCACACCGACACAGGGTGAGTGGGGTGATGCGGAAGTACAGGATGAGGCCGCGTCGGAGGAGGGCGCAGAGCCTGTTGACGCGGTTGCACCTGTCGAAGAGGACACCACGACTCCGATTCCGGATGTCTCACCGTCTGCGTATCTTTTTGACACGCTTCGGGGATTTGTCGGTCGCACGGTACGTGCTGAAGATGAAGGTACTGCCGTCATGTTTAATCAGGATGTTTCAGTAGGTGAGGGCGTTTCGGACTCTGATACTGAAATGGTCACAGAAAGTGCGCCTGAAGCGATCGATACCGTAGTGTCACAAGAGGGTGATGATACGGATTCGAGCGATGCGGATACGGTGGACATCGAAGAGTCACGTTCGTTTGCACGGAGTCCCGAAGAGGATATGCGAAGCTGTACGGTACTCGGTAAAGAATGCCATACGCTCCTCTTTGAACGGTTTGATATTGGAAGCGTGCTTTCTGAGCATACGATTAAAGGGTATACACTCCGCCTTTCGCTTGCCGCGCGCACGTTCGGGGAGCCGTTCACACCGGATTCCATCGTGGTGCGCTATCACTACCGAGGTGAGTGGCGTATCGCGGGGCAGGTGTATATCGATCGCGAACTCTCAAATGCGAACGGCGGTGGTCACCTTTCCTTTCCGCTTCCCGACCTTGCGGCATGGGACGCACTGCAGGACTTCAAGGTGGAGGTGGAGTTTGTGCGCAATAGCACCGTTCGTACCGAAGTGTTCTTGGATAGTGTGTGGGTTGACACGCTGTATGAGGTTGCGTCCGCAGACGAAGCCCTTCCTGTTGCAGACAATATCGTGGAGGAGCTCGCGGTGTTGGAAGATTCTGCGCGGCCGGACTTGCTCGTTGCGGATAACAAGCGCATTGAACTTACGGAAACCGAAGAGACGCTCGGGGAACAGTTGGTACTTCGAAGCGATGCCGACATATATGACGGCCTCACTTCAGCTCGTGCATATATTGCCGTGACCAACAGTTCCGATGAAGACACATCCTTCAGTTTGGTCACACACCTCGGTCGACAGGCCGAGGTCGTGCGCGTCCTGGAGCGGGTTGAAGATGTCGCGCAAACACACATGACACCAAGTTACAGTGAAGTGGCGTACTTCTGTGAAAGCGGGTGGAAGCTAGGTGATGGTGAGGAGACATCTGCTACAGACGCCATGGCGAGTGATGTGACCGTTTCGCAGACCGCGGTTGAAAGTGGGGAGACAGATGAGAGTGACGAAGTGGCACGTGACGAGGCCTTCGTTCCGACCGGTGATGCCGTACCACCTGTTGACGATGCTCAGTCTGAGGCTATGCCGAATGCGGAAGTAGCGGGACAGGATACCCAAGACGGAGTGGATGTGCCGAACAATGATGCAGGTGAGGTGACAAGCGATACCGTCGTTTCGAACGAAGGGGCAACTTCGGGAACACAAGAATCTGGAGATAACACGGTATCGCCCCAGGATAGCGCCGCTTTTGATGATGCTGCGTACGATGCCGCTCTTTCACTCTCAACAACGTACACGTGCAAGGCGACGGGTGAGACAGAGGTGTGTAACAGTTTCAATGCGGACAAGACCAACTGTATTGTCGGTAACGAGCGCGTGTCAGTCGATGCAGCACTCGCCTATGAGAGTGCGTGGCAGGAGGTGGCGATATCTCCTCTTGCAGCGGAACGCGCAGAAGGAGGGAGTATACTCGCTCGATTGTTTGGTGGTGCACCTGAGGTGGTGGTTGCTCCCAATCTCTCAAACGGGTATGCGACCGATGAGGAGTTTGCGCTCATGGCCAATGAAACTCGGTTTTTTGCGATCGACCTTTCCTTTCCGGTTCAGCGAGCAGGGGAATTGCTGATCGAGGCGCGCAGTGACGAGGGTGATGCGACGCGCAGTGTGTGGTGGCGAAGCGCTTTCAAGTATCGCATGCCTCTCACCCTTATTCCGCATGGTGATGTGAATGAGGGCGACATACCGACGCTGTATGAAGTGAGTGTCGACCGCACACTCGCAGACCTTTTTACACACGCGGCACTCGACGGCAGGGATATACGTTTTTTTGACGCAGGTACACGAACGGAGATTCCGGTCAAAGAGTTCAGGTATACGTACGTCGATCAGGAAGCGCAGTATGCCGTCGAACTATCTGATGGCGGATCGCGCGGTACAACATCGCTGTACGCTTACTTTGGTAACGAGCAGGTCGACGAGGCTGCACGGCTTCATGCGCCTGCGTTGACTGCTTCGCCCATCGAGTATTTGGGTCTTGCGGAGCCGGAGGAAGGTGCGGTCGTGTCCGTGGTGAGTGAACGAGACGAAAATAGTGTCACGCTTTCCGATGATGCTGACGTGTCACCACTTTCCTTTGGTGCGTCACGTGACGTATTCATACCACATGCCGCTGAGCGACTCTCTGCGCGCGGACCTATCTCACTTACCCCCGCTTTGAGTGAGTATGCCGCGGGAGTCCGCACGCTTTCATTTGTACTCCCCGAAGATATGCACACGACCGAAACACGCTTGGCGGACGGACGCGTGTCCACATTGTTTGAACGATATCGTCTCGCGTCATCTACCTTTGTGTTTGGTGTATTGGAGGAACTTCCGATACCCGCGGTGTCGGTGTATGAACCACTTGCTCGACCGGACCTCTTCCAAGGGATTGCGTATATGCGAGAGTTACGTGACCCCCGCTTCCACGCATTTCGCGAAGCGCTTCGCGATTTTGAGCTTGGTGATCGACCGGAGTTTGCGTTGCAGTACCGTGCGCAAAAGGGTGTCGTGAATCGTTTCTTCCGGGGGCTATTCCGTGAGCGCTTGGCGCAGGTTGGTGAGGTACACCTCCTGCATGGCGGAGTACGCGTTGAGGATGCGCGGTTCGAGGTCATCTATGGCACCGAGGGGCAGTGGACGATACGTATGACCGAGATGCCGCGAGCTATTCAACCGGGTCTCTATACCCTCGAGATCAGTGTCGATGAGCTCGGCACCGTTTTTACCGATTCGTTTGATTTCTACTGGGGGGTACTTGCGATCAATACGCCACAATCCATCTATCTGCCCGACGATTCCATTGAATTTCATATGGCGGCCCTCGACGACAAGGGTGATACGATCTGTAACGCAGAACTGCATCTGACCGTGACGGATCCTGAGGGTAACGCCGAGGAAGTGGGGGTGGAACCACAGGGTACGTGTGGAGCAAACAATGTCACCGATGACCCCGATTACCTTGCGTGGTACCGCCCGCGTACGGTGGGGACATACACTTTGCAATTGACGCACGTAAACCTAAATGGAGAGGTGGTGCACCGGGTGAGTGACGCGTTTGAAGTACGTGAGTCGGTGCCGTTCACCATTCGTCGCAGTGGTGCGACACGTATCTGGCCCAAGGCATCGTACGTGATGGAGCTAGAGCTTACTGCGACGAGCGACTTCACGGGACAATTCGTTGAGGCGGTACCGGAAAATTTTGTGCTGGTGCACGCAGGTGGCGCAGAGACGAGTGTGTGGGGCGGCGCAAAACGCCTTACCTGGACCGTCGACCTTACAGCCGGTGAGACACAGACCTTTTCCTACGAGTACGACGCACCGGATGTTTCCCCGTATCTCTACCTCCTCGGTCCTGCGGAAGTACGTTCGGGCAGTGGATTGCCATTTGTCGAGGCGCGCCAGTGGAAGCTTGCGTCGGACGCACTCGCGGTCTATACCGAGATGTACCAGACATTCAGTGCAGCCAGTGATGACACATGGGGAACGGTAAGCCTCGCAGGCTATGGAGTACCGGCTAATGCGATTGTTGAAGTCGCCATTACCAACAGTCGTAACAACCGTGAACGGTATGGTGGTGTGCGCTCGACCGCCACCTCAACACTGAACCGGTACCTTTTGCTCCATGAATCCGGCGTGACCGGCGGCTTGTCAACCGTTACGATGCACGTGCAGGCGTCGGCGACTTCTTCCATTCAGGTGTACTCTGATGTGGCGGCGGAAGTAACCTTCACCATCCTTGGGTATTGGACGAGTGGTACCTATGTGGAGCGATTAGTAAACATCGACCCAAATCTGGGTACCACGAATGATGCGACATGGAATAACATCAACCTTTCCGGATACGGAGTGGGTGATGCAGACGTGGTTGAAATGGCACTCGCCAATTTTGCCGCAGGTACCGACTATGACGCGGGTGTGCGTTGGTACAGCTCCGCACCAACGCTCAGTCGCTTGGTTAAAATACACCAGAGCGCAAACGGTGGTGCCAACTTCATCACCATGAACGTACTTGCCTCGACGTCGAACGCTACCATACAGGGGTATGCGCAGGTCGAGGGTGCGGCTGCCGCTTCGGTCGATTACTACTTGCTTGGGTACTGGTCCACGTTGCCGGACGAGTTGACCTATCAGGAGCGGTTGGATGATTTCACGGGACCGACCTCGGCGACGGTATGGCAGGATCGCGCACTCGACGGGTACGGCGCGTACAAGAACAATATCGCCGAAGTGTTGCTTGCGTACTCCACAAACACCAGTGGGTCGAACGTGCTCGGTGTGCATGCGAACGGTTCGGCGGTGGGACGCACGCTCGATTTTGCATACTCGGACGGTGCGGGGACCGGCTTCAATATGGGACGCATGCATGTGCAGGCGGACAACACCGCAAGTGCCACCATCGAATACTACGCGGAGTCGACGACCGCTGATGAGTATCGGTTGTTGGGGTACTGGAAGGCGTTCAACCTCTCGCCGGAAATGCCGACTATGTATGATGTGCCATTCAATAATGAGAAGACCGGTTCATCGACCCCGTACCTCGATTTTAGCGCGACCGATCTGGATGGCACGTCCGACTTGGTCTACCAGGTACAGTATGATGATGACGCAGATCTCGACACCTCGCCACTTGCCGATCGCACATCAGATAACGAAACGGGGTGCTCGCCAAATTGCTTTACCAATGTGACGTCCGGTGGGGATACCTCACCCTTTACCGAAGGTAATCGCATTCGTTTCTCGGTACAAACTGCTCTTACGACCGGCACCACCTACTATTGGCGGGTACGTGCCAAGGATACGAGCGGTTCAAACAGTTTTGGTGAGTGGTCAGCGGTGCAGAGCTTTACGTACGTCTCCGGTACCGACCCGAAGGCGTGGTATCAGAGCGAAGATGCGCAGTTTGACGATGGGACACTTATAAGTACTGAAACCTACGGCGAAAACAAGGTGCGTATCGCAACCACACCGCCTGTCGGTGCAATGGTCGCGTACGGCGAGGGCGCGGGTACCACGCCACGGTATCGCACATGGAGCGGGACTGCGTGGTCGAGCGAGGGCTCTGCGCAGGACGTGGGTGGGCGGATCAGCTGGACGGTGCTCGAGTCATCGCCTACTCGCAATGAGTATGTGCTGGGGACACAGGATGTGAACAGTGATGTCAATGTACAGGTGTACAATGGCACAGCGGGAACATGGAGTACTGCAACCGAGCTTAATCCGAATCAGACGAGTATCGATCGTCGCGGTTTCGATATCGCGTATCAATCGTTGTCCGGCAACGCGGTTGCGGTCTTTTGTTACAATTCCGGTACCAACTATGAGGCAAGTTACTCGGTGTGGAACGGCACCAATTGGTCGGCCACTTCGACCATCGATTTGCAGTTCAACGCACCCTGCAGCTGGATCAAGCTTGCGGCAAGCCCGAGTTCTGACGAAATCGTAATGGTGGCACAGGCGGATTCCGCGAACACGACATCTGATTTCGAGGTGCAAGTCTATAGGGATGAAACAACGAAGTGGAACATTACTTCGTACACGGGTGGTGCCAATACACTTGGTGAGGAGATGTTCGAGCGTATGGCAGTTGAGTGGGAAGAATCGGGTGAAGAAGCCGTCGTTGCCCTTGGAAACGGCGGTGGGCAAACACCCGGTATTGTGGGTGCAGTGTGGAACAGTGCGGCGGAAACGTGGACTGCGTATACCAGTCGCAATACTCAGGACGACTTCGAGTGGGGTGAGCTAGTGGCGGATGATGGTACCAACAACCTTGGACTGTGTTATATCGACGAAGATGCGCAGGTGCAGATTGCGTATTGGAACGGTGCGACAAATGCATGGGATACGTATGTGGCGGGTACGACACAGGTCGACAACGATGGAAAAGGAAGTGCGACCTATCATGCACGACCGATTTCTTGCCAGTACGAAACGACGACCGGCCGTGATGGCTACCTGATGATACCGTACAGTGATGAAACGAACGCACGCTATCGTGTGTGGACGGGCTCAAGTTTTGCTGCTACCGAGCAAAGCATCACGACGATTGAGGACTCGTGGACTGCCGGTTCAGTGCGGACCGGTGACGGCAAAATCCTTGCGGTTTTTCGGGATGATACGAATGATCGCTTCGACTTCTCCTATTGGAACGGGAGCGGGTGGTCTTCGCGTGAGACACTTGAAACCTCGATGCCGGATGATACATCACCCTATGCGGAGCCGATCGCACTCGCACCGCAACGGTACCAAGCGTCAGTAGGAAATATCGTGTCTCCGATCGTTGATTTCGACCTCGTCGTTGGACAGTCGTCATGGGGTGAAGCGCTGTGGAGTGCAACCGAGCCAAGTAATACGAGCGTTGAGGTGCAGGTACTGTGGGCTGCCGCCGCATCATCCACCTGTACCGCGGTGGTACCGAACGGCGTGCTTCCCGGTAATGAAGATGGTTTTGCGGCAACCTCGTCCCCACTGGATCTTTCCGGAATCGCAACCACCACTGATTACAATCGACTCTGTCTCAAAGCGACACTCACGTCAAATACAAACGAGTCACCGACGTTGGACGATTGGACAATATCATGGGAGCGGCAGCCGTACCTCACGCAGACGCATTACAAGTGGTTTGCAAATACCAGCGGTATCACGCCGACCGATGCGTACCCATCCGGTGCGTACAATCTGATCGAGGATGAAGCAATAGGTGCAAGTCATGCTCCGAGCAGTGGCGAGGTGTTGCGGCTTCGTCTAGCGATTGAGGACACCAACGTAACGCTTGCCGCCACTACTGCGATGTGGTCACTGCAGTGGGCGGAGGGTGCGCAGTGTTCGGCGTCACTTTCCTGGCAACAGGTTGGTGCGATAGGGAGTAGTGAGCCTTGGCGGGGGTATAACAACGCGCCTGCAGATGGCACCACCCTCTCGACCACCACCCTCTCGACCACTGATGTGCTTTTGTCGTACGAGGAAGAGAATAATACCGCGACGAACACAAGCGCGATTGCTGATGGTGAAGAGGCCGAGCTTGATTTTGTGCTCCAACACAACGCAACCTCCAGCACCAACTACTGTTTCCGCCTCGTCAATGCTGACGGTACGACACTGAACGACTACGATCGGTACCCGCAACTTGTTACCAATGCACCACCCGTTGCACCGACACTCGCGACACCCTTTACCTACGAAGCGCTTGCTTCGTCCTCCCCCTGGTTTACTTTTGTGGCGGAAGACGGCAAGGGGGACGTACTTGATTATCAAATCGAGGTTGACGATGACTATACGTTTGGATCGCAGGAGATAGAGAGTACGAGTGAAAACGATAACAGTGAGTTTAAAAATATCATATCAACCAACGACCTCGCGCCGTTTAATAGCGGGGAAACCGTGCGTTTTGTCCCCACGACGTCGCTTGCGGACGGTACCTACTGGTGGCGTGTGCGAGCAAAGGATACCAACGGCAGTGGTGAGTGGGGTGAATGGTCTCTCCCGTGGAGCTTTACCGCGAGCTCGTCTATCACTATTTCTACCTGGCACCAGACCACCTTTGAGCAATTTGAGCAGGACGATCTCGAATCGACCGAGGCGACGTCGACGAACGATATCGTGCTCACGCCACCCTTGACCGAGGGCACCAGCACGAGTCCCATGATCGACTTTGATTGGCGGACGACCGGTAATGCATGGGGAACACTCGATTGGGCTGATGCTGAAAATGCCGGCGATATCAAGTATCATCTCGAATACTATACGGAAGCGACCGGTGCGTGGGCACTCATACCGGACTCAGCATTGCCGGACAACGTAGCCGGACATGATGTGACGCAACCGATATCGCTCTTGTCGCTTGATCCAAGTGTGTATAGCAAAATACGGGTGCGGGCAAATTTTCGAGACCTCGGAGGAGCGAAACCGCGCCTCAATAGCTGGACTATTTCGTGGGGTCTTGCAGTAGAGCAACCAACACTCGATACCCTGTTCGACAATGAAAAGGTCGGCACGACGACACCGTCGTTCACATTCTACTCCACCGACCCGCAGGGTGATAATTTGCAGTATGAGTTTCAGTGGTCGTCGACGCCTGACTTTGCCGCGTCAACTACGCGCAGGTCGGGGGTGCATGCCGGGTTTGTGAATACCGCAAGCTCAACCGATACCTCACAATTTGTTGAAGGAGACACGATTCAGTTTACGATACAAAGCGCAGACGCGCTTACGAATGGTGCAACATACTGGTGGCGCGTGCGTGCAATCGATTCCGATATAGGGGGAGGTGATGCGTGGAGTGTGTATTCACCGGTGAGGAGCTTTACGGTGGACACATCGGTACTCGTTTCGACATGGTATCAGACCACTGACGAGCAGTTCGACACCGCGCTACTCAACAGTACGGAAACCTATGGGTCTGATGAGGTTCGTATCACCTCAACGATTCGCGAAGCGATGACGGCATACGTGGAGGGTAACATCCAAACACCCCGCTACCGTATTTGGAACGGACAAGCGTGGGGGACGGAAAAAAGCGCCCAGAACGTGAGTGAACGTATTGATTGGGTGCGGGTCGACGCCGCGCCGACTCGAAATGAGTACCTCATGGCGACCGAGGGTGCTTCGGGGAAGGTGGTGGCGCAAGTGTATGACGGTGATACTGCAAGTTGGTCTGACCTGGTGACAATGGTGCCAACCGTTTCGAATGTGGCATATCGAGGGTACGATATTACATACGAAAGTCTTTCGGGGCGGGCGATGGTTGTCGCGTGTAGCGGGCAGGATGCCGTGTATCGTACGTGGGATGGTACGGACTGGAGTGGTACGAGTACGATCAATCTTACCATTGCACAAAACTGTGAATGGATACAGCTCGCAGCAGACACGGACTCAAACGAGATTATTTTGATGGCGCGTTTCAACAATGCTGGCACCGCAGATTATGAAGCGCAGGTGTGGAATGGAAGTGGTACGTGGAGCAACTCGACCTTGGTCGGAAACGCCGGTGCAGCGACCGACGAGGGTATGGCGGTTATGTATGAAGATTCTGGTACCGATGCGGTGATTGTCTTTAGTAATGGTACCAACAATAACTTTGCTTCTAAGCGCTGGAACGGGTCATGGCAAGCAACGACGACGACCGCGATCGGTAATGATCACAACAAAGCGTCGATGTGTCGCGACCTTGGAACGGATCGTATCACGGTCGTGTATACCGATGAAGATACCGACATTGGCTATGCCGAATGGGATGGCACGACGAATGCATGGGGCGCGTCGACTGAGCTGGAGGTGGATGGCGTAAATGAGATCAACAATCAAGTGTCGTGTCAGTACGAGACTACGGCCGGCCGTGAAGGCAATGTACTCTTCACGTACGGTGATGGGGTGGTGACGACCGAGCAGTATCGCGTGCTTGATCGGACGACACCGGTGACAATTGCGCAAAACGTGAGTACGCTTGGTGAGGCGTATAGCGCCTTCACTGCTCGGACCGGCGATGGAAACATTCTTGGGTTGTACTACGACGATGATGCGGACGATTACTTCTTCTCCTACTGGAATGGTGCACAATGGTCGGTAGCGCAACAGCTCGAGAGTGATGGTAATACGCAGGCTGTGCGTCGAGAGCCACTCCACCTGGTGGCGCGTCGCTATACCGCCTACACGTCCGGCTCCATAGTTTCAGATCCTGTTGTATTTACTGACGGCACCGGCCCGCGGTGGGGTATTGCCAGTTCGACCGACACCACTGACGATGGATATATATTGTATCAAATCGAATACTCGAACGATGCAGGTGAGACATGGGCGCTCATTCCCGACGAAGCGCTTCCCGGCAATGGGGTGGGGACGACGAGTAACCGTATCGACCTTACAAACGTTTCGTATGCAACGTACGGCACAATCCGCTACGTCGCGAATTTCGTCTGTGTATCGGGCGATTGCCCCGTCTTGCACGACTGGACTATTTCGTGGTCGGAGGGTATCACTATCTCCGGGACTATCAAACAATATGACGAGAGTACTCCGGTCGCTTCGGGGGGTGATGTGCGTGTCGCGGTAAACGGCGTGCTTCAGGCCGGGAAAATCGGCACTATTTCAGGCGGAACGTGGTCTATCGCAAACGTCACCATGTTCCCGAGTGATGTGATTACGGTCTTTATAGACGGGGTGGGTGACTCACAGGAGGCGGCGGCGGTCACACGTTATGACGGGTTTGGAAACATGACGGGTGTCGAGCTCTTTGAGCGACACCTGACCATCGGGTCACAGGATGCCACAACCACAAGCAATGCAAACATAGCCCTCTACGACTACACGTCGTCGGGTGATGAAGATCTCTTCTTTGACGTTGACACGGGGAACGACCTATATGTCGCCACCAGTTCAGCGGGGTACTACGATACAAAACTGTATGTAGCCAGCTCAAGCACGTATCGTCCCGACAGCGCAAACTCCGGCACCCTGTATGCGCATGATGTCGTTATACGAGGGACTACGACCGCAGACAGTAACACCTTTTACGTACATGGAAGCTGGAATAATACCGGTATTTTTGCGGCAGGGAACGGCACGGTCGTATTCACTGCGACGTCCTCGCTTGAAACTATTGACTCCTCGGGTGCGAGTGAGTACGCGTTCAATACCCTTACGTTTGGACAGAGCGGTACCGCGACATGGACACTTGCAAGTCTGCTGGATGTGAACAAAAATCTCACTGTGACATACGGGACACTTTCCGTATCAGCTTCAGATATGATAATCGGGGGGAATCTCTCGTTTGCACTCGGTACGACGTTTGTGAAGGGTACCGGCACCACGACGTTTGACGGCGCAACGACGCCGGTCACTATCACTGACTCGACTGCGAGTAAGCAAGATCTCGGTGCGGTGCATGTGAACGGTAGTTCAAAAAGTGTCGCTTTGCAGAGTGCGGTCAAGTTGACAGATCTTACGATCGCGACCGCAAATTCGTTCGATGTGTCTGCACTGAACTATCCACTCGAAGTGCGCGGATACTTCCGTAACTACGGAAGCTTCGGAGCGCGTGCGGGTACGGTGACATTCACCGCAACCTCGACAAGTAACCCCATTTACCCGGGCGCCTCATCGTTTTGGAATCTGACCGCAAACGGCGTTGGGGGCAACTGGTACTTCGAACAACCGACGGTCACGATTGGGAATACACTTACCGTTGCAACCGGTACGCTTACGCTGGCACTCGGCACGACCACAGTGTCGGGGAATCTCACTAATACGGGTGGCGTACTTCAGCACAACGGTGGGACGGTAGAGTTGGCCGGTGCCGGCGCAAAAACGATATATCAGAACGGATCACCGCTTCAAAATATTACGGTATCCGGTACGGGCAGTTGGTCATGGACAGACACCAATGCAACCACATCCGGAACGGTACGCGTGGGTAATGGCACACTCACATTGCCTTCGGGGACTTTTGCAATCGGTAAGTCGCTCATCAATACGGGCGGTACCATTGCGCATAATAGCGGCACGCTTCGTTTTACGTCGTATATCGCAGAAACCATACGCACCAACGGATCGAACCTTCACACAGTGCTGTTTGACGGTGCGGGTGGCACCTTCACGCTCGCCGATACCAATCTTTCCGCAAGTGGCACCGTACGTTTTGTGCAAGGCACAACGACACTTCCTTCCGGCACCTTCACGGTGGGAGGTAGTTTCCTGACTACGGGGGGTACCTGGGCGCATGGGAACGGTGCGGTATTTTTCAACTCGTCCGCGACAGGTCACACTATCAATCCCGGACAAAACGCGTTCAATCAGGTGACATTTAACAATGCTTCAGGTGGATGGACAGTAAGTAGCAACGCCACCTCGACCGGTGCGTGGACGATTGCGAACGCGGCAAGCTTTACCGCAGGAAGCGGGGTAACGATCGAGGTACTCGGTACCTTTACGAACAGTGCGCCGTCTGCGACCACTTGGGACGGTTCCGCTCTCTACCTCAATTCGGGCACCGGTTACACAGTCGGTACTAAAACACAGAATGCCGAAGGGTATGGTACCCTGCGCATTGGTGCAAACACCGATATTCGCATGTGGCAAGCGAGTTCGACCGGTGCTGTGGTTGAACAAACCGGCTCACTCTACAGCCAAGATCATGCTGCGCAGGATGGCGATTTGTATATATATGGTACGTACGAACGTACGAGCGGTGCCGACTACTGGTCGCATGCAACCGATTTTGACGGCACAGGCATCGGTGGAAGTCCGAGACAGGTCGACGTTCGCTTTGCGTCCGGCGCAGCCGCACGTTTCAGTAATGCGACACTTCATGTGGTGGGTGGTGCGAGTGCTTCGACCACAATCAGCAATCAGGGTTCGGGGAGCTACGGTTTGTCGGTCGAGAACGGTACGGTTACGGCGCAGTACTACAGTATGACCGACATGGACACGCATGGCTTCTCCATACTTGGAAGTTCGACGGTAACCTCGCTTTCAGACGGTGTGTATACTCTCACCGCGGTCGGTGCAAGCAGTACGATGCTCACCGTGTCTTCGACCACCATCGATGCAAACCCAATGTTTCAAATTCAGCGTGTTGCGTTCAGTACCTCGACCGGTATCACGGAAGGGTATAACGTTACAGCGTCGGGCACAGCAAGTTCGTACTGGTGGTTTCGAAATCACAACGGCAATTATGATGGTGAAGATTACGACTCAGACCCTGTAGTTGGCGCCGGATCACTGCGATGGGATGACTCCGGCTTTACGATCGATGTTTCGGGAACAGTGTACGCAGGTGAAGGTATAGGTGGCGCACCGGCGACCTGTAACGGTTCGACACAGGTGCTTCGTCTCGTGGTTTCGGGTGGTGCCACCTATGACACGCATTGCGATGCCGGAACCGGCACATTCACCTTCAATGATGTAACGTATAGCGGAGACGTGTCCCTCGTTGCGTTTGTGTTTGGTACAACAACCAAAGCGGCGGTTGTCTCACGTTCGCCGCAGTCTGACATCACCGGATTCGATCTGTATGAACATCGAGTGATTGTTCGTCACGAAAGCGTTGACGCACTTACAATCGCGAACATGATGCCGTATGACAGTGACCAGCACGCGGATGTACCATTTGACGCAGAGAGTGGCATGCTCACCGTTTCTCCGGAAACCTCGCTTCACGTGTGGACTGGTAAAACATTTGCGCCAGGTGGAAATGTCACACTTCAGAGTGGCGGCTCGGGCGCTGGGTATGACGGTACTCTGCGACTTGCCAGTGGAAGTACATTTACTGCAGTTGGAAGTGAGTCGCACAGCATTGGCGGGAGTTTTATTGCCGACGCAAGTGCGACCTTTACTGCGGCACAGTCAACTGTCACGTTGAACGCGACCACAACAGGCAAAACGGTTGCACCTTCGTCGAGTTTTTACAATCTGACATTCTCGGGTGCGGACGGTGCATGGACAATCGCGTCATCGACGACGGTTGGAAATGCGATGACCGTGTCGGACGGTACTGTCTCCGGTGCTGTGAATCTGAATGTACAAAACGGTGCTCTATCGGGCGATGGTACGCTTGCGTTTTCTGCGGGCACTGTGACGGTCGGTAAGGGCGGCACATTTGGTGGCGCAAACGATTGGACGTTCAATAATTTGACGTTGGGTGACGGCACTGCATATACGACGACGAAAAATGGCAATGGAAACGTGCTTGTGACAGGGGTGCTGACGGTAGCGGCAACACACGTACTTGACGCAGGCTCGGTCAATTGGACTCTGAACGGCGCGGGTGCGGTACTTTCGGTTGCCGGCACCTTTACCGCAAATACGTCTACGACGACATTTGCCGGCACGAGTGCGATGACCGTTCCGGCACTTGCCTATCATCATCTGGTACTTGCGCCAAGTGGTGCGGGAAGTCCGACTTATACGTTGTCCGGGGGTACACCAAGCGCGGCGACACTTTCCGTTGGTAACGGTACGAACCCTGTCACAGTGAACGTAACGGCATCTAACCCGCTCTTGACGGTATCCGGCATGGTGTGGATCAGAGCAAACGCAACCTATAGTGCCGCAAATACCAATGACCTTTTGATTGGTGGTTCGTACGTGAATCAGGGTACCTTCACCAGTAACGGTGGTGGCGTGGTCTTTAATGCGACTGAAACCGGCAAGACAATCACCCCGGGTCTATCGTCGTTCCATCATCTTACTTTGAATGGCGTGGGTGGCGGGTGGACTATGCTCGGTAGCGCAACTACGACTGGAAACTTCTTACTGACCTCAGCTGCGGCGTATACGCAAACTTCCGGTACCACACTCAGTGTCCAGGGGGTCTTTACGAACACAGTGGGAGGAGGTGCGACCACATGGGATGGTTCGACGCTCTACCTCCAGAGTGGCACCGCATACCCAATGAACACCAAGACCGCGGGGGGTGATGTGTATGGGACACTTCGTGTCGGTGCGAACACCGATGTGAACATGTGGAATTCAACCTCGACCGTGTACACGGTCGATCGTACCGGCTCACTGTACTCGCAAGATCATGATGGTGAGGACGGTGCGCTGTACATTTGGGGTGACTATGTGCGCGCAAGTGGCAATGAGTACTGGTCGTACGAAACCGACTTTGACGGCACTGCACTTGGTGGAAGTCCGCGTACCGTACAGGTGCGGTTGGCACCAAACGCTACGACCACACTTACGGGTGGTACGTGGAACATCGTCGGTACGTCAACGATGTCGACAACAAGTATCGCGACACAGGGTGGTGGAACGTATGCGCTTCGGGTAACCGGTGGCACATTCAACGCACAATACTATAAGATTCGTGATATATCCGCCACAGGTCTTGAGTTTTCGGGAAGCCCAACAGTGAGTCAGCTTTCGGACGGCGATCTCGAACTCTCCATACAAGGCGGTACTATGCTGACGGTCGCGGGGTCGGTGATCTCTGCAAACCCTATCAAACGGTGGGATCGTATTTCCTTCGCAACTTCGACCGGTATTGCATCGGGGTACAACGCCTCCACAACCGGCGTGAGCACCAGCTTCTGGCGCTTTACTCCCGCGCTGGGCAACTACTACGGAGAAATGCATGACGGCGACTCAGCTCCTGATCCAGACCCCGGATACCTTATCTGGGATGATAGTAATTCGCAGATAACCATATCCGGCAATGTCTACAGTAATGAGTCCGGCTCAGTATCAAGTCTTTGCACCGGCGCATCGGTCGTTACGTTGGTGCTCGATGGTGTAAGTCCACAGACTACGTCGTGTGCTCCCGGAACCGGCGCATATTCCTTTACAAACATTTCCATGCCGGTCTCGGTTGTGACAGTGTACCTGGATGGTGTTGCCGGAAAAGCGGCGCATGTGCTGGTAGATCCCGTCCTCACGCTTACCGACATGCACCTCTACGAAAACAGGGTGGTGGTTCGGCATGAAGATGTAAACCCAGTTACAATCGCACATATGGCAACATACGATTCGAGCGACGACACAGACATACCTTTTGATGCAAACGACGGTGTTTCAGACACGCTCACCGTATCTGCAAATCACAAGCTCATTGTGTGGACTGGTAAAACGTTTACTCCGGGCGGTGATGTCACTCTGAACTCGGGGGGTACCGGTACTGAGTATGATGGTACTCTTGAGTTGCGCGACAATGCGTCGTACATATCGTCGCCCACAGTGGCGCAGGCAATCACTATAGGCGGGAGCTGGCTTACCGGCACGGGGGCAACCTTTACCGCAGGCACGTCGACCGTTACCTTTACCGCGACCACTTCGGGCAAACTCGTGAGTCCTAACAGCAGTGCGTTCAATAACCTTACGTTCAACGGGTCGGGTGGTGTGTGGACTTTTACTGATCGTGATGCGACTACGACACGTCATTTCACAATCAGTGCAGGAAATGTCACACTCGGCACCTCGACCCTCTCGGTCGGTGGTTCCTTTGTGAACAGTGCTACGATGTCGGCAGCTTCGACCAGTATTCGCTTCAGTTCCGCACAGGCACAAACAGTGGCCTTTGGGGGGTATGCGGTCGGGTCACTCACCTTTGCAGGCGCCGGCGCACATACCATGACCGACACGCAAGCGACGTCGACCGGCTCAGTATCGATCACTGCAGGAAGCGTCGCACTACCTTCCGGAACGTTTGCGATAGCGAACGGTTTCAGTGCGCAAGGCGGAACATTTTCCCATAGTGGCACCTTGCGCATGTATGGGACACTCACTACCCAGACGCTTCGTTTTGGCGCGTCAGCGGCTCGGCATCTCGCTATCGCAGGTACCGGTTCATGGGCGTTTGCAGATACCCACGCAACCACCACCGGCACTACGACGATTTCTTCCGGTGGCTTGACCGCACCTGCCGGTACCTTCGCGGTCGGTGGATCGTTCGTGAATACCGGCACGTTCAATAGTAATGCGGGACTCCTATACCTCTATGCCACCACGACCGGACAGACAATCACGGCAAGCAGCTCACTGTTCTCGAATGTGGTATTGCGAGGCGTTGGTGGTGGCTGGACAGTGACCGGCAGTGCGACCACGAGTGGCATGTGGCGCTTGCAACAAGGAGCATCTTTCACACTAGCAAGTTCTACCATGCTTGAAGTGGGTGGAGTCTTTGAAAATGCGTTTGCAAGCACTACGACGGATTGGACTAACAGTACCCTGTACCTCAACGCATCCGGTACCGCTTATACGGTAAACACGAGAAATACGGGTGGGGATACCTACGCGTACCTTACTCTCGGTGCGAATACGGATGTGCGCATGTGGGATAGTGCCGCTGCAACCACAACGGTGCCCTCGACAGGCTCGCTCTATTCAATGGATCATGGTGGCACGAGCGGAGATCTGTTTATCTGGGGTGAGTACGTAAGGAGTACCGGCAGTGATTACTGGAGCTATGCAACCGACTTTGAGGGAGGGGCACCGATTGGTGGGTCGCGACAGGTGGACGTACGCATCGCGTCAAGTTCATCACTGTCGTTTACGGGAGGGACACTCGAAATTGTCGGTACCGAGTCGGCTACCACGACGATTGCGGTTGCAGGAACGGGTACCTACGCGTTTGCTAAGTCGGGTGGTACCTTGAATGCCCAGTACTATTCGTTCCGCAATCTAAATGCGTCAGGCCTTGTGCTGACCAATGCACTTACCGTGACCTCACTCTCGTATGGTGATTTTGAGCGGGCGGAATCCGGTGGGTACCTTTTGCAGGTCGCCTCGACCACCATCGATCAAAATCCGACCAAGGTAATCGCCAGCGTACGGTTCGGTACTACGACGGGCGTTTCAGGAGTAGCGAACATTAAACGAAACGGCACGTCGACTAATGCGAATTTCTGGGATTTTCGAAACCATATGGGTGAAATAGATGGTGAAGCATATGATGATGATGGTATCGATGCCTGTGGTTCCATTCGTTGGGACGACAGCACGTGTCTTGAGTTTTCGCAGACACATTTCAGATTTAGGAATGATGATGGTACGGACGGGGCACCCGATAGTGAATGGTACGATTCCAACTGGAATAAACGCAAGCGCGTGCACGTGACGAATCCAAACGCGGGTGCACTTACAAACACCGCAGTACGATTTGAGGTTGCGTACGAAGTTGGTGACATGCAAACGAGTTGGAATGACTTGCGCTTCACCGATAACTCCGGCACCACCTCACTTCCGCACTTCATCGAATCATATACCGCAGCAACCGCGACGGTTTGGGTTAAGATTCCGAGTGTTTCGGCAAACGATACGGGATTCATATACCTGTACTATGACAATGATTTCGCCGCAAATGCCGAAAGCGGTTCGAACACGTTTACGTTCTTTGATGATTTTGAGGATGACGACCTTACAGGGTACACCGGCAACACAACTCAGTTTGATGCGATTGCGGAGAGTGGTGGCGAAGGTGCATACACGCTCCATGCCGCATCGGGACAAGAGGAAAACTTTACCACCGGTGGACTGTATCAAACGACGACCACCTTCGGTCCAGGGAGTACCATTCGTTTTTTGCAGTATGTGGATGAGAATTATGAGGATCAACCCTGTACACTCTTTGGAGTCGGTGGGTCTGGCTCCAATTACGCGGTATGTTTGACACAGTATCCATCTGATCGATTGGTAATCGCGGAAGATGTGACCAATCGCGCCACGGCAGCACTCACCCTCGCAAGTACGACGGTCACGTGGACTAGTGGTTGGTATACCGTCGAGGTGGACTGGCTTTCCGGTGGCACACTGTACGCATCGGTGTACGACAGTGTCGGCGCTCTCTTTGCAACAACAACGGCAAGTGATCTCTCGCACACTTCGGCAGGTGGTTCCGGCTTCTCCTTTTGGACACAACACGGAGCTTGGGATTTTTATACGGCGCGACCGTACCTTGCGAATGAGCCCACCGTGTGGGTTGGGCTTGAGCAAGAGAAAGGGGGTGCCAGTTGGAAAGCGGCCCAGGATACTTCAGTGACCGTGGATCAGGGACAACCATTCCGGGTACGATTCTCCATAGAAAATTCCGGACCACAGGAATGGGGAAAAGAGTGGCGACTGCAGTATGCGGACAAGACAGGGTATGGTACCTGTAATGCGGTACCCTCGGTCAACTTCGATACTGTACCGGGTACGTCGGCGGCATGTGCGGGAAGTGACAGTCCCGTGTGTATGACCACAACGTCCGGGTACGTCGATCAAGGTCAGACACAGGCGCTTTTGGTACCGACTACGCTCCTCCCGTTCACAGCCGGCCGTCTCATTGAAGCCGATAGTAATCAAACCGCCTCGACCACTCTACCGCAAGGATACACGACCGAGGTGGAGTACGCGGTCGAGTTGACGGCAGACGCCATATCCAATGCGTACTGCATGCGCGTTTCTGATGGTGATTCTGAGCTTGACTCCTACCAGACACTTGCAGAAGTGACGGCAAATTATGGGCCACAAATCAATGAATGGGTATTCAACGGTTCGACGGTCATGGATCCGAATCCGATCGTGCTTATGGAGGGTGAAACGACATCCATCGTGGCAACAGGTACCGTGTCTGATTTGAATGGAGGCGAAACACTTCTCTATGCCACCTCGACCTTCTACAGAACCGACGTCGGTCCGGATTGTGCTGCAAATCCAAATAATTGCTACCAGCTAAACTCACTCGAGTGTCCGCTCACGTGTGCACCTTCAGGTACGACGTGTGAAGTGACCTGCACCGCAGACATACAGTACTTTGCCGATCCAACCGATTGGGGAGACTATAGTGCTGAGACATGGGAAGCGAGGCTGTTCATAATGGACGATACCTTGAATGAGGCAAGTTCGACCTCGGACGGTGCGGAGGTGGGGAGCATGCTCGCCATGTCAGTTGTGAGTGGTGATATTGCGTATGGGGCGCTTGAGATGGGTGCAAGCACTACGGCACAAACAAACGCATCTTCGACCATTCAGAATACCGGTAATATAGCGGTCGATCTCGAGCTTGAGGGTACGGATCTTACAAGCGGTGCCTCGACCATTCCTGTGGGCAACCAAAAGTTCTCCACGTCCTCATTTACGTACTCCGCGTGTGTCATTTGTGGCGCACTTTCAGGAACCGCTAGTACGCTTGAGGTTGACCTGCCCAAGGCGATGGCGGCGGAAACACCGGTGACGGACGTGTTGTATTGGGGCATTTATATTCCTACAACCGGTGTTTCGGGAGCAACACATCGGGGGCAGACAACATTCTATGCGGTAGGAGATTAGATGGTGCGTGGGGCATAGAGACCTCCCATTTACAGGATAACAACGTACTATGCGAATTTTTTTGACACTACTCTGCGCACTCATGCTTGGGGGTGGTGGTGCCTACGCGTGGCTCTACTATGGCGGGTTTGAGGGTGAGCGGTCGAGTGTCGTAGGATTCATCGATGCGTACAGCACCTACGACGTGTCGGCAACGCGGGTCGCAGCTCTCGTACACAGTCCCAGTACCGAAAAGAACTCCGATAGAAGTGAACTCCTTGCGTTGCTGCAAGACATTCTGACCGGCACGCTAACGAGTGGTGAGCGTGAGGCACTCGCGCGTGTCGCGTTTACGCATCTCGATTCGATTCAGAAGGGAATAGCGGACGCCGCGGTCGCACAAGACGAACTGTACTTAAACATTCAAAATCTCGATACCATGTCACGTATTTTTACGGGCATGCGTGCGCGCGAGCAGGCACACAATCTTGTGTCGCTTGCGCGCGCGTGTGCCGAAACGTCGGCACGAATTATTGCTAACCTTTCGGAAACACATGAGCATACGTACGCCATCATCACACGAGTGCTCGAAGACGGAGGTGAGTTGACTGATGAACATAAACGCTCGATTAATGCGATTACCACGGAGGCCGAAACACGTCATGCGGAACTTGAAGCGCACTATACCTCTTTTGTCGCACAGCGTGATTCGCTCACCATGGCGTTCGATCAATTTGTGTATGATCTGTTGTAGCATGCAATGTAGTGTGGAATACAAAAACCCCGAGCTTGTGACTCGGGGTGTGGCAATTTACAGGGTACCACTCCCTTAAGCTTAGTTGTTTATTGGCAAACTGCGCCCAAGCCTGCCGCTCGTGTGGTCTTACCCACTTCGTAGGGGTTGACCAATACGCCGACCAGCTTTGCGTCGGGCGCATCAACGTACACGACCTTGGTGAGGTCGATAACATTTTGATGTGCGCCGCTTACGTGCAGCTCCTTGCCGGCAAGAAAGGTCTTGTCTGGTGTCGTTTGCACCAGCTCCATCTTCCATTTCCCTCCCGAAGCGAGAACGCGCACTCTGAGTGCGCACTCCTCGTTGACCACTGCGGGTGCGTAGAACGCCAGCGCTGCACCGCAGCCCTGACCAAGTTGTACACAACCCGCCGGCTTCTTCAGCACGGTCAGCTGGTACTCCTGCACGGCACCATTCAGTGCGTTCCTGATTTCAAGGAGTCGCACGTCCTGGAGCGTGATTCCGCCCCACATACGCATTTCATAGTTCGGCAGCACCCGTTGGGTGTTGCCGATCGAAACGGCGGCCTCGGCGGCCGTGAAAACTGAGCACAGCAGGGCCAATGAAACAAAAAATTTCTGCATCTCAAACCTCTCAAGGTACGGTGTGCAGACGACATGCCTGCATCACTTTTGTCATTATAGCATAATATATACAAATGTCAATCACAGGTGGGGCGAATTCAACTTCCTAACCGAACGATGCTAATAATGCCTCGGTGGGCGTCGCCCAGTCAAGCGCTTTCCTTGGTCTACTATTGATGAGCTCTTGGACATAGAACACATCCTCATCGGTCACCTCTCTAAAGTCGGTACCTTTCGGAAAGAACTCTCGCACGAGACCGTTAGTATTCTCGTTCGTACCTCGCTCCCAAGGGGAGTGCGGGTGTGCAACATACACGCGAATACCGGTCTTTGTTTCGATGTCGAACGCCTTAGCAATCTCCTTACCGTTATCATGAGTCATAGTACGGCGCAGTTTCTTCGGAAGGGTGTTGAGTGCGTCTGCTACCTTGGTCGCGAACGTTTCGGCATCAAGTGCGGTGATACGAATGAGGATGAGGTACCGGAACTTCCGCTCGACAAGCGAGATGAGCGCTGAATGATGTTCTTTTCCCACAATGAGGTCGCTTTCCCAGTGACCGGGTATGCGCCTCGTGAGTACTCCTTCCGGCCGCTCATCAATTGAAAGGATGTTGGGTAATTTACCTTGCAACGTAGCCCTTCTTCTACGTTGTCCTTGGTGACGTTGTGGGTGTCGCAAGGATGCAACAAGGTCGTCTCGAAGAGTGCCACGTGCGCGTACAAACACATACTCGTAGATAGTCTCGGCGGTTAGGTGCATGGTCGTATCTTGAGGGTACTCTTTTTGCAGTCGTGAGGCAATTTGTTCCGGTGAGTGGTGAAGGAACACTAAGCGGACATACAACTCAAGAAGTAAATCTTCGTTGCACTCAAGCTTCACATGCTTGCGTTGACGTTTCTTCCGCTCCGCCCTGCGATGTACCGCAAGCGCTGCACGGAACGTGCCACCACCTGCACCGCGTTTGTCACTGTTAGACGCGAGTAACTCCGAAATGCTCGACTTTGCTCTGTTGAGATCGCGAGCGATATCGGATACGCTCACACCTTGTGCACGTAATTCAGCGACACGGTCGAGTTCCGTGTCGCTCATGCGAGTATAGGTTCTTTGTCGTTTCTTCATTAGTGAACACTTAAACGGATAAGTGTTCGGTTAGGAAGTCGAATTCGCCTGGTAATTGTGTACACACTTCCTGGAATCCACACGGTATCGTATATCTCTGCCACACGCGTTAAGGTAAGTGAGTTTGTATGGTAATGGCACTTCAGGCGCGAGGTGGTAGTCGTGGTCCCAGAGCGGTGCGACGGCCATGTCGCCGACCGTAAGGGAGGAAGCGCCGCCCCTGCTGTTGGCGGGGTGCCCGCATCGAAAGATGTGAGTAGCTTGTGGTAGCGAATAGTGGTGAAAAAATTACCACCGGTTTTTTTCGGAGATCTACCGATGGTAACTGACCGCGGTCTACTTCCGTGGTACACTGTCTACAATGAATTTGATACACAAACAGTGCATACCGTGCGAGGGTAATGTGCCACCCTTGCTCAAGGATTACGCACAAGAGCTTTTGCTTCAAGTGCCGGGCTGGGACTTGCAGGATACGTACCTGACACGCACGTATCGCTTCGCGAGCTTTGCAGACGCGATGCTTTTTGTAAATAAAGTGGCGACACTTGCTGAGCAGGAAGGTCATCATCCCGATATTACCATTACCTACAACGTTGTGACGCTCACACTTACGACTCACTCGATAAGCGGTCTTTCGGAAAATGATTTTATTCTTGCAGCGAAGATCGATGCGTAAGTCGTGACAGCGTATATATTTGTGTGACATCCATTTGAAATGGGTACACGCATGAATAGGTACGCATACTGCCGTGGTATCTTGGGTTGCATTACATCTATTATCCATGTGTGTTGCGGGACGCATGTGATTGGCGTTCGGGACACACCATATCCTGAGCATATGTGCTGTGGCGGATATGTACGAGTGGCTACGAAATTAAAGTGTATACTATGCCCATGACCGAATCTGATTCGAACCTGCATCCAAAAGATCCTTTGCATGGCATTACCCTCAAGACGATCCTCGAGTATTTGGTCGCTGAGTATGGATGGACGGAACTTGCTGCACAGATACGCATAAAATGCTTTGCTATAGAGCCAAGTATACAATCAAGCCTTACCTTTCTCCGCAAAACGCCTTGGGCACGAAATAAGGTTGAGAGGCTGTATTTGCGAACGATTCGGAAGAAGCGTACATAATCTCTCGGGGTAAACTTTCAATGAATTATGTGTGCAATCGAAGTGGTGCTTTGATGATTCACACCTTTTTCAGGTAAAGTGAAGCGTATGCTGTGAAATTATCTTTTTCCAAGATAATTCTCGTCACTCTCCAATGTCGCTCGTTTGTTTGCGTGTATACCATACGAGTTCGTCAGCATTCATTAGGAAGAAGTTTGTGTAAATGGTGCGAATGCTGTTGTCCTGTGTTTTTTCATCCGACACAATGGTACTATGTATAGGCACCATTCGTATCGTTTCAGGCGCACGAAATGAACTCGCGGGTGTTAGTAGTAAATTAATACAACATGTACGTCTACTTTGATATAGGAGGCACGAAGACGCGCGTCTCAATTTCACATGATGGCAAGGAGTTCGTGTCACCCAAAAAGTTCGACACACCAAAGGATTTGAATCTTTTGCTTACCACCATACGCAATGTCGCACATGAACTTGGTGGAGATGCTCCGATCGAGGCTTTGGGGGGCGGTATTGCCTGTCCGGTGAATCGGACTGGCGGCACAGTAACATTGTGTCCGGCGCCACACTTGCCGCAAGAGTGGTTCGTACAGTCATTTGTAGATGAGTGCACTTCGTTTTTCGGGGTACCGGTGTATCTTGACAACGATACTGCTGTAATCGGCCTTGGCGAAGCAGTACATGGGGCAGGGCGAGGACACGAGGTGGTTGCCTATATGACCGTATCCACCGGTATTGGTGGGGCACGTATCGTACGAGAACGTATCGAATCGATAGGAATCAGTACTGAGCCGGGACGGCAGTATATCGATTTTGATAGGAGCGCCTTTCCTACCTGTGAGCGAGCTACCATAGAAGGATATGCGTCCGGTACGGCAACCGAGCGTCGATTTGGTATGAAGCCCTACGAGGTACATGACCCCGCGGTATGGGAAGAGCTCGCGCGATGGTGTGCGTACATGCTCAACAACACAATCGTGCACTGGTCGCCCGATGCGGTTGTGCTCGGAGGTTCAATGATCACTGGTGACCCGGCAATACCCGTTGCGCGCATCAGTGAACACCTTCGCTCAATACTTTCGTATCCGCGTGTACCCGAGATCAAGCAGGCAGGGTTGGGTGACTTTGGTGGGCTGTACGGGGCGATGGAGCTTGTACAGCAGAGACATACTGATGCGGTACGATGCAAATCATGTACCTGCAGGGGTAACGAACGATAGTGTATGACAGAGTGTTTAGGAGAGTGAATATTTCATAGGAGAGCGTAGTAATGTATATAAAAGATATGAAACATACAGGCGAAAATCATATTCCGTACGATGGTGCACTCTCAGGTGCAGCCGCATGGCGCGCCAATGCAGTGCATATACCCGTGGAAGAAATTGCGAAAATACGGAATTCATACGAAAAACTTGAACATACGATTGTGCAGATGCAGGAGCTTCTCAGGGTAATCGAGGAGAGTGTAAAACTGTTCTCAGATCATATCACCTTTGCGAAAAAGGCACTTCGTGATGCGGCACCGGATGATCCGCTGCGTGATACTTTGGCGGCACACATTGAGGAGTTGCTGGCCAAGCTCGAAAAGATACAGAACGATCATGCAGAGATGGAAAAGAATATGCGGGATTTGCTTGCCATACCTCTGCCGAACATGGTGTCCCTGGAAGATTCACCGAAACGACTGCACTAGCAGTCACTGAAGGTGGAATACGTGCTTAGACCGCGTCTCGGTACTTTGTTTGACGGGCAAGCTATAGGTTTTCCGTACGTAATGAAATTTCTTCCAGCATGCCTACACAACACACTCATTTTCTCGCTCGCTGCCGTGGTGTCATTCTCCACGAAGGTCGTTTGCTGGTGGTGCGTCATGCGCATGATTTGAGTTTCGCGGTATTGCCGGGAGGACACCTCGAACAAGGAGAGGAGGTGCCGGAGTGTCTTGAAAGAGAGCTTTTTGAGGAATTGGGAGTAAAGGCGGAGCTCGGGAGACTGCTTTTTGTCCATACGTTCTTCGATGAGGAGGGTGTGCAAATCCTTGAGTTTTTGATGGAAGTTATAAACGGTTCCGACTTTATGCATACACGCGTTGCCGAAGCGTCGCATGGATACGAGATTGCCGCAATGGAATGGTTGAAACCCGGGAGTGACGTCCGACTGCGACCGGAAGTGATAGCTGAACATTTCCGGCGCGGGACACTTTTGTCCGATCGGGTGCGTTTTATCACACAGACCCTCGCGGTGAGAGCACCAGGTATGCGCTGAGGTAACCGCACACCTTCTACTAACCGTCTTCACGCAGGTTATCGCAAAAATGTTATTATATAACGTGGTTTTCCCGCCTTGTCTTGGGGCGAAAAATAGCGACAGGTGGCTTATAGGCGCGGCGAACGGGAATATGTATGTAAGAGAAGCGCACGACGCAAGTGGCAGACATTGCGTAAGGTTACATGGAATTGGTCGGTGTAGACATCGTTTCGCGACCATTAATTCGGGCAATCGACTGTGATAAACTCTGATTTTGCACGTTGATCGGTTGCTCTTGTGCTGATTGTGGTGTACGCTAGACATTCATGTCAAATGATGTTGGACTTATCGCCTTCAAGGACGTAACTTTTGAGTACGGTCCTGCACGCCCGATACTCACCACTGCGAGTTTTTCTGTTCGACGTGGTGCGAAATTGACCCTGATGGGACAGAATGGCGCGGGCAAGAGTACCCTTTTCGGGCTTATTATGGGTACGTGCACACCTTCAAGCGGCATGATTAATATTGCTCCCCGAACGAGTATCGCTGTTTCGCGACAGGTTATACCGCGTGCCGAACTTTTGCTTACGGTGCGCGATTTCTTCGCTGCATGTTTTTCTGAAACGGTGTACGACATAGACCCAAAGATCGATGTCGTACTTGAGGTTGTCAATCTGCCACAGAACGAGGGGTTCAAGGAACGTACTGTTGGGAGTTTTTCCGGAGGACAGCAAGCACGTTTACTGCTCGCTTCCGCACTGATACGAAATCCGGACGTGCTGTTACTTGACGAGCCGACGAATAATTTGGACAAAGCAGGTATAGAGCATCTGACCAAGTTTTTGCAAGAGTATCGTAAGACCGTAATCGTCATCTCGCATGACGCGGATTTTTTGAACGCATTCACGCACGGAGTGCTCTACATGAACGTGCAAACTCGTTCGATTGAACGTTATGAAGGGAACTACCTGGATGTTGTCGCCGACATTGCCGCTCGTGTGGAGCGTGAGAAGCGCAAGAATGCACAGCTCGAGAAAGAGATTCAAGCAAATAAGGATAAAGCGAACTTTTTTGCGAACAAGGGAGGTGGTATGCGCATGGTGGCGAAACGGATGCGTGAGAAAGTGGAGGAGTATGAAGAAAATAAAGTCGATGTACGAAAAGACGATCGGACGATACGTCCGTTTGAGATACCGGTGCAACAGGGCGTTCCCATGGAAGTACTCACTCTCACGTCGTATCGTGTGATAAATGATCATGTGCCGACCGACGTGCCGTGCGATATCGTGTATCGAAGAGGGGATCATGTGCACATCGTTGGGCCAAACGGAATCGGTAAGACAACGTTGCTTGAGTCACTTGCTTCAGGTCACGCAACAGGCGAACAGATCGCCGAAGGGGTAAAGATTGGATACTATCGGCAAGATTTTTCCAACCTTGATGTGGATCAAACGGTTTACGACTGTCTGATGGAGGCGATGGAGGAGGGGAGTCCGGAGGAGATGCGCTCACTTGCGTCCGGTTTTTTGCTCACGGGAGACATTATTAATACCCCTATCGGTCGACTTTCTGAAGGTCAGAAAGGTCTGGTCTCATTCGCGCGCTTGATGCTTTTGCGTCCCGGTCTCCTCATACTTGATGAGCCGACCAACCACATTAACTTTCGACACATTCCGGTGATTGCGCGGGCGCTTGATGCGTATGCCGGCACCATGCTCCTCGTGTCGCACGTACCGGAGTTTGTCGAAAAAATACGTATCGACGAAACGCTCGACCTTTCTCGACGTACCGGCGCTCGTCCAACCAAGGGAAAGAAAGTGACAGCTGCGTGATTCTTGGAATCTTTATCCTGCAGGATGGGGTTGTCTCAATACACTGTGTCAGTCTTTTTTTGAAAAGTTAGCACATGTGCCGTACATCGCCCTTCAGGATCGTCGGTTGCATACCGAGCATCTCCTCCAGATACCCCGAAATGTCCGGTAGTTCTTCCAAGATAAAAATTTTCTTTCCGGCACCAAAGGCGTACCCCATTTCAAGGAACGTATTGCCGCCGATGTAATGCGGGATACCTTTCTTTTCGTAATTAGTGACGAGAATGCAATCGCTTTGGTCGATTTTTCTAAAGTGTGCGAGTATTGCATTACCTTTCTTTTTCCAAACCTCATGGTCAGGGGGGAATACATTCATACCCCCATTTCGATCAAAGAACCCTCCAACAGAGGTGTCATCGTTCGTTGTCTCAAATTCGAGTTCAGGAGCGAAAACGGTGTGTCCCATCGCTTCGAGCGTTTTTTTGAGTTCAGTGAATCGGTGATAAAACACCATTGATGAGCAAATGCATATGTTCATATCAAATCTTGAAATTGTTGTTGGTACCCGTGCGTGGTGCGTTCGTTATGCATGTGCATCACGCTCTTTATGTACCATGTACTGGTTGATATGCTTTCGGGCCATGGTCGTTCTAGCGTACTCGAGCCATTTCTTGCTTGGACGCGCAGATGGTTTGGTGTCAATTTCGACAATGTCACCGTTCTTTAGTTCTGTATCGAGCGCGACGAGTTTGCCGTTTACTTTTGCTCCGGACATGTGGTCGCCAATCTCTGAATGGATTGCATACGCGAAGTCTATAGGGCTTGAGTTCGCGGGCAGATCTATGACGTCGCCTTTTGGAGTGAAAATAAATATGCGGTGACTGAAGAAGTCGTCACGAATTTCTTGCATGAAGAGATCGTTGGGTTCAATCGAGTCGAAATTATGCGCCTCCGCAAGTTCTTCGACCCAAAGAGGAGCGTCTTTGGTGCGGGATGTCGGAGTCACTGGACGAGACCTGAGGAGGGAGGGGATGAGTTGCTTGTACCACAGGCGGTTGCGTTTTTGTTCACCACGGTCGGCAGACGACTCACCTTGTTCCTTATACGAAAGGTGTGAGGCGAAACCGTATTGTGCATCGGTGTGCATCTTGTCCGTGCGGAGCTGTACTTCGACAGGACCTGCATCTGGTGTGACGACTGTGGTGTGAATGGAGCGGTATCCATTCGGTTTTGGGAATGCGATATAGTCCTTGATCTTGCCCGGGAGTGGGTGCCAAAGTGTGTGGACGACTCCGAGCGCCCGATAGCAGTCCTCGACCGAGGTAAGTATCACACGTATTGCAAGCAGGTCATGGATTTTATCAAGGTCACCATCTTTGCGTCTGAGTTTTGTAAAAAGGGAATAGAGCCCTTTGATTCGTGACTCTGTACGGAATCCTTGGATATTATGTTCCGCAAGTGCGCGTTTGAGCGTTTTGGTAACCTTTTCAAGCTGCGGTTCACGCGCGATTTTGTTTAGGCGCATGATATCCTTGATTTTCTCGTACTCTTCAGGGTAGACATACTTAAAGGAAAGGTCTTCAAGTTCGCCTTTTATTCTACCCATTCCCAAACGATCGGCGAGCGGTGCATAGATTGTGAGTGTTTCTTGTGCGATGCGCGCACGTTTGTGTCCAGGGACGTGTTCCAGCGTCTGCATGTTGTGTCGTCGGTCCATGAGTTTGACCATAAGGACTCGTATATCTTTACTGGTTGCAACAAAGAGACGTCGGAGGCTTTCGACGTGGCGACTTGTACCGCGGTATTTGAGCTCGCCAAGTTTTGTGACACCGTCAACGAGTGTGCCAACCTCTGCGCCGAATTCTTTTTCGAGCTCAGCACGTGTGACGGGTGTGTCTTCGACGGTGTCATGGAGGAGGCCGGCCGCTACGGTAGGTGCGTCCATGTCGAGTTCGGCGAGCGCGACAGCGGTTGCAAAGAGGTGGTTAAAATATGGCTCACCACTATTGCGTTTGTGCTCCTTGTGAGCTTCTTGAGCGAATGCGAACGCTTTGCGGACGAGTGCCTTATCGGCTTCCGTTGGGTTTGACATGAGTGACAAAAGTTCGTCTGCATTCGGAATGGTGAGGGGTGTATCGTTCATACTGACTACTATGCGACCAAACAGGGTAAGACGCAAGATGGTGTGTGTACGAACGGAAAAGCCCGGCAAAATGCCGGGCGGTTGTTATATGCAAAACGGTATGAGAGCAATGACGATACACAGCATAAGAATGCTGTAGTTACGACTATACCGTAATGCATAGCGCACTATCGCAGCTCGGTCTACGTATTGCAACATATGCTTTGGTGCGTAGCCGATGCAACGCAAACAGCCGAGTATGAACGTGCCGAGCGCAAAGAGTACTAGACCGAGTGTGATGAGTGTTATGCCGTCGATCATGATGTTCTCCTGTCTTTGGAATCTATTGGGGAGTGTACAGGTGGCGTCTGTGTGGCGCAACCGTTCAGTGCCCACCTAGGGTCGTTGCGTAAGCGGTCATAGGCGCAGCGACCCGCGCAGTACTGTGGATAACGGTGTATGTGATGGTATTCGAGTGGAGTATAGTGTTAGTAAGTGGTGCGAAGTGGTAGATTAGCAGAATCACCAAGTACTGCTGATCCATCGTATGCTCATCGGAGAATTTCGTCACAAAATCGATGAGAAGCGGAGGATCGCGTTGCCAGCCAAGTTTCGCCGAGCACTCGGCAAGTCTCTCGTCATCACGCGCGGGCTCGACACATGTCTCTTCGTCTTTAGCACGACGCAGTGGCAGACTATTGTCGAGAAATTGAGCCAGCTCTCTATGGGGCAGGCCGATTCTCGTGCGTTCGGACGATACTTCTTTGCAGGTGCATCGGAGATAGACGTGGATCAGCTTGGTCGGATATTGGTTCCATCCGAATTAGCGGAACATGCGGGACTTACCGGAAACACCGTCCTCATTGGGGTGAATGACCGATGTGAAATGTGGAATGAGGAAGTGTGGGACAGCTACCGTACTTCGGTCGAAAAAGAAGCCGATCGTGTTGCGGAAAAGCTCGGTGAGATAGGTGTCATATAGGACCATGGAACAGCAACGCACAACGATTCACGTACCTGTTCTTTTACAACAAGTCATTGATGTGCTTGCCCTTGAAGCAGGGCAGTGTGTGGTTGACTGCACGCTTGGCGGTGGCGGGCATGCGGAGGCTTTGCTCGCACGTCTCGGGTCGAGCGGTCGATATGTTGGCGTCGATACAGACCTGCATGCGATTGAACGCGTGCGAACCCGTCTTGGAAACGACGCGCGACTTACTACCGTTGTCGGCAACTTTCGTTCTCTTGAGTCGCTGGTGCGGGCTGCGGGTGTATCAACCGCCGATCGTATTCTGTTTGATCTCGGACTTTCATCAGATCAGCTTGACGCGGAGGGCCGGGGGTTTAGCTTCACTCGTGATGAACCGCTCATCATGACGCTCGATGCATCGCCTGAATCGGAGACACTCACTGCATGGCACGTGGTAAACGAGTGGAGTGAAATGTCACTCGCCGACATCATATATGGTTTTGGCGGTGAGACGCGTGCACGAAAGATTGCAAAAGCCATTGTGGACGCGCGCGAGATCGCCCCTATTGACACAACCGCGCAACTTGCAGAGCTGGTGTCGGGTACGTATGGACGCTTTCGTAGTAAAGTTCATCCTGCAACAAAAACATTTCAGGCAATTCGCATGGCGGTAAATGATGAACTCGGCTCGTTAGAAGCCGGACTTGCTCATGCGTACAATTTGCTCTCTGAAGGAGGTAGGGTTGCGGTGATATCATTCCACAGCTTAGAGGACGGTGCAGTCAAGCGCACTTTTCGTGCATGGCAAGCGGAAGGAAAGGGTGCAATCATGACCAAAAAGCCGACAGTGGCTGACCGTTCTGAAGTGCTCGCCAATCCTCGGGCACGAAGCGCGAAGTTACGCTGTTTTGAGAAAAAAGCACCCGATTGATGATTTGACATAAAAATATTATTAACATCTAGCCCCCTAGATTATGACCCACGTACATCCGTTCGTTACGCTACTGCTTGGTAGAATACCGTTATTTCGCATCATGCGAGTCATGTTGTGGTGCCTTCTCGCCGTTTCGATTGCGGCGTATGCGTATTTGCTAGTCCTCTCCGTTACACACGTGGTGCTGCGTGAGGAACTTTCTCTTGTTGTGCATGAAGAACAGTCAAAGATAAGTGAGCTTGAAACACAGTACCTCGCCAAGATTGCATTGCTGTCGGAGGATCTCGCGACTGACATGGGTCTGGTGCCTGTACGTTCGACCGGGTACGTGGCAGTAGGTGATGCGGAAAACACTTTGACTCGTGTCGATTAGTCTTTTTGCGTTTGTTGCTGCACACACCTTACGTGAGTCACATTTTTTAGAAGAATATGCGTGCTAAAGTGCAGTTCAGAATACAACTACTGTTTGCCGGCATCCTGGTATTGTTTTTGCTTTTGGTGTGGCGTTTATACCAACTGCAAGTGGTGCATGGTGCCGACTATCGAGAGGCGGCGACACAGCAGTATGTCCGAACCTCCTCAAACATTTTTGATAGAGGAAATGTGTACTTGACCCAGCGTGATGGTAGTCATGTGGCAGCAGCAACAGTCGTGTCCGGATTTATGTTGGCATTGCACCCTCCGCAGCTTGAAGATACTGCACAAGCCTACGACTCACTCAAGGCCGTGCTAGATATCGATAAAGAGGTTTTTTTGGAGCACGCGGCAAAAAAAGATGATCCCTACGAAGAAGTGGCATATCGGTTGAGTCGGGAAGTCGGTGAACGCGTAAAATCACTTGCTATTCCGGGTGTTGCGGTATATCGAGATCAGTGGCGTGTCTATCCCGGTGCATCACTTGCAGCCCACGCACTGGGTTTCGTCGGCTACGGTCCGGATGGACACGAGCGACGTGGTTTGTATGGTGTCGAGCGGTACTGGGACTCAGTATTGCAGCGTAAAGACCAAGCACTGTACGTAAATTTCTTTGCGGAACTGTTTGCAAATGTGGCGGATGTTATGCATCCAAAAGAAGAGGGTTTGAGTCGAGAGGGGGACGTTGTGACATCGATTGAACCGGCGGTGCAACGAGCGCTCGAAGATGCGCTTGTGTTCACACAAAAAGAGTGGCAGAGTAAGCAGTTGGCAGGCATCGTACTTGACCCAAAGACAGGCGATGTTATTGCACTTGCAGCACTACCTTCTTACGACTTGAACGCGTATGCGGAACAGAAAGACCTGCGCGCATTCCAAAATCCACTCGTTGAAGATGTGTATGAAATGGGTTCAATCATAAAACCACTTGCAATGGCAATCGGTCTCGATGAGGGAGCTGTGCGACCCGAGACTACCTATGATGACACCGGGAGTATTACGATCGATGGATATACGATACGCAACTATGATGGTCGTGCACGCGGGGTTGTGTCGATGCAAGAAGTGCTCAATCAGTCGTTGAATGTGGGTATGGCAAATGTTGCTAAGCGTGTGGGTGGAAAAGTATTGGGTGAGCGAATGCGGGAGCTTGGTTTTGGTGAAGAGACCGGTATTGATCTTCCTTTTGAGGCGCATGGATTGATAACAAACCTCACAAGTCCGCGTGAGGTTGAGTATGCGACTGCGGCATTCGGACAGGGTATTGCACTCACTCCCATAGCCACGGCACGTGCACTCTGTGCACTAGGTAACGGCGGGTACTTGGTGACCCCACACCTTGTGCAGTCGATAGACTACGAACGGGGTGGGGTGGGTAATGTGTCCCTTGATGAGCGTGAGCAGGTGTTCAGCGAAAAGACGTCTGAAGATATTACCCGCATGCTTGTACATGTCGTTGACGAAGCATTGCGTGGCGGTGCAGTGAAGAAGGAGCACTACGCGATTGCGGCAAAAACGGGTACGGCACAAATGGCGAAAGATGGCGAGCGGGGATATTACGACGATCGTTACCTGCATTCGTTCTTCGGGTACTTTCCGGCGTATGATCCGAAATTCTTAATCTTTTTGTTCCACACGGAGCCGCAGGGTGCGGAGTATGCAAGCGAAACACTCACCAATCCATTTATGGAGTTGGTAGATTTCCTCATCAGCTACTACGAGATACCTCCGGATCGATAAACCAGATACGGGACTCCCCATGAGAGAATGTCCTTACGTTGAACAAGTTGGTAGCGCGCTCATTTTGTGTCGATGAGGCGTGCCGTTTGGTATATGCCGATGAGCATAATAGCCGCAAGAACGAGCCAGAGGTGGCGGAGGTCGGTCAACATAAGGATGCCGGTTGCGATGACCGGTCCTACGGTGTACGCAAGTGGGCGAAGTATGCGAAAGAGCGCAAGTAAATCCGTGTCGCGACTTCGTATTTTTTTGAAGAAGTAGGTCTCGGTCATGCTTTCAATGAGTGCAAGACCGATGCGAGATATGAAGAGGACACCGCCCCACAGAGCAACATTTGGTGTGGTGACAAAGTACATACCTACGGTGCCTGTAATGACAAAAATGAAGCCTGCAAACAAAAGCTCCTTTTCGCCAAGCCACGTATCAGCAATGATTCCTGCGGGAAGTTCCACAAAGACGTATGGAAGTAACATGATAAAAAGTACCGTACCTATTTCAGGGAGGGTAAATCCAATCTGTGTATGGAGGTAGACCGGTAGAAAGATGACATTCCATGCAAAAAAGAATCGCATTAAAAATTGGGCACTTGCAATGCGTAAGATGTCAGGGTTTCGTATGGCAGCACGCAATGTACGTATCGGTGAGAAGATGCGATAGGGTGGATCGGTGAAGGAGCGAAGTTGAAATCCGAGTATACAGAGGAGTGGCAGTAGGAAGATTGCACTGAAAAGGTAGACATGTGCATACACACCCTCTTCGCCTGCAAGGTATCCTGCAATCATTGGTGCGAATAGTGCGGCGATGGTTGCTACCGAGAGGAATAGGCCACGCACGTTCCCGGTCGTGGATTCTTCAGTGGTCTTTTGTTCTAAGAAGACGTCAAGTGTAAAGAGTACGACCGGTACCAGGCAGGTGTGTAGGCAAAATGCGACTACAAGTAGTGCCGGGCTTGTGGCCGTAGCAAGCACCAGCATCGCGCAGAGATCAAGTGCGGAGAAAATAAACGCGGTACGAACATTACCAAGAATGGAAAGGAACACTCCCGCGGATCCAACTAGGAGAAGTCCGAGGGCTGATGCGACTGTGTAGAGCAATCCTACCGAAGTGGTGTCAAGGAAGGTTGAAAGAAAGTTTGAGTGAATGAATTGGACTGAGTAGAAGTGGAAGCCGACCATGAGGTTGGCAAGGTACAACCATCCGAATGCGCGTACCTTGTGCACTTGGTGCAAAATGAACTCCATGCGTGCAAGTATACGTGGTGTGGCATGAAAGTGCGAACTGAGGTATACACAGCGTGCCGTTTGCTGTCTTTATATCCACGAGGAGGTGCGCAAGACAATATTGTTAGAGCCAATCTCGTTTTCTGAATAGAAAAGCCGCACCCGCCATACTTGTGATGGCGGTAATCGTGATGAGTGCAAAGGCGTGCGGGTAATCCCCGAATGGAAGAGTGACGTTCATGCCGAAGAAAGACCCGATGATGGTGGGAATCGTGATGATAATTGTGAGAGACGTCAGTAATTTAATGACCGAGTTCAGGTTATTTGTGACGATTGCCGTGTAGCTGCTGCGAATGTTTTGGATGGTTTTGAGATTCGCTTTTGCACTCTCTACGATTTGCTGATTTTCGAGCTGAATATCCTCAACGAGGTCTTGGTCATCTTCGTAGAGTTCAAGGTGTTTTCCTGAGAGAATGGTGCGGAGTGCGGCATACGTGGGAGTGAGCGCACTGAGGAAGTCATTGAGTGTCGTTTCGAGCGCGACAAGCTTTGCGATATCTGTATTTCTAATACGATTGAGATTCACGCGATTGCGTTGCACTTCACGACGTATCTCGATCAGTTTTCTGCGATAGGCGGTATTGATTGCCTCAACGAGATGCAGGAAGAGTTTGGTGCGTTGGGTGGTGAAGAGCGGCTTCTTGTTGTTGATGTAATCGTTCAAGAAGGCAGGGTGCGCGCGCGCGACTGTGACCACCGCTTGGGGTGTGACTGCAAGCAGTATGGGAACGGTGCCGAGGTCGCTCTGCGTTTCGTGCGGGAAACGAATGTAGAAGTAGGAGACTTGTTCCCACGTTTCAAAGCGGGGTACTTCATGAAGATCCATCGCATCTTGCAGGAGGTCTCGCTCGATGCCACACCGCTCGACCAGCAGATCAAGTTCTTCGGGGGTGGGGTTTTCAGCATGCACCCACGTTCCGGGGCGCAGGCTGTCTATCTTTTGCAACGAGTCTTCCTTTATTGAACGGAAGTAGTAAGTAATCATTGTGTACGTTGTACCACGAAGAGGTGTAAGGGGAAAGAGGGGTGATATGGTGTCGGTGACGCGTCTGTTTGCCTGTGGATGCTGTGATGTACTTCAAATGCACGTAGCAGCGCACATAAATTACAGTGCGAATACTTGTATTCGCACTGTAATTTTTATCTATGCGGGAGTAGTGTGTACTCGTGAAAGTGCAATCTCCAAAACGTTTGTTTGTACACAGGCGCATCGCGCTTTCAGCTTTTTGAATGTCACTTAGAGCCCGAGAACCACAGGGATCACTATCGGTCGCTTGTTCGTTTTTTGCAACAAGAAACGAGATACGGAGTCGCCGATATTCCGTCGTACATACTCAAAATCGATTGGGTTGGTGCCTCTGGTCGCGTCTGATATCGCTTTTTTGACAATGATGCGTGCTTCTCCCAGAAGTTCCTGACTTTCACGAAGGTATACGAAGCCACGTGAGATGATGTCCGGACTTTTTCGAAGTTCACCCGTGCGGGCGTTTACGGTCGCAATGATCACGAACATACCATCCTGGGCAAGGGTACGACGATCTCGTATGACGACTTCCTGTACGCCACCAATCGAAAGGCCATCGACCATCATAAGACCGCTTGGCGCTTTTTCCTTTCGCACAACCATCTCGGTACCCTCGATGAAATCTACGATAGTGCCATTGTCGGGAATGCACACATGCTCTTTTGGAAAGCCGGAGTCAATGTGTGCTTGCGCGTGGCAGCGGATCATGGAGTGATAACCGTACCCCGGCATGAAGAATCGTGGTTTCACTTGTTCGCGAATCCATACGAGCTCACCCGTATTACCATGGCCTGTCGAGTGGACATCGCTCGCTCGGTAGTGGATGATGCGTGCTCCATGACGGTAAAGGTTATCTTTGAGTCGCTGTACGGATATTTCGTTTCCAGGTATGACCGAGCTTGAAAGAATGATTGTGTCGCGTTCGTTCAATGTTAGTGTGCGATGCTTTTTGGTTGCGATACGCATGAGTGCGGCGAACTCTTCACCTTGTGCGCCTGTTGCGAGCACAACGATACGCTCTGCGGGATAGCTACCTATCTCTTCGGCAGGTATGATTGTGTCGGGACGAATTTTGACCCTACCTGCAAGTTTGGCGATCTCGAGGTTATTCTTGATACTCCTTCCCTCAGTGACGATTTTTTTATTGAGTCGTTCACACACTGCAATGATATGAATCAGTCGCTCGAACTGTGATGCGAAGGTGCCAATGATGACGCGACCTTTGACGTTCGTAATGATCTCCTCAAGGGTTCGGTGCACTACCGATTCGGGGATAGAGAAGCCGCCTTTTTCAGCATTGGTGCTATCCGCAAAAAGTAGGATGTTGTTTGCTTTGCCAACCTCTCCCCATACGCGACGTTCTCCCGAGCTCGGGATACCGTCTTCGTGGTCGAGCTTCAAGTCACCCGAAATGACGACATTGCCCCACTTTGTTTCGATGGAAACACCACACGAATCGGAAATGGAGTGAGTGACGGGGAAGAAGCGTACCGGAGTTGAACCGATGAGTACTTTGTCCTCACGCTCAACCACGCGCACATCGAGTGCGGGTTTGTCTGGAAATTCCTCCTGGCGCTTTTTTATCAACAGTGCGGTCACTTCGGTGCAGTAAATGGGAGGATTACCGATGCGATCCATGATGAATGGAATACCGCCTATGTGATCGAGGTGTCCGTGAGTGATAATGATGCCGCGAATTTTGTCAGTGCGATCTTCGAGGTACTTGGTGTTGGGAAGTATGTAGTCGACACCGGGTTGCTCCTCATCGGAAATGAATTGAAAACCGACATCAGATATGATGATATCCTCCGGTGTTTCAACAATGACCATGTTTTTGCCAACCTCCTCAACGCCACCCAAAGGAATGACGCGCACCGCGTTCTCGGGCACGGGTGGAATAGGTACAACATCCTGCAAGGCCGGTAAGTCCGCATCTCGGTTACGACGTGCAGGCAAACGAGAACGGGTGCGAGCGGGCAGTGTCTCCGTTCTTCGCTGAGGTGTTCGGGACGTGGTGTTGCGTGTTCGTGGCGAGGTCCCGGGAGCTGTGTCGCGACGTGGGCGCGCGGTATGTATTCTACGCGCAGGGGTAGTTCCCGGTGCGGGGCGCTGCGTTGTCGGTGAGACCGGCTGCGAAGCGGGCGCTCCGCTTTGTCGTTCATCGAGCGTTCGGATATGAGTATGTTCGCGACGCGGTGTCCTGCGCGAATGAGAACGCGCATGTTCTTGAGGCATGATAATTCGTGTTATGTGCGTGGCACGCAGAGCATGCACACGCGTGTGTAATATTTAGTATCGTTTGTTGCGAGCTTCCGGAGATACACGATCGTGCATGTCGCACGACATCGTATTCAGGAGGAGCATTACGGTGATAGTAGCAAATGTCTCGACTCTTCGCAACCGGCGGCGTGGATAACCCGCCTTATGTCGGAAGGACGGTGTTTGGTATACTTGGAGTACTTATTCGTTCATTGTTTTAACACATATGGCCATCAAAGTTGCGATCAATGGGTTCGGGCGCATAGGTCGCGCATTTGTTCGAGTTGTGCAGTCGCAAGCCGACATTGAGGTGGTGGCCATCAATGATCTCGGGGAGATTGAAAATCTTGCGTACCTCCTCAAATACGATACCGCATATGGCAAGGCGTCTTTTGAAGTTGCGACACGCAAGATAGACTGGCGAACCGTACTCGTGGTCGGTGGAAAAGAAATTCCTGTATACAAAGAGAAGAGTCCGAGTGCGCTTCCGTGGCGAGACCTCGGTGTTGATATTGTGGTCGAGTGTTCCGGAGCGTTTACTGATTATGCCAAAGCAAGCGCACATCTTGATGCCGGCGCCAAGCACGTAGTGCTCAGTGCGCCGGGAAAGGGAGATGCGTCGAGTGTGGGACGGAAAGCCGCGACGGTACTTATGGGAATAAACGAAGATGCGCTCGAGGGTTGCACGCTGACCTCAAACGGTTCGTGCACTACGAACGCTGCGGCACCATTGATCGAGATACTGCAAGAAACGATCGGTATTGAAAAGGCGATGCTCAACACCATTCATGCCTATACGGCCACGCAGGCGATCGTTGATGTGGCGGACGCGAGCGAATGGCGACGAGGGCGTGCGGGTGCGCAGAACATCGTGCCAAGCTCAACCGGTGCGGCAAAGGCAGTCACCGAAGTGGTGACTGCCTTGAAAGGCAAGTTTGACGGTATTGCAATGCGTGTACCCGTAGTCACCGGATCGGTCGCTGACGTCACCTTCATCGCACGTCGACCGACGTCGGTTGAGGAGGTGAATGGCATTTTACGACTTGCCGCAGAGGATGTGCGATGGGCGAAGGTCTTTACGGTATCGAGCGAAGAACTCGTGTCCAGCGATATCGTCGGAAGTACTGTCGCGTCTATAGCAGACCTCACTATGACTCGTGTTGTCGATGGTACGCTTGTGAAGGTGTGCGCATGGTATGATAACGAAATGGGGTATACCGGTGCGTTGGTGGAGCATGTTCGTGCTGTAGGGAAGAAGATGTAGCCAGGTCTCGGGTATCTCGCGTTGAAGCGAGTCACGAGAAGTGAAATGTCTGCATGTGATGCTGTTTCAAAAAGGCCGTACCATTCCCGGTGCGTGAAGTCCGAGCTCTTGTTCCTGATTTGAGTATGTGCACGACCCCCGTCAGATCCTATGAATTTACTTTTTGCTTCCGACCATGCGGGTTTTGAGTTAAAGAATGCGCTTGTCGCGTATGCGCGTACGCTTGCATACGACGTTTCAGATTTGGGTGCCTATGTGTACGAGCCTGAAGACGATTATCCCGCCATCATTGCACGCGCCGCAGAGCGTGTCTCCAAAGATCCGACAGGAACTCGTGCCATCGTCCTTGGTGGTTCGGGTCAGGGTGAGGCCATTGTGGCGAACCGTTTTCCGGGTGTGCGTGCGGTGGTGTACAACGGAGAATCTCGTGGAGCGGTGTTCAATGACGTAGACGAGATACGCCTTTCGCGAGAACATAATGATGCAAACATACTGTCGCTCGGAGCCCGCTTTTTAACGGAACACGAGGCGCGTGAAGTATTGCTTCGGTGGTTGGATATCCCTTTTTCAGGCGAAGCACGTCATGCCCGGCGCATTGCGGCCATTGATGCGGTGACTGTTCGTATCTAATTATTTTTATATGTTGCGACAAGACATCATCCCGGCGATCATTCCTGAAAGTCTGACACGATTGGAATCGCGTTTGCGTGATCTTCGACATAGAGCGCGATGTGTCCAAGTGGACGTGTTAGACGGTTCGCTTGTGCCGGTGACGACATGGCCATACGATGGTGTCGGGCGCGAGGCATTCCTTTCTGAGAGACATGAAGACCCGGGTATCCCCTTGTGGCAAGAATTTGAGATAGAGCTTGATCTTATGGTGACAGAGCCGGAACGTCATGTGTCGGCGTGGGCTATCTCCGGCGTGTCCCGCATCATCTTTCATGTTGAAAGTGCGGCAACACTGCGCGCTGCGATTGATGCGTGTCATGCTGTTCGTATTGAAGTCGCATGCGCTATACGGCCGAGTACGTCACTTACTACGCTCGAGCCGTACCTTGATGATATGCTTTTTGTGCAGTGTATGGGGAGTGACACCATCGGCCAGCATGGTGTGTCGCTCGACCCGCGTGTGTTCGATCGAGTGCGAGAGATACGTGCGCAGTGGCCGGACATGGTCGTCGGTATCGATATCGGGGTTTCTCTTTCGACCATACCCGATTTGTACCATGCCGGTGTACGACGTTTCGCCGCAGGTTCTGCCGTGTTTGGTGCGGGTGATCCCGCAGGTTCCCTGCGGGCTTTGCAGGAAGTAGTTGATCGGTGTGCCAACGAAACGGTACACGTATGACATCTCTATGACTCCTATCAATGAACAAGAGTCTGCACGAATAGAACTTTTTGCACGCCATCTTCGTGCATCGGTGTTGGATATGCTAGCCCGGGCGGGCAGTGGTCATTTGGCAGGCTCGCTCGACATGGCTGATGTACTCGCAACGTTCTATGCGCACGTGCTTCGTTACAACCCGGACGATCCACTGTGGGAGAAACGTGATCGACTTGTGCTTTCCAACGGCCACATTGCGCCTGTCCTGTATGCTGCTCTTGCTCACGCAGGATTCTTTCCACATGAAGAGCTTGCCTCACTTCGGAGTCTTGGGTCGCGTTTGCAGGGGCATCCTGAGCGAACAAAGGTTCCCGGGGTGGAAACCACGAGTGGCCCGTTGGGTGAAGGACTTCCGCAGGCTGCCGGCATCGCCCTTGGAGGAAAGCTCGATCGTGCGAGTTTTCGTACGTACTGCATTACGAGTGATGGCGAGCATCAGTGCGGTATACTGTGGGAGGCGGTTTTGTTTGCCTCGCGTCATAGATTGTCCACACTTACAAACATCGTCGCACGTAATGGTATACAGATAGGTGGTTCGACGGAGGAGGTGATGCCGCTCGAACCGCTCGTGCAGAAGTATGAAGCATTCAATTGGCATGTCTTGGAAGTGGATGGGCATAATGTCGAGATGTTTGTGGATGCGTTGGGACAAGCGGAATTGGACACAGAGCGACCGTCGGTTATCATTGCGCACACGATACCTGGGAAAGGAGTGCCGGAGATAGAGGGGAAGTACGAGTGGCACGGTAAGGTTCCGACGAAGGAACAAGCGGAACGATGGATACGGGAGCTGAAATAATGACAATAAATTTTTATTACCACAGGTGATGGTTCACATGGATATGTTCACAAGAGATCTCTCACTACATGGTGCAGTGTTCAATGAACACGAAGTACTTCCGGAACGAGCATTACGTGATGGATTTGGTGACGGCATCGTGGAAGCAGCGACACGCGATGAGCGCATTGTCGTGTTGTGTGCGGATGTCACTGACTCGGTGCGGCTTACCGCTTTCAAGGAACGCTTTCCCGAACGGTACATCGAGTGTGGTGTGTCGGAACAAAACATGGCCGCGGTGGCGGCCGGTCTTGCACAGTATGGCAAGATACCCTACGTCGTCGCGTACGCGACATTTTCACCCGGACGCAATTGGGAGCAAATTCGCACCACCATTGCACTTTCCGAACTTCCGGTAAAGGTTGTGGGTATGCATACGGGAGTCACTGTTGGTCCTGATGGGGCGACGCATCAAGCACTTGAAGACATAACACTTATGCGTGTGTTGCCGAACATGCGTATCGTTGTGCCGCTTGACGCTGAGGAGGCTCGCAAAGCAACACTCGCTATAGCGACCAACGGCAAGCCCACCTACCTACGTCTTTCTCGTGAAGTGTCGTCGGTTATGACTACCGAACAGACACCATTCATGGAGAGCCGTGCGTATTATCTCTGGCGCAGTGGGTCGCCAAAGGTCGCCATCATCGGTGCAGGTCCGATACTTTCTTCGGCGTGCGAAGCGGCAAAACGACTCCAGGGTGAGGGTATTGAAACGAGCGTTCTCAATATACATACTATCAAACCGATCGATATCGACGCAGTGAAGGGTGCACTGCATGAGACACATGCGGTGGTTACGGTGGAAGACCATCAGATACTTGGTGGAGTAGGGAGCACTATCGCGGAAATAGCGGCACAAAACACTCCGGTTCCTATTGAAATGGTCGCCGTACACGACCGGTTCGGTCAATCCGGAACACCAAAGGAGCTTCTTTCCGCCTATGGACTCGACGTCGATGCTATTGTTGGTGCGGTGCGTAGAGTCCGATCACGAAGAGGTGACTAACACCATCAGGCAAGTGCGCTGTTGTTTTTTGGTGAGAACCACACGATACATTTGCGAAAATGGCGCTAGTGGTTGAGTGACCAGATACCGTAGTTGAGGTATGTGGCAAAGCTTACCCAGGCGAGGTAGGGGAGGAGTAGAAGAGAGATACGTCTGTCAAATCGCCACGCAAGCAGAATCAGCATGACGATGAGTACCCACAAGAGGGAAATAACTCCGAGTGCGGGCAAGAGCATGCGCTGGCCAAAGAATATGATACTCCACGCCGCATTCACCACAAGGTGTACAAGGAAGAGGCGCACCCAGAGTATGCGATGTTTTCCACCAAGGTGCCTCGTCCATGCCAAAAAGAGTGCAACACCCATGCAAGTGTAAAGCAATGTCCACACCGGACCAAACACCCATCCCGGTGGCGTGAGATCCGGCTTTGTAAGTGTAGGATACCAGGTGCGTACCGATTCGACTGTGAAGAAAGAACCGATTAAGCCTGCACCGTTGCACACGACGATGGAGATAATGAGACGGAATATGTCTGACATGCGATGGTACATGCTGGATAGTATAGCGCGTATAAGTACGTGGTGATAATGCGGTTATACACGTGTGCACCTGTGTTGGAATAGCTGGCGTGAAGCGCACACACTATGGTATAACTATCTCGGTACCCTGGGCCTGTAGCTCAATTGGTAGAGCGCTGCATTCGCATTGCAGAGGCAAGGGGTTCGACTCCCCTCAGGTCCACAAGCATGCGATAGCATGTGCAGTGAGACCTGAAGTG
>CAZWNC010000001.1:71207-101895 GCA_964635195.1 uncultured Candidatus Saccharibacteria bacterium | reverse complement strand
TTTCATATGCCTCCAGTATACTACCATTAACGGTTATTGAGATAGGGTCTTAGTATTTTGCGAGGTGCGATGCAAAATACTTAGCAACTCGTGACCGCGCCCTGCCCGCGGAGCTTGTTAACAAAGGTCGCCCCTCAAGGGCGGCTTTTGTGTTACAAGCTCCCGGGAGGACGTGCCCAATGGCACGTCCTCCCGGGCTCGAAAGGGTTGCCAGACGTTTTGGGAGGTACGAACCAAAATGTCGACAACCCATACTGTTCTGTAAGAAAGAGCCCTGCCCGCGGAGCCAGAAGAGACGTCAGCTAAATCAAAGACCAAATTAAACGGAGAAGCTATTGTAAAATCTAGCTTTTTTGCATTGACGTTCGGGTTCTGAAGTATGAAGTTCAGAAACGCCCGTTTTTGCATTGGGTCAGAACAGTTCTCAGATAAGTCCTTTGCCCTTCGTGCTACAGAAATGACCGTAGATACGGTTGTTTGGTATTCGTAGTCGGCTTCTCGATGCTCTGAAAGTTCGACTTCTAGGAGCTGAAGTTTGTCGGCATACTCTTGATGTTTTTTGTCATAGGCATCCTTAGTAATACTCTGGTCCATCCAAGTATCGAGTAATCGGTTGTCTTTATCCTTTACTCGCTCGTATTCTGTACGAATACGGTCAATCTGAGTCTTGTGGTAAGCAACCTCAGCCTCGGTACCCTCCCGGTGCGATGCATGCTATGCGGTGTATAGGGGTATTTTACTACGGTTACTGGGTGTGAAAAATTGTGCCTGTCCCCATTTCCGTTTTTTAATTACATTGTCCCTGTCCCCAATAATGCAAATCTACAATAACCCAAGTTCAAACACTTGAGGAATACTAAAGGCACAAATTACAAAGAAACAGAACAAGGTAACAGATATAAAGATTGAATATTTTTTATCAATATAAACAAGAATTTTTTCAATAATCATTAGTGGGACTAAATAAAATAATATTACCAATGTTCCAAACATTCCTGGAAAAATAAAACTTTCTCCAACCCCTTCACTTAAAATATACATCCAAAGAGGTATCTCAACTAGAAGAAGGCACGCAGGAATTCTGCTTTTGTTTTTGAAAAAAAATAAAGTTATTAAAAAAATTGGTAACAAAAAAAACTCCGTACGTTCATTTGCCAAATAGGAGCCACCGACATAAAAAATAAGAATTATATATACAAAAAAAGTAGCCTTATTTGTCTGAAACCAGGTAAGTGCTGGATTTTGTGCAATTGAAATATTGTCCATATTCTATATTATACATTAATATTTCATTCAAAAGCGAATGTATTGATATTGATATGTTGTAGTTGTATACGTGAATGGTCTGAGAAGTGGCCTGCACCGGTTCACCCAAGGAACCGAAACGATTGGGATCACCAAGGTCAACATTGAATTGATGAGACTGTAAACTACTTTGTGTACATAGGTGTGAGTTACACTAGCGTTATTTACAGTTTCCATTATCCTCAAAGGATACTATTGCAGTTCAATCAGCGAATGAATCTTTTGTGTATTGATGTGCTCTTTACCAAAAAAGGCCCAGTAGCAGAGATAGTTGGAGTCTAAAGTGTCATTCACAACCACGCGGGCCCTATCATGGAAATGATCGGCCACAACACCTGTGCCAGCAAATATATCCGCAAAGGAGCTATATTTTGCACGTTCGGATTCTAACACCGTATCAATGAATTTAAGCAGCTTCTTCTTACTGCCGAGATATCTCCTTTGCGATATTGAGAGTGGCGCTGTATTATTTCCAAAATAGGCATCTGACATGTTCATGATTATAGTTTCCTTCCCGTGCCGTGTCATCAGTTTTCCGACGTTCTTTGGTGGATAACTGCTTGGCATTTTTACACACCTTTATCTTTGCATACTTTGCAGACCCCACCGGGGTCAAACTGCCGGGGTCAAAGTTCCCACAGCAAAGCATTCTTTTATGTTTTTGAGAGCTACTTCGTCACCTCAGGGATCTGCCACGTAACTTCGTGAGTCATATAGTACGTTCGAACAGCTTCCCAAGCCCGGAGCTTGTTAACAAAGGTCGCCCCTCAAGGGCGGCTTTTGTGTTACAAGCTCCCGGGAGGACGTGCCCAATGGCACGTCCTCCCGGGCTCGAAAGGGTTGCCAGACGTTTTGGGAGGTACGAACCAAAATGTCGACAACCCATACTGTTCTGTAAGAAAGAGCCCTGCCCTCGGAGCAAAGAAATGATTTCAGAAGAAACAGGGGTTAAAGCCTCTGCTTTTTCTCAAGAAAACCATTGGGCAGATTAGACCTTGTGTTACACTTACCCAACCACCATGAGGGACGTATATGCAAATCAAAGAACTTTTTTGTACAGAGACAGTATTTATTCGTAACCTTACTCGCGTATTACTTGTTATCCTCCCCATTGTCGGAATCTCATTCGGTTTGTGGGTTGGTTATCAAATCGGCGTCGTTGCGCCACCCGCTGACAACGATCCACTAGCCACAACACCTCTGCAACCGGTTGACATTCCAAGCATCAAGGCACCCACAGACGAAGATATCTCAGGTAATAGTCCTGATGATATCACAGACACGCCATCGGCACCGACCACTAAGCCAGATCCGACACCCACCACGCGACCACTTGCAGTATCCTCATTCGCGGAATGCAAAGCGGCTGGATATGCGATCATGGAAAGCTTTCCACCTATGTGTCGCGATGGCGCGGGCACTCTCCATGTTGAAAAAATATCCAACTAACCCTGTCGTCAAACCGCAGACTGTCTAGTGCCCAACTGCCACGGACCGGACGCGATGTTTGGCATGGTTAGTTCAGCACAGTCACTCACTTGTGACATGCTGTACCATTTGGAAGACCTCTTGCTGTGTGTGTTTTTTGAATTGGTGTGAATCGGAGATTAAGTACAATTGATTAAATGTTTGCGTGTTGTGGACATACGAAGTGTCATTAAACCGTACTTATCCCCGAGTGCACTGAGAGGCCTTTTGAGAGCGGGCTCGAAAACCTTTATAATTAAACACAATGATACCTTTAGATATACAGTATTCTTTAGAGTACGAAAAAGAGCGAATCAATGACACCTTGCATAAGGCCGATTGGTTTATTGAAAAGGGTTATTCAGAATCGATAAAATTGCCTGCGGATACAAAATTGAGGGATCTTGACAAAAGTGTGTCAAAAGACTATTTACTTGGTATTCTTGAAAACGAGTATGTTTCAGGTGACTATGAAAAGATAAAAAATAACCTGAGTGAACAATGGCCTTCTTTTGCATTAACATTAGAAAAATATTTTGAAGAGACATCTTTGAAGCAAGAGGATACCTATGTTGTGCAACTTACAAAGTATGGCGTTGGCGGAAGCTATAGCCTTCCTAACACTGTAATATTAAATTTTCAAAATAAAACAGAATTGGCACTTTTAAGAACGGCTGTTCACGAAATAATTCATTTATCCATACAACATCTTATTGAACAATATAATGTTGATCACTGGAAAAAAGAAAGGATTGTTGATTTAACTTTGAAAAAGATAAACCCCGAATTAAATACAATGCAAGAATTGCCTATCGATACAAAATCTATTGACTTGGCTTTTGAAAAAAGCTACCCGAACATGGAGGAAGTAATCAAGAGCGCTCAAGTATAGGAATTCGGTATCACATTACAAGCCCGGGAAAGTGTTCCATTACCACACTAAACTGCAATTTGCTTTTGATACCAGCCCAATTTGCGGTTCTGAACTCGTACACGATGGGAGCATTTCAAAACACAACGAGGATTCGAACTTTTTAAGTTTTAATACCAAGTTCTTCAATCTCCCTTACAAGCTGTTTGCACTCATCAGTATCAGGGATCCCTTCTTTATCTACTGGATTATAGGGTTGGCCTTGTGGATATACTCTATTTCTTACCCTCTCTTCATTTTCAGCAAATTCTCTATCGTAAGTGTGTTGCCACTCTGTAATAAGCCCTGGATATTTTTGTTTAACAATTCTTAAAACCCTCAACATCATAGAAAGCCGTCGTCTTCTATTGTCATTATTGCTTAATTTTATTTTTTCACCAGAATCAGGATCGTCCCAATCGATAGGGACATATGGCCGATAGGTTAATGCGTGCATTAGACTCATTATAGATTTTCCTATAATGTGTCCGCTATTTTCTCTCTGCAAGTGATAATCTAGCACAGAGAAACCGCTCTCTGAGCTATATAAAAAGTTACTGACTTTCGGATCAATAACCAAACCCGCCGATTCAAGTTCCACCACAGTATCAATTAACTGTTCTATGTCTTTCTCTGTATATTCTGGCGCATTCTCAGATGTGAAATATGTTACGTCAGTACCAGGCAACAACTCCATTACCACGACTCCATCTTCAAAGGAATGACAGACGAATTGTGATACATGCTCAACGCCATCTGCCTTAAGTAACGGTTTGATTTCAAAATTAGACTGAGCGACACTTTTAGTGAATTTTGCTGCGTACTCTTTACCATCTACTTCAATTTTAAATGCAGAGCCATTGCTTCCTGACCCTAAATATTCAGGTAATTGTTTTGGATCACCTTCAAGCATTCTCGCTTTAAGACTTGAAATAACTTCACTGAACTTTTCCTTATAAAGAGCTATGCTTTCTTCAATCTTCTCAATTTCAAATTTCCGCTCTCTTAAAAATCGTACATATGCTTCCTTATTGTCTTGAATAATTATACGTAATTCGTCAGATAAATCATCAGGTAAGTTATTCAAATCAGTGATTTTTGCTAATTCTGATGAATTTTTTAAGATCGTTTTCTGTTCATCTGAAAACTCTTTTACACCACTATCGGCAAAAGCTTCAACTTGCGCCTGCATTCTCTCGGGTGTCTTATGATGTATATTTTCCTTAAAAGCTTCCATAAGGAAAATATAGCAAAATTATTGAGCTAGGACTATGAGATTATTGATATGCCCTACATGATATTAAGCATTTGAATACTCTTTATGAGTTCACAATTAAAACTTCCGGCATCGCATCGTTTCAGTCGTCACCATACCAAGTTTACACTCGGGACATAGTGCACCCTCTGTTATGAAATGTTCGGCTGTCTTACAATAACAACACTCAACTGGACGCGCTGGTTCAATTTTTACTTCTACAACTTTTTTCTTGAACAATGCTAGAAACTTTTCAAAGGTAGTTTTTTTCTTCTCGCGGGGCGTGGCGGGGCGTCTTACTTTCTGATACATGCCACATCGAAGACAGTAGTAGTCGCTTTCATACGCTTTCACATACTGCACGGTTTCAATGTGTACGGGTATTTTTTGTAACTCTTTAGGACAGTCATCTTTCCATACAGGCATGTTGGAGCACAGATCAACGTAGAACGAACAAGTAATATTTGAACATCGATAGTTTTGCATGCTGGACATATCTTTTGGAGGCGCATTACACAACAAAACGATTTGAAACAAACTGAAAAGCACTCTCTTCTCCTCCCACTGGAAAGTAGGGAGAAGTATATTCGCCGTCATCAAGCTCAACGAAAAACGGCTCTTTAAGATACTTATATATCTCATAAGAAATATGATCTTTCGAAACACCTTTGCCAGCAAAATAGAGAGTTAAACAAGTGTGTATAGTTTCTATGCACTCATATAAACCATGCCACATATCTTGAACGCATATGTACTCACTTTCATACTCTTCTTCCTCAACATCACCATGTCTTTCTATCAGTCCTTCAATATCATCGTATACAACGCCACTCAATTTGGTGAGCATAATTTCAGCCTCACTCATAAATCGCTTGTCCCCAAACAGGTAGTAGTCAAAATCGCCGATAATTTTTGCTGTAGCCACTGCGTACAAAAATGCCACACCACGTTCTGAAACGTGTGCTGGGGCAAGTAGTGCGCCCTGCTCTCTTGCAATCACATATACACCAAATCCCCACTCGGCATACTCCTGTGAGTCGGTATAATCTAATACTTGCTGGTACACGCCCTCAAATACGCTTTTGTATTCCGAATCAGTCATGTTTTCTGTGGTGTTCATATTCGACTTTATATAATCTTTAGCGTATCACAGAAATCATAGCGTGCGCGATAGTAGGATGTGCGGTATGTTTCCTGAGCTTTAACTGCTAGCTTGTATACGGTTTCAATAATTGCGCAACTTCTGTAGGGTGGTACAGTACTCTCATATGAAAAGTACAAAGACCCTCTACGTAGGCGTAATTGCCACCGTGCTTATACTTACCGGCACTATCACCTACGCTCAACTTGCCGATGCCACCATCAACGCATGCGTTTCAAAAATAGGTCTCATTCGTATTATCCCCGAAGGAAAGCCAGTACAATGCCTGAAGCACGAAACGCTCCTCACATGGAACACTTCTGGTTCCCAAGGGGCGAAAGGAGACCAGGGTGAGATGGGACCAATCGGACCACAGGGTGAAGTGGGTCCCGTTGGGCCACAAGGCGAAGCAGGATCCGTTGGACCACAGGGAGAGGTTGGGCCTAAGGGAGACAAAGGTGATATGGGTGACACCGGATCACAAGGACCGAAGGGCGAGCAAGGAGCTACGGGACCGCAAGGTGAACGCGGGGAAAAGGGTGAGCCTGGCGAGACAGCATCACTTGGGTCAGGAAACATTGCATTCATTTCTGGAGACAAGCTACTTAAAACAGATGGCACAGTTTGGGTTGCTGGAACAAATCCTGGAAGCAACCCTCCATTTACTCTCATCGACTGCACAAATTTTAGTGGAGTAACAAATGTTCCTATTCCAATAAGTAAGATCCGTGTTTGGCAATATAAAAGTTTGATTGATATAGATGGTAACTACTGGTACACAACAAACACCTGCCCTCATAACTGGCAAAACTTAGGACCTCTACCTTAAAGACATCCGCACCTAAAGACTTAAATCAAAGTTAGTTCTGAACCGTAGAGCGGTAAAATACCACTGAAATCCAATTCACCTTTAATCTTAGTCCAATTTGCAGTTCTGAATGCGTCCACGATGGGGAGCTAGAAACAGTTTAACCCTAAAGCATCGCTTTGGGGTTTTGCTGTTTCTCTCCGCGGGCAGGGCTCGAAGACCTTGCGAGGCGTTTTGCGAGGTACGTGACATTATTTTCTTACGAGCTTGCGAGTTAGAAAATAGGAAATACTCTTTGTGGTAAAACAAAACACCCGCAAGGTGTAACGTTCATGTAATGGAAGAGACCCATGCCCGCGGAGCCAGCAAAAAAGACCCTGTATTAAAGGTAATTTTTTGTAACGCAGATAGGGTTTAGAATTTTCAGTTGAAGTACTTTGTGACAATGCCGAATGATCACCTACCAGATCAATCAAGTTCATACACTTATTGATAATAGGCTCAAGCCAACGCCACCGCTCCTCTTGTATATTTTGTGCCATAGATACTGACATTCTTAGATACTACTAAAAGTGCCAAATGTCTTTGCACATTACCGAGATATTGACACATAGCAAACTATGTGCTAGTACTTATACAAATTAATTCCATGCGGAGGGGCTTGCAATGGGCATAACGTTTTACTTTATGCTTGTACTGACAGGGCTGTCGGTGTGGTTGTTCTTTCGAAACGTTAAGGGGGAGAAGAAGCCTAGTGTTCTAGCGTGGCTGATTATTACTGTCACCACTGCCATCGCCCTGCTCTCTTTCCTCTTCAACCTTGGTGAGTTGAATGGAGACGGCTTAGCAAAAGGTGCTCTCTTTTTTGCAAACTCGGGAGCGTCTGCAACTATCATGGCGCGTCTGATCTATCTTGGAGAATACAACGTCAAGCTGACGACATTCGATAAGTTTTCAGCGCTTGCTGCGATGGGCATCCTAGCTTACTGGTTCCTGTTCGACGACCCGCTTGTTGCCAACTTGTGCACACAAGGGCTTATGGTCATTTCATACATCCTGATTCTTGAGCGAGTCTTCGAGACGAAGGGAGTGAGCGATGATCACTGGTTCTGGATGACTGCGCTCGGGATGAGCTTGCTGTCACTTGTTTCCATCAACGATGGTGGGCAGCTGCTTGAAACCGTGAACACTTGGCGGTCGATTGTATCAACAGGCACTGTGCTCGGATCCATCTATTTCTTCAAACTGCGGCGCACTGCTTAGTGTTGCCGAATAACGCCCAACAGGTCGCTCAACCTCGTTGGGCGATTCTGTTTTACGTAAAATCTAACAAACGTAACTCTTTTTTAATGTAAACCCACTCCACAGTTCTGAACTCGTCCACGAGGGAGAGCTTGTTAGCAAAAGTCGCCCCTCAAGGGCGACTTTTGCTAACAAGCTCCGCGAGCGAGCAAACTGCTTTGCTCGCGTGGTGGGGCTCGAAGAGGTTGAGCATGCCGTAACGAGCCTGAGGCACGAAGGCAAAGTGAGACGCGCGACCAATTTTCAAGGAGTGAAGCGACTATGAAAATGGAAGTGCTCTTGTGGTGAAACCTGTACCGTTCCCGTAGGGAGAGTGACCCCTGCCCGCTACCTGTACCGTCCATGTAATGGAAGAGACCCATGCCCGCGGGCCTCGAAACCCTTTAGAGATAGTTTTGGAGGTACGAACAAAATTAACATAAAGGTGTACTAATCTTGCAAGGATTGAGACCCCTGCCCGCGGAGCAAAATTGATTGACACATATCCTTACATGTGATTCTATTATTGTGGTTGTCCACAACTCTCCAAAGGAGATCCTCATGTCGCGTTGCATCCTCGGTTTCTCGATTACCTGCGTGATCATTCTACTCATTTCCGTGGTGTTCTTTGGTAACTACGAGATGTCTGTAACAATCACTCCCATCAAGTCAACAGAGGGGTGGTGGCACGAAAACCTTGGGGCCCGGGATGGTATCCACACTGTGTACACGGGCGGGACTATTCCACCACGCGTCGAGTCAGTGAGGTAAAGCGTTGCAAGTCGAAATTGTCCGTGAGAGCCCGCTCGTCTTACTGCTCCGTCTCCCTGACGGATGTACTGCTAGAAAGTGGGAAGCAGTGGAGGCGTTCGCTGAGGGGTGGGCAGTATTGAAAGAGGAATACCCAGACCACTCTTTTCGGCTCGTGCCGTTTCATTATGAAACCCTAGAGGACGGCACCAGCCCCGCACTTGATATGCTGATGGCGTTTTCGGACTGAACACCATCCTTCGTCGAGGACCGCCCCCTGTGGGCGGTTTTCTTTTATACAAACACACGACATTCTAATACCATCTTTAACTAACCCCTGCGCATTGCTTCACTATCCACCCGTACCCCAGTAATCGCTTCATCGCCTCAGTATCATCACTCCAACGCTTGATCTCCGATTCGATCACCTTCTCAATATCTTCAAGTTTCTCGAACACTCGATTTGCCGTCCCCCGTCGCATCTCCTCAAAGTATCGTTCCGCCGGATTGAGCTCCGGTGAATACGGTGGAAGGAATATGACGGTGAGTCCCTCTATGTCCCGCACTCACTTCGGCTTAGTGAAGCCGGTGCCGTCGGCTTGGATGGAGAAGATGGTGCCGAGACCGGAGTCGCCTCCATCATAAGTCATGCCATACAGGGGTGCCTTCCTGAATCAAAGCGCCGGATGGAGAGCTTCCATCCTCTACCCCTCCTGCAAACTCGTGCAAAAGCGTAGTGGTTGCCGCGAAAGAAAACATGGGACTACCGATAAGGGTGCCTACAAGAAAAAACAAGAATATCAATACGGAATGACGAATATAGGAAGAGAACATGGCGCAAACTATGACTTCTAAAAGCCCCGCTATTGTACCATATGCCACGCACTCGCCCTAGGTGTGCGGTAAGAGAATAAGTAGGTAAGACAACACGCATATGGCGTGTTGAGAGTTCCTGCATGACTTTTTACCGCTGGAGCACGGTCAGTGCCTATCACCGACTCTCACGCACACACCTATCCGCGTGCGAGGTAGACTTTTACAAAACTTGCCTTGAGTGCCGCTCCTGCGTCAGGGAGCGCGTCAAGTGTACCCTTCTCAGCCAACGTACGGACTGTTTCCAGATTCGCACGGATTGCCTGTATCTCTACATCGTTTACGGTCTCCTCAACCGAACGAAGCTTGGTGTCTGCATCCACGTAGGTGTTTTTTACCGCACTCGCATCTTTTGCATCTGCTGCAGAGAGCACGTTCTCCATACTATCGTGAAAATCTACCAACGCTACCGCGAGCAGCGAAATGCCGTTTCGTTTGAGCACCTCTTGGAGTATTGGACGCACATCTTCAAGTGCAAGATGTGCTTCATGGAGATCACCCGACTCGATAGTACCACCCACATCGGAAATGATACGCTGCGCACGTGCCACATCGGCAGAAAAAGCGATATCGTCACGGAGCACGTACGGACGGTAGGTCGCATATGTGTCAGAAAATACCACATATTCCTTCAGTAAATTCTGATACGCGACGAGCGACTCCTCACGTTGACCCTGTCCGGTACTGAACAGCGTCTGCTTATAGTAGCCGTTCATAGTATTAAAATTTTCAAGAAAAAACTTTTTCGTAAAAAAGTCACTTGCAGTGATACCACCATACGCAAACGCAACACCTAGAAAAAGTGTCGTAACATATAGAATGCGTGGCCGAGCGAGCGTACGATGCGTAGAAATATGAACTAGCGTATAGAGCGGACAGTACCCCCAAAGTGCCGTGACCAAGAGCAGTACAACAAACACATAGGCTACCTGCATCCATACGCCCGAGAGCCAAAAGAATACGACGATACCTAATGATTCGGCGACCAGCAATCGTGCGGCCCTGTCGAACAGACCCATGTTCGGGATGACGCGTAAGGTGTATGTCATAGTTTTATTGTGTATCTAACCTAACAACGATAGCGCAGTAAGTAGATTGCCGATACTAGGTGTGAATATGTGTGATTTCCTTTTTGTAAATTCCTCAACGACACACCCGACGTAAAAAACGATCTTGGTGTGACACGAAAATGCGGTGAATCATGTTCCTCTTTACTTCAGCTGTCGCGTACACATACACTTCTCTTCCGCTTGACTGCACGCGCTACACTGCGCTTGCATTTTTTTACCCTTCGGACACGTACGCCAGTGAGATGGATCAAAAAATGTTGAAATAGAACCGCAACCCGGACAACGCCATCCTGGTGCAGACCCGCCACATTTCGAACAAATATTTCCAGATATATGCTGCACAAGACTCTTCATAGAAATTTTGACCGAATCAAAGCTACTCTCATGATACACCTCGTTCATATACCTGCATAGAGTACGTGGGTACGTATTTGGTAGAATCTTGAGTAAAGCCGTTTGGCGATACAAGGACTCTGAATCCACCCACAAGTCAACGAAGGTAATCGGAAGTCATGGGTAATTGCACGCCCCCCCCCGCACCTATTCACACCTCCGCTCCTGAATCACTCGCAACATGAGATACGTTTTTTCTATATCACCATCGCGCCATCTTCTTCAACATACCTAAACTCACAGAAAAGGAGTCCTGCACGTACAGTGAATACCGGTAATGACTTCGTCATTACTACCAGCATTATTTAACCCTCCCGGCACTCCCACACTCGTCTTCTCATTGGGGAAAGGGGGCTACCATTTTAAACGTATCGAAGCCTTCGTACTTACTAAATGATAGCAAGTAAACGCTCTGAATGAGATTCGGTGAGATCTCTTCAAGTTCTTTAAAAACAGTGTTTTTTTGGTTTCGATTATCCATCGAAACCAAAACGTCATCAAGAATGACCGGCAATTTCTCACACAAATTTTTGAATGAATTTTTTTGACCAGTCACTATCTCATAGAATTTATCTATTGAAACTCGTCTTATTCTCACATCAGAAACACTCTCTCCGTCAAGAGATACTTTCCATATTTCATCCTGACTTTTTTTTGCTATCACCTCCACGAGAGCACAGATTGCTTTCTTATCTTTAGCAATTTTACTCATCATTCTCATGTAAGTTTTTTGTGATGACGATGAATTCATTGTGTTGTGCTTATTCTTCATCTCAACAAAATAGTGTGATTTTTCATTGATTACATCAAAGCCGTGGGCTGGTACAGTCCAATTTGGATCAATGTATTTAAACAAGTTTTGGTGAAAATATCCGATTTCGTTTGTATTTGTCTTATCTATCTGACGAATAATTTCTGCCTCGATAGTATCCTCAATGCTTTTATTGTAAATTTTTGCATCAAACGTCATCTTAATCGGATCGACTAAGTTTTTATTAAAAGTGGCAAGATTGATATCAAAGCGGTACTTCTCGACCGTATCTTTAATGTGAGCAAAAATGTTTTCGTCAGAGATGAAACCTAATGTATATTTACTCATAATGGTTATCTGATCGTTTTTAATACTTCTTTGGCTACTTCTCTAACAATATTCACTCCAAGGGCATTCCCTAAAAGACCGAGGCTTTTACCGTAATTACTAGGGAACTTATACGTATCGGGAAAGCCCTGTATTCTTGCGGCCTCACGTATAGTCAACTGTCTATACAGCTTCTTCTTGTAGACGTTCTCAATGAAATATGACTTCTTATCTTTTACACCCTCAGGGATATCGACCGTACTCACAAAATCTCTCACACCTGTTTTTGTAAGCGTGGAAAAAACATGAGAAGATGGTGTAAATACTCTGTAGATACCAAAAATACCTGACGAGTTCTTTGAATTTGCAAAATCATACTTGCCATCCCTGCTCACCAAAATTTTCTTTTTGATGAGCGAGCGTAAATCTTTTTCATGTAGGTTTGGGATGATTTCTTTAATATCTTCAAAACTCAAAGTGTTACCGTCTTTAAGACCATATTTCTTCTTTCTTCGATTTTTCATCACTGCCACACAAATCTTTTTTTCACTTTGCGTTGTATCAATAATGTCCCATGAATGGATTGAGTGGTCGCCGTTTCTTGTATCACAGAAAGTGAAGTAATTCTCTTTGTTAATCTTGTAAGACATGTTGAAAGAATTCTTTATGTCAGCATTATTTTCGACACTTTTTCGTATTTTTGAAGAATTATTCTCGAGAATGTGCGAGATATGAGGAAGTGTTTTATTTCCTTCAGGAAAATTAAATGTTACCTTTATGTTGTTTCTAATCCCGACAATGAATATCCGTTCTCGATTTTGTGGTAATCCAAAATCAAAGGCATTTAAAACTTTATAGTAAACATTATAATCATTTTCCTTGAAAGACTGGATAATAAGGGAGAGATTTTCTTTGTTTCTCGGATCTGCCAAACCCTTTACGTTTTCAAAAATGAAAGCTTTTGGCTTCACATTTTTTATAAACTCGATTGTATCAAACCATAACGCACCGCGGGAATCTTCGAAACCATGCTTTTTTCCCGCCACAGACCAAGATTGACACGGCACACCGCCGGTAACGATATCTGCATATGGATATGTGGTAATTGTCGTAATATCACCTAGATATTCCTCATCACTGACATCGAAATTATCAACGTACGCCTGGATGGCGGTCTTATCAATTTCTGAAAAACCAACACTGATGCCTCCCAATTCTTCGAGCGGTATTCTAAAGCCTCCCAGGCCGGCAAAGAGATCAATGAATGTGAATGTACCTACTTTCTTCTTTGCTGTCTGTGCCGGGAACAAGCTGCGTGTAATCGTCTTTGCTGAGGTGTTAATTTTTGTGCTCATAAAGCTATTTTATACTTACGTTCTTTAGAAAAGAATAGACGCTTCCTTATCGATTTTAAACTTCCTACCGAGTTTAAAAGCTTTCAATGTACCTGCATCAACTATAACGCGATATGTGGTCACATGTACTCTAAGCTTATCGGCAAGCTCTTTGGTGGTGCAAAAATCTTTTGTCTCCATAGAGTTTCATTATACTTCACATCCACGACGACCACCCGTACCATCAAAATATGTTGTTGTTACTGACTTAGAATGCCCATTTTTGCAACAGTGTGACCGGTAATAGGGTGCGCTGCTTGGCTGCATGGTACATTGCGTAGACTTGACATATTAATTTGAGTATTGTTTAATGGATATAGGTGAGCACGGTACTGGTGCTCAAAGAGCGAAGTAAACAGGGGAACCGAAATGAGCATAACGTCTATCTTTGACCGCATGTTTTCTTCTCACCACTCCCCTTACGAGGGTGAGTGCGAATCTCGTAACTACCTCCGCGGGAGTGACTGCGAATGTGGCGAGCTGCCGGAGCCAAAGAAAAAAACGCCCAATATTTCGCAACCCACACCTGATTGGCCGGATGGTCTACCTTTTCCCCCGGGGCAATGTAGTAAAGATTTGATACAAGCCCTGAAACAGAGTGGTTTTTAGTCCTGGCGCCCGGCGTAATCTGCTACAGATTGCGCCGGGAATTTTGTATAAAGAGCGATACGGCACACATCTCATAAGTTTACTCTGTGCACCTGTAACGGATCTGCTACAATCTTCTACTCAGTGCCGCAACCACACCCCACACACTCATCCCACTTTCAGAAGTAATTTGAACCGGCTGTACGCCACGCTCACCACACACCAGAAACTTCCCACACTCATGTTCGGTATAGCGACAGAGTGCAAGCTCACCCGCACACACTGCAAGCACCAGACACCCAACCGATGGACTGAGTGCTCGGTCGATCATAAGTATGTCACCGGTGCGCACTCCCAAGTAGGTATTTTCGGTTATGACTGTATCCTCACAAGTCCCCACCTGGACAAAGTACGTGGCGCTCGGGTGTCGAACCAAAAGAGCGTCGAGCGACAGCGGATTGGTGTGTCCGTCACCAAGTGGCATGCCGTGCTCATCGGTGGGTGAAGACCCACACGAAACACATACTGCGCGTTCACTGTCGGCGATATCACCGAGTGCTAGAGGAGACGTGCGAACGAAAGTAACCGGGTGCATGATATATGATTAAAAAATAAAGAATATAAGCAAGATACCTAACACTGAACGGACTGCCGGCTATACATATCGGTATTTGAAAAATACATCCTCAAACACCAAATCATGACACGGATACTATACAAACATCTACAATAGATTTGACTTATTTTTCATAGGTACGAATAACCGAACGAACCACACCACCTATCTCAAGCGACTGCTCCGGCCAAAGATCGGGATACTCTTCATTTGCCGCCTCAAGGTATTTACGTCCACGCTTCTCACGCAAATATTTCACCGTCCACTCGCCATCCAGGTTGGCAACCACGATGTCGCCTACACGCGCACCGTTCGTACGCTCCACCAAAAGCAGGTCACCTTCATGAATACCCGCATCGATCATAGAGAGGCCTTTTACCCGCAAGAGGTACATTTTTTCACGTTCCCCCAAAAGAAGGTCATCAATCGTAACATGGTCGAGTGCTTGCTCTTCCGCAGGTGACGGCATGCCCGCTTCGACGTACCCCACGAAAGGCACTTCATTGCCGAGCGCAAGCGGCGTAAGCTTGCCTTGCGAGTCCTTGCGCACTATCCCCGCCTCCACCATTTTGTCAACCACTTTTGCGACGGCATTTTTGGAAGCAAAACCAAACAGCGTGCACATTTCGCTATATCCCGGCATACGGTGATGTGAACGATAGAACGACATTAATTTTTGTTTGTAGAGTTCCATAGCAATATGATTTTCGAACATGAACGACTCATGTGTACCGGCGCACACGATGTCACTACGCCAACCCAAAACCAAATATCCTTTTAAGTGCTCCACCGGCCAAACTTCTGCGAACAGGACTCGATGCACGCCGACCAAAATACCGAACAACAGGTTTTACCGACACACCTTCGCGATCCATTCTATGGAGCGTTGCAAGGAGTTCACGATGCCGACGAGACTCCGTTTTGAATGGTAACCCACGTACGATCTTGTGATCAATCTGATCGTTCAGTCTGCGAAGCTCTTTTTGTATTTCCCGACCGAGAATGTACTTACTCATACGCGTGATGATGTTAGCTGGTATGATACAAAGTATAGGTGAACGAGTGTTCACCTGCAAGTGCACTACCTGTGGAGTACTCACCTACACATCGCATACTCCACCCTGTCAAAAACTCCGACGACTCCACCCTACCTGAACACGCAGGGTATGTACGCAACATACTGCTACAGGATTACCGGAGTAACAAGCGACTCGTTACCGTCTTCATGACCACTGTCATCCGCAATAAAACCACCCACCTGGCTGTGCCACAACGCTGCGTACACCCCACCTTGATTGAGGAGCTCAACGTGCGTACCCTGCTCTGCCACACCACCCTGTTCGAGCACAATAATTCTGTCCATGTGCCGAATGGTTGAGAGTCGATGTGCGATCACAATCGTGGTGCGCTCACGCATAAGCTCGTCGAATGCCTCTTGTATAAAACGCTCGGAGATGGAATCAAGTGAACTTGTCGCTTCATCAAGAATCACGATTGGTGCATTTTTCAAAAGCGCTCGTGCAATAGCCACACGCTGACGCTCACCACCTGAAAGTTTCACCCCACGTTCGCCCACAAGCGTGTCGTACCCATGCGGTAGTGCGATAATAAAATCGTGCGCTCGCGCCCGTCGCGCCACGTCTTCAACCTCTTCGTGTGTTGCGCCTGGTTTACCATACACAATGTTTTCGCGTAACGTCCGATGAAAAAGAAGCGGCTCTTGTGGCACGTATGCGATATGCCGACGCAAATCGTCTTGCGACACGTTCGTAACGTCTTGGTCGTCAATCGTAATGTGACCTGCTTCTATATCCAAGAAACGAAGGAGCAGTTTTACGATTGTTGTCTTACCCGCCCCGCTATGCCCAACGAGTGCGACTTTCTCGCCGGCACGAATGTCGAGGTCGAGTCCGTTGAACACGTATCCCGCGCCCTCATACGCGTGAGAAACACCGGAAAACACGACATGTCCATACGGCATGTTCGCTTTCTCGGGTGCCGCAACATCATTCACATCTGCCGGTTCATCGAGCAGTTCCACCATTTCGTTCGCGTCAGTGAGTGCCCGACTGATGTGTATGACATTTCGACTGATCATCCATACTATATTAAAACTCCGCAAGACATACACCACCACCAGTAACACAAGACCGGCATCGGCCACACCCATTCCCCACAGGACTATGACCGCTGCAACAATACCAATTTCAAACACATTGACCATCGCTCCCTGAAACAGGTTGTTCCAAAAACTGTTCTGCATCCATGCAGCCCGCACACACACCAGCTGCCGCTCGGTGATTATCTCGAAGTTCTGTTGTTCGCGCTTGGTCGCTCCGAACATCTTTACGGTCAAGATATTCGTGACAATATCGGATAAGTGGCCGGTAACCTCGGAATCAGCGTCGGCATTTGCCAAAAACTTCGGTATCGTCTTCCGCACTATCATACGCACGAGAACTGCGTACAACACAAGCCATCCGACAAAGAATGCGCCAAGCACCCAAGAGTAGTACCACAAGACGAGCACCGTACTCACGAGTGAAATACCATGCATCCACATTTGGAACACGATCTGATCGGTCAGTTCCTCAAATGCGCGAACAAAACGTTTAACCTTGGCGACAAGCCCGCCGGTAAAGACGTTCGAGTAGAAGCGATATGACTTTCGCTGCAACCCTTCGAGTGTGTAATCCGTAATGCCTTTGAGAGCACGACTCTGTGCCTGAACAATACAGTAATCACCTAAGCGATAGAATATGTTGTACACCACAATGGTGATGACGAGACCGGCAAACAAACGGTACAATTCATGCAGTGCATCGACTCCACCTGCTGACACCACATCCATCATGCGCTTATACAAAAGTGGCACGGCCACGGCCGTGAGCACCGAACCAACACCATACCCTATGAGCGTAAGGATCCAAAAATGTCGATACATTCGAACGAACGGCACGTAGTGTCTGACTATCGACCGCCAATGCAACATGCTGTTCGCTTTTTCCATGAAAATAGTGCGTCTCGGTTGTAAACAGTGTCTTCCTTGCTTTTTTGAACTATAATTATGTGACGTATGAACAAAACACACCTTACAATCGTACTTGCCATATCGCTTACAGTAAACCTCCTATTCACGGTTGCCCTTACCATAAAACCTACACCCGCAACACCTGAAAAGCTAGTCGACGAAACACCTGACACACCACGAGAAAAGCCTTTTTCAAGCGGCGACACCTACCCGTTCATTCGTGTAGTCGACGGTGACACGGTCATTGTCGGCGTCGAGGGGCGGAGCGAGTACGTGCGTCTCATTGGTATCGATTCCCCCGAACCAAACGATCCCGACGGTCCGGAGTGTTATGCCACGGAAGCAACAGAGCATATGAAGAAGCTCGCGCGTACCGGCACAGTCTTGCTTCGTTTTGAGTCCGCACAAGGATACCGCGATACGTACGGCCGCTTACTGGCATATGTTGAACTTGCAGACGGAACCGATCTCGGTGAAAAAATGCTTCGTGATGGGTATGCGAGAGAATTTGCGTACGGGCAAGGGCATACTCGACGTGACAGTTACATTGCCGCAGAAGAAAGTGCGCGATCGAATGCGATGGGTCTATGGTCACCGGAAACCTGCCCAACACAAGAATAGCGGACTCTCATTAAGTAAAAATCCGTCTGTGCTGCCGCTATGGCATGCACCGCACTCGCACACCCTCTCATATCATATACACCAACCTCGACTACGACTCGGAGTCGATTACCCCGATACGATCATCTTCGATTTCGATATACCCTGTCGCAGCACTCTCAACACACTCGCGCACCAGATAACTCGTATCTGAAAGGGCATCATAGGTCAAACGATAGTACTCTCTGGAAAGACGTGCGAGGGTGAGTGCCATGGATTCGGTTTCATAGGGGTTTTCCGAAAGCTGTGGCAAGCGACTAACTGGATTCGTCACAAAGAGCGAACTTTCAGGCATAAAGTCCGCACCATATTCGGTAACGATATCATGAGCAATGAGAAGACCTGTCTCAACATCGACCAGAGAGTAGCGCAAACAGTTCGTACCGCATGCGACCTCCGCGACTGCGTAGCGTCCAGCAAAATCAACTCCATCTCGCAGAGCCTGCGCGAGCACTCCGATATCCTTTTGCCCTTCCGGGAAAAGTGCGAGGTCAACTTTTGATGTTGAGACACCGCGATACGGAACAAGTGCCATATCAGTACCGGTCGCCTTCCTCGCTTCTTTGCGCTCCAAAACAGCTTCACAGGTGAGAGCCTTTGAGCGGACGGGGTGAATCTCTGAAGGCTTTTTACTCACTCCTCCCATCTCTTTGACATCACCCCACATCCATAACACGAAGTCGCCCGCACAGGTATGCACCAAACGACCCATCGGATACCAGCTCACCGTTAGGCCGTCATAGACTAAAGCGCCTTCAGCATCGTAACAGGTTGCGGGTAAGGGACCAAACGCGGCAAGTGTCGTTTCGACCGCACTGCGCACCCCACCGTCATCCATCCACGGCACCCACACCATACACGCAAAACATATGAGAACAATGAGTGTGCGTATCATGCGAGGTAGTATACCAGGTCAGGACGACATACCGCGAATGTGCCGCGAGAGAACAAATGTATTCGACATGCACAAGGTATGCGAACACATACTTAAAACAAGGCTTCCAGACCACTCGTATACGTATCACACAGCACCACCTCGTCGGCGTTTTTTCCAATCTTTTCACTCACCCACACGAGGGCTTCGTCAAAACTTCCAAGCGCATCCACGAGCTTCAAGCGTAACGCCTCAGTGCCGACGTACGCCCGACCATCAGCAAGCGCTTCGACCTCTTCAAGCGAAAGCACCGGACGCGCTTCCGCAATCCGTTGCACCATGTAGTGATGCACACTCTCGACCTGTGACTTAAAATATGCTTGCTCTTCGACGCGCAATGTACGCTCGGGATGTCCCGCGTCTTTGTAGGTGCCACTTGAAAGATCGACCCATCGAGAACCCTCGATATCAGTCGAGCTTGCGGTTTCGAGATACGACATAGTAACTCCAATAGAGCCAACGTCCGACACCGGTGATGCAATGATATAATCCGCACCCGTGGCAACCCAATACGCAGCACTTGCGCCCACTTCACGCACGACCGCAATAACGGGTTTGTGCACAGCAAGGAGTGCGGAAAGCATTTCATCTGCAGCAACCGGCGCTCCCCCGGGTGAATCGATCTCAATAAGTAGCGCGTCCACCGTGGAATCCTCCTCCGCCCACCTGACACTTGCCAAAAATTCGTCCGCACTCGAAAGGGCGCCGTTCTCGAGAAAGTGCGTGAAGCCATCGCTCGTAGTTGTCACAATACCGGTAAGTGGTATGCGAGCGACATTGCAATAGGCCTCTTCTTCTCCAAACGCACTTATCACAACCAGGAGTACCAGTACCGTCACGCACCAGAAAAAGAACGCGGGCAATCCGACAAAAAGTGCAATACTCGCCACAAACACCCCACGCACTATCGCGCCATATCGCGAAGAAGCATCTCGATGCACAAAGGGCTGTGGTTCGATATTTTGTGGTGTTTCTCCCATGTCGTGGTAGTATAGCATCTGCTTACCATCAGTAATCTACACTTACCCACACAGCATTTACTCTGCACACGTCGAGAGGTTATTTCACTATTATTATATTAATATCACTTCACCATGCGCAATCCCGTCTCATTTCGTTCCAAGACAAAAATCGTTGCAACACTCGGACCGTGTTCCGCAAGCAAAGAAGTCATCATGGATATGCTTGACGCCGGCATGACAGTCGCTCGTTTCAACATGAGCCACGGAAGTCACGAAGAACATGCGAGACTCATGCAGACCGCACGTCTCGCAGCAAAAAAAGCGAAGCGGCCGTTGGCAATCCTCCAAGATCTTTCCGGTCCGAAAATACGCATCGGTGATTTTGAAACCGAGACAGTAACACTTACAGAGGGTGGTGTGTTGACGCTCACCACTATTCCTTGCACCGGCACACATGAACGTGTCTGGGTAAACTACAAAAAACTCCCACAAGAAGTGGGTGTGGGTATGACTATGTTTCTTAACGACGGCAAGATTATGCTCAAAGTGACCGAATTGAGCGATACCGACATACACACGGTCGTACAAAACGGTGGCGTGATACGTGGCAGACGTGGCGTGAACGTGCCGGATGGCAACCTCTCAATATCGTCACTCACCCCGAAAGACCGCAAAGATCTCATTTTCGGTCTCGAGCAACAGGTCGATTTCGTGACACTTTCGTTTGTACGCAGCGCGCAGGATATTCATACCTTACGCAAACTCATCGGTCCGGAACGAAACGTCATGATTGTCGCAAAGATAGAAACAAAAAACGCAATCGATGCTATTGATGAGATTATCGCCGCTGCAGATGCGATCATGGTTGCCCGTGGCGATCTTGCCATTGAAGTACCCGCCGCCCGTGTGCCACTGCTTCAAAAGCGCATCATTCAGAAAGCAAACCATGCGGGCAAGCCCGTTATCACCGCAACCCAGATGCTCGACTCGATGCGCAACGCACCCGTTCCTACACGTGCGGAAGTGAATGATGTGGCAAACGCAATACTCGATGGTACCGACGCGGTCATGCTCTCCGATGAATCCGCGGTCGGTGACTACCCTGCACGCGCAGTTCGCACTATGGCACGTATTGCACACGAAACAGAGCATGATCCCTTGTTTGCAGAACGCACTCTTGCCTGGGACTTTCCACCTCGCACCACATGCGATGCAGTGAGTCGCTCGATAGTACAAGCAATACCCGTTGTGGGAGCACGCGCAGTCGTTGCGTTCAGTGAAAGTGGGCATACGGGCAGAATGGTGGCACGCTACCGCCCATTGGTACCCATTTTGGTACTCACCCCACACCAAAAGACTTACAACCGAAGTCTTATCACGTACGCATGCGAACCGGTGCTCGTACATGCGGTCAAGCATCTGGCCGATGCACAGAATATGGCTCGCAAAGCACTTCTGACACGTGGCCTTGCGGACAAGGATGAAGCATATATTCTTGGCGCAGGTATCCCGTTTGGTGCACCGGGTGCAACAAACCTGATGCTGGTTGACAGGGTGTAACGTTTTTTGTGGACTACGTACCGGCAACCTACATCAACCATGTCTGTTTACTACGTGATTCAAAAGCGCTCGATTGTAGGTCTGTATGTCAATGATGGTGAAGGCATCACACGTCATACCAACCTTCTCTGTTTGAAAGGTGCTCACTGACACCCTCGCACTATCCACCACTGCGTGGGCTAACCGGCATCCGGCAAAGTACTTACCCCCAATACAGATTGTCGTAGCGGGAAAACCGCTCGCGACAGCGGCACCGAAACTATTGGTTTCAACATAATCGATATCGTCTATGGTAAGGATTTTTTGGTTTTGTGTATTTGGACATTTAATCCAGAGAACGATAGTTTTTATACCGAAGCCGACATTTCCAGAGTCCAAACGATCAACCAAACCACTCACTGTAACCGACTGCCCCGAAACGCCAATCATGTACTACGGCTGTGCATAGGTGTGTGCGACAAGCATCGCTGTCTATCCGCGATGGCAAACATCATAATGCCAAATTTCTCCACTGCAGTAAAAGGGTGCAGCAGTCTTCATCCTCATGGTCACTTTTGAATCAAACATACCACACCCTACGACTCGGAGTTAGATGCCGTGTAAAGTGTGCGGGCGCGTTCCCACATACCCGAATTACCGTGTATTTCTTTAAGCCAATACCACCACTCAACACCCCAAAGGTACTGTGTGTCAAAACGAGTCTTCTGCGCATAAGTAAGCACATCGTCAAACACGCGCTCGTTCATGCGCTCAAGCTGAAGCTCGAGTGGTGCGTCACGAAGCGATACATTCATCCATGGTTCAGCGGAAAGTTCTATCAAGACCGCTTCTTTCTCACCAAACAAAGAGCGCATAAGTGCCCGCTTGAGCACGTATGTTTGCGGTGGCAACATGCTCTCAATTGGGCCGGTCACCTCGTTCCATAGGTGCACGTACACACTTGTTCCAAACACATCACCACTCCGATATGCTCCAAACCACAACCCCAGGTTGCCGCTATCGGTAACGAGGATTTGTCGCGACGGGTCGAGTGCGCGTACGAGCGCAATCTCACGCGCGAGAAACGCTTCATCCAGGTCTCCACAATGTTCATGTGCAAAAACAGACAGGAACGGTTCATTCTCCACCTGCCACATAACGACCGCAGGATGACTCTTGTACCGCTGCACCGCGACCGTAAGGTATGTGAGTATTTTCTCTTGTTGTTCCTCTTGAGAAAGCCCCTTTGCCCATTCCGGAACGTGGCACTCAGGCCAGCGCGGGAGCCTCCTTCCAACCGCAAGCACGACCGTTGCGCCACGTGTTGCAGCCATGTCGAGCTGTGCATCTATATCTTCAAAATTCCACGCACCCTCTTGCGGCTCTACCATCGGCCAGTGCGCTGCAAGGCGCAAGTGACGCACCTGAAGATCGTCTAATAGTGCCGTGTATACGCTACGCCAATCCAACCCCAGCTCCCAGGCGTACGGAGTATTGAATGAGACTCCGTACTTGACCACATCGGGCACAGGTACCACGATGTGGGCGTATACTCCAAAGGTAATCGCAAAAATAGATATGAGACCAATCCCCGCGCTACATAGTCGAAAAAACCTATGTTGGAAAATCCGCCACACAACATGACAACGAGATACACGATTGATATCTTTCATAAAAACATAAGGTAAAAACCAAACGCAATGAGCGGTATTGAAATTGCTTTATGCACGACGTCTGCTACAGTAAGGTTTTCCCCGGCCTCTTTTGAAAGTATACGACCACAGCAGACACTTACCCCGAGCAAAAAAAGATACTGCACGCCTCCGAGAGCTTGTACGAGCGCGACGTCCCCATGCTCGATGGCTTTAAGAAGGACGAGGCTTGCAATGCCCGCCAAGAGCTTGTTTCCGAACACAAACGCACCGTCACGTACACGCGCTCGCTTCGTGTGCCCAACAATATTTTCGTAGTATTCAGGTATAAGAAGCATCGACAACGCAACACCCACAATTGCAAGACGAGACCAAAAGAACGCGGTATCGAAATTGGTGGCATCAAACAACGCCTTGATTGCTATGTAATGCACACCATACATGAGGCCTGCATGTACCACAGACAGTATGGTGTGCCTACTAAAACGAAAGCGAGAAACAATGATTGTGCCAACAACAAGCAGTCCAAAACCTAACATGAAATGCCCGGGAAGTCTTCCTTCCAAAAAGAAAAAGGAGAGTACGAGCGTAAAGAACGCATTCAACCCACCGACAACAGGGGCAACATCCGAAGCGTCACTCTGCTGTAGTGCGTGAAAGAAAGACACGAGTGCGGTAAAAAACGAGTACCCTGCCGTCACCGACAACGCAAAAACGAGGAGTGACGGCGCCTCTATGTTACCAAACGAGGGAATAGAGAGGCCATCAATGGGTATGTCGAGCCAACTAAAGAAAAATACGACAATGGAACCCGAGGAGAGAACACTAATCCAAAAGGCGTATGAGAGCGGACGCAAGGCGACCGTGTTGCTGGTAATGACATATTTGTCCACGAGCGCAACCACGGCCATAAGCACGTGCCCTGCAATTGCCAACATGAGCCAGAGATCCATCACTCCCTATTGTACCCGAACCAACCCCACACTCACAAAACACATGCGACTTTGATAATCCTCCATTTCGAACATCTCGTAGTGTATTGCAGCGCCTGTGGCCATCAATGACCGTGAGCTGCGTGTGTCATGCTCTTTGAAGACGGTAGTTCGTCAGATAACGGTTTTAGGTATCGCACTGCGAGTAAGGTCACGCAGGGTACCGCAAGTACGATACCAAACGATCCCACTACCGTTCGCACTATCTCGGTTGCAAAAAGTTCCATGTTGAATAGTGCGGTTGCACTCATCGGGGATACCTGCATGAGGAGTACCAGTGGCAGCGACGCACCCACATAGGCAAGGGCGAGTGTGTTCACAACCGCACCGACATGTTCGCGTCCGACACGCATCGCGCGGGTAAAGATATGTGTCCGTGTTGCCGTCGGCATGGCACGAAAAAGTTCCCGGACCACCGACACTTGAGTAATCGCAACATCATCCAAAACGCCGATTGCACCAATAACGATTCCACCCACGAGAAGCGCGACTAAATCGAGGGTGCCTCGTGTATTAAAGTTCAGATATACACTTTCGTCCCCCGCAAAGCCCGAGAGCGTCGTAAATGACACAGACCATGTGGCGAAAAGAAGTGTCACGCCAACCGCAAGCAGAGTGCCGAGAAACGCGACTAATGATTCACGATTGAGGCCGTGCGTTATGAATAATGCACCACCAAGCACGGCGCCGGCGACACAAAACGCAGTAAGCAAGGGTGGCCATCCGGCGAGCAGACCCGGCATCAATACGTATATGAGTACAAAGAACGACGCGACAAGTGATACAAGTGCACGCACTCCATACCACCCACCAAATGCAACAATAGCGAGCACGAAGAACATGAGGAGTAATATGAGTGCACCCCGTCGATCAACATCCTGCACCGAATATGTTTCGGTGCCCTCCACATCAACGTACCGTATCGTGAAAAAACGATCCCCTTTTTCAAGCCGAAGAAAATCGTTTTGTACCCGTACAACACGCCCCTCCTCACTGCCGGAAAGTATCTTTGCCTCGACGGTCTGGAAGATATGTTCAGTCTCAGTCCCCGGTATAAGACGCATGTCACTTTCAAGCACCCGAAGAACTTTCGCGCGTTCAACGCTCGACACGTCTTCATGAGGCGACTGTGCGTACATTGTATTAAACGAGCACAAAAAAACACTGAAGCAGTACGTAACGAGCGCGATAGTATACACGACTATTTTCATACAGGTATTCTAACATGAGCGATGTGATGACACTCCACTCAAGAAACAGTCGAGATTTTTCGGCTCTTGAAAAATAACGAAGTAATCGAAGTCTTACCAATTTTGATAAAAAATCGCCGACCTTGGTCGGCGATAACTCCACACTTAGAGAGGAACGCAGAACTCAAAATTCGAATCTGCCCTCCTGTATGCGCGCAAATCCTCAGCGAGGTACTGACGCACCACCTCTTTATCATTGTCGTTTAAACGCTTACCCGCAATAAACTTTGCGAGGACTGCCACATCATAGAAACGTAACGCATCCGCAAGGAAGACAGCTTGATCCAACACATCTTCCGTGCTCGTTGGCACAAAGAGGTCTGCAATATTGTCGGTTCCCAGGCGGATAGTGATACCCTTAAACGCCATTTCGAGGATGCGCGCTATGCTGTTATGGAGAGGTGCAGTCTGTGCCCGGTTTTGACGCATGGACAAAGCGGCACGAGGACAACAAATCATGCCTATACGTTGTTCCACATGACCTTGTAACACGCGTGCAAAGTCTGACTCAGAAAACCCTGCCGACGATATGTTGTGTATTGCCCACACCAGTGGTTCATCGTAGGGTTCGGCACGAAAATCAAGCCACTTCACCGCATCAATGAGCTCAAATATATCACGCTCACGAGGGTCATTTGCTTGTCCGACATGCACATAGGTCGGCTTTCCGAGCTCCTTACCAAGGAGCAATGTTCGACGCAGATGTTCCGTGTGCCCGATACTGTCCACACGAACGTCTCGTTCCGGCAAAGAGCCGACACCATCACACTTTTCACACGCGTCCCGAAACACATTCCACCGCGTTTTTTCAAATCGCTCATCCGGCTTAAAACCGAAAATCGGGTGAGGAACGATCTCAAAGAGAATCTGTCCCGAGTATTCAGCCTTGAGCTCAAGCGCCACATCGATCGCGCGAAGGTCGATGTCCGGAGTGGCATCCACACACGTTACAAGTCGCACAACGCCGTTTGCGATTGATGCATCGAGAGACGCCCGCATACGTGACCGCAAGTCTTCGGAAGTATAGGCCGGCCCGTTGTGGAGTTCTCCGACGAGGCCTTGCTTTACCTGAAGTGGCGCGCGGGGAGCATCTCGAGGTGGCATCCCAAAATGGGCAAGATATCGTTGTGAAAGAGTGTGTGCACGGTCAAGATGAGCATGCATATTGCACGATCCTCCCATCCGCATTACCGCCTGTCGTAGGGTGGTACGAAAATCATCCGCATGCACGACGACGCTTGCATGTTCCATTATACACCTCTCTGTCGGAAGACAGTGTTGCAGGTTTTATCCAACGTACACAGTACCACGCCATCGGTATCGACACAAAAAAATACCAGTGACCCACACCATATTAGAACTTCGCGCTCACCTTCCTCCGGTCAGCGGCACGCTCCTCCTTCGAGGCACCCAGCTTTTTGGTCGTCGGAAATTCGACCGGCTCAAGCCCAAAGATACTGCGCATCCGTTCAAGACCAAGCTCGTACACCTGTGGCCACTTCCCCGCAGCTGCAAATGATGGGGACAAAATGGCAACCTTGTCGCCTTTCTCTAGTTTGCGTAGTTTTTTCATAGGTATCAGTTGCGAACACTACTCACGTTTTCAGTCGGTTCTTCAAAACTCACTACCGAGTGACTTGGAAGTTCGGCGAATTGCGCGTGCTACAGGTATTCTCGTAACTTCTATTAGAATACTCTTCTTGGCTACTAAACAAAAGCATTCTTCGTGCATCCTCGTAAATAGGCCACTTAAAAAGTCCGCTCTTTCCTCAAGCTGCAGCGCAACTGCGAGACAATCAACAAAACCGATAAGAATAGTACTGTCTTATTCTTTATATTCTCTTCGTCCTTACACTAATATTCATGTAAAAAACGGACATCGAAGTCAAGTAAGGTTTCTTTGCCACCACAAAGGCCTGACTGGATACAGTCTCGGGTTTGGTAAAAATAGCCACAAATCGTGTCAAATGAAAGGGATATAAAGCCTCCAATAAACAAGAGCCTCACTAGGAGGCCCTTCACTCATCTTCACCATGACTGTCATTGGAATAATAATCGAACACGTCACACGAAAGAGAATGTGTCCACACGATACAGTACATCTACACCATTTTGAACGCCACCTCGGTGCGATACTCATCTGAACAACACCGTGCTAAAATGATGCAATGAAACACGAGGCCGACCTGAAGCATAGGATTGAAGCGCCCACACAGCCACCGGAAGAAAGTGTACCCTCTCTTGAACGACACCGCGAGGAACTTAACCGCCTTACCGATGAAGTCGTTGCTGTTGCAAACACGTACCAAAGAACCGAAGAGTGTCGCATGGCACAACGAACTGAGCTCGCGCGTCTAAGCGAGTTGGTGCGGAATGTGCGGGAAACAATACTGAAAGAGATCGACACGCAGTACATACTCGCCACCGAGGCGTCCTCCCTGGGGGGAGAGACCAGCTGGCCGGTGCCACACGGCGTGCGTCGCGACATTCGCATGAAAGAAGAAGGTGGTGTTCCCACCCCTGTTCTCTACGGCAAGAAAGGCCGAGGCGCTTCCTCCCTTACAATCGGCGATATGGCCGTCGCGCCGCTCTGGGACCACGACTACCACCTCGCGCCTGAAGTGCCGTTACTATACAAACTCACTTACCTTGACGCGTGTGTTGCGCACGCACAGAGCGAGATAAGCGACCGCGCCTGGATGCTCGAAGAAGTGTGTGCTTCCTATAACGAGAACAGTCCCACACGCGAAGCACTCCTCCGCATGCTTCAGCGTGAAAAAGATCCGTCAGGCATTATCGCCGAGCGCATGGTGAAGAGCCTCTTCACAAAACTGTGCACCGACGCAGACCTGGAAATCGACATACAACATGTGTCGGCACGTGACGACGTTGAAGACAAGATAGACTTTATTCTGCATATGAAAGGTCACGTACGCGGCGCAGGCACCACGCTCACACGTGAGAGTGGGCGTGACATCGGCGTGCAGTTCACCTTGGACGAGCGAGCGACTGATCGCAAGATGAAACAGATTGAATACGTAAAGCGACGCGAAAAAGTGCTTGGTAACAGGCGTGTAGATAGTCACGTACTGGTGACTCTACCACTCCGTGATGTGGAGACCCTACACGCCGAATGGCAAAAGTCCGACCATCGAATACCCGGCGGTCCAGAGACGCTCTGGTCACCCGAGATACAGGAACAAGTATTTCGCGGAGTACTTCAAAAGCTTCCAGCGGGGCTTATTGATATTGATGCTGAGTGGGACAAGGCACGCCACGCATAGGAAATAGTCCCCATAGACTTCCGCTCTGTCAGTTAGAAAGTTTCAACACGTGAAAAAACAAGAGCCTCACTAGGAGGCCCTTCACTCATCTTCACCATACCTGCCATAGGAATGATAGAGGTCGATAAGTCGTCGCTCAATCGAGATTGGTAATGCAATAGCACCCACCACCAAGCCGATGGGGAAACAGGTACACTCCGCATCGACAGGTCACCTGCACTCGCTTACGCTTTCTCCGCTTCAGAGTCGAATAACGATTCAAAACCTAGCCCTCCAGTGAAAGAACGAGAATCGTAGTATAGGTACTACAAGATGCTTGACCTGTAAATCGTTCTGCAGGCGTGAGTATCTTTTGCATGCTTTTCCCCTCCAAGGTTCACTGTTCACTTTAAGGTAGCGACTTAACCCGTTGATTGCATCAACTCTGAAATAATCGTATCAGAAAGTGAGTCGTAAGAAAAATCACTTTCTTAAACCCAAAAACACTGCTGGTACCTAATGCAGTAAAATCAACAAGCAGAAAAGTACCCTTCTGTGCATGCTTTTTCTGTTGGATTCTGTTCTCAGCAGGTATGCAGTTCATGGGATAGAATCTGTAATTTACCTGATGTCCGAACCCTAGACTACTTCTCAAAACGTCTTGACCGAAACGGCGTTTTTAGCCGATTCGGCAGGTCTCACTAGTGGGTTTACGTGACTTGCAAATGTATAGCTAATACGCCGTATTTTTTCTCATCTTCTCTGGAATAGTACTGATACATAGATTCGTACCCTTCCCTCTTATCTCCTCCGTAACGTGTAGGGTCGTATGCTTCAAATAAAGACAAAGTAGTGACACCTGTCTATAACAAAGCATTTAAATTCATAGCTGAACGTGTAAATACGCTCAACTCAGAAGAAGTTACTCTCGAACTGAATATACCAGGCAGTAAAGCCATGATGCTCGAAACGGGTCTAAATTCTTCAGATTGGATGGGTTCGTACGACTCGAACGCGTCTCGTGCTAGCTCAAGACGGATCGAGAGTTCTCGTATCGTAGGCCCATAGTAGCATAAAATATATGGGTTGTTGAAAACTACTGAAGCGTGAGTCATTTATGCGACAGTCGCTGTGAGCACAAGTAAGATGGTATACTGTCTGCACATGCTCTACTTGACCGAAAACCCAACCATCAAAGATCTGCAAGAATATGTCACGGCTCTCGAAAAAGAGCGTGGCTTCAGTGGTCAGTCTGCTATCCAGAAAGGTCTGCTTCTTGGAGAGGAGATTGGCGAACTCTTTAAGGCGATACGAAAACACGACACTAACCTCCGTGTCGATGAGAACTCGCAGACTCACAGTATCTCGGAAGAACTTGCCGACGTTATGATCTACCTTTGTGCGATTGCTAACAAATATGACATCGATCTCGAGCAAGCATTCCGTGAGAAGGAGGAAAAAAATAAGACGAGGGTT
>CAZWNC010000001.1:0-71197 GCA_964635195.1 uncultured Candidatus Saccharibacteria bacterium | reverse complement strand
GTAACCCTCGTCTGCGAACAGTGTCTCATATTAGTCATCGCCCCCATATATCTCATAGAGGCTTGGACACGTTGCTTTAATATTAAGCTTCATTCCGTCATCTCGTATATCAACGCGAAGATGGTGACGTAACAAAAATACTCCGACTATTGCCTTGTGCTTACCAATACCAGCAAAGCCTTGCAGCTCATTCAATACTTGGGATACTGTCTTGCCTCCTTCCCACACCCCACGTGCATCACCATCGTATACATCAACGAGTAGCTGGCACGCGCGCCGGATATGTTCGGTTGTTCGTACGACGAACGGGTGTATGGCTGGTTTTTGAATGACCGCACCCTGCAATATCGAGTAGTCCAACTTGAGGAGAGCTACCGGATCAAGGGTGCCGAGTCTATCTTTAAGTACATAGGGTGCATTCCATGCTCGTTCTGCTTTTTGGTTTTGATTGCATATCAAACCGAAAATAAAAGCGTTTGCTGTATCGCGGTCGTGTATCGGTCGTATATTGAGTACTCGAGCTTTCATAGTATATCCTCGTATGTGCCTATTCTACCATAGTTATGACACATGAGATTGACATTTGCAATATTCCGCGTATGGTCGTCTGTAGAACCCCACCCACCAACAGTATAGGAGTATGCACCATGCTATTACCCAGTCTGATCTTTAACGACAAAGAACAACATTTCATTCACGCTGGCTTTGAACCAATCGAAACGCTTGTCGATTCGATGTATATCCCACTCAGCCTCACCTTCCAGTTGACACGCGGATGCAATCTGCAATGCGTGTACTGTTCTGAACCACCCGGTATCAAAACCCGCAAGCATGAAGAGATGATTGATATGCTTGATAAACTCAAGGGCATGCGACGTATTATCTTCTCAGGTGGAGAGCCCATGCTCTATAACCGCTTTTGGGATATCCTCGAGTATTCCCGTGACAAATTCGAAAAGGTCGTACTATCGACAAACGGTGTGTACATTACCCGCAAAAATGTGGGGCGCTTGAAAGAGCTTGTGGACTACATCGACATTACTGTCGACGGTCCTCGACGTCAGCACAATGGTATCCGTGGCAACTACGATGCGGTACTTAAAGGACTCATTCAAGTAGCCGCAGCTGGTATACCCTTCTCGACTATCTGTGTGTACCTACCTGGCAACAAAGGTGCGATACAGTACATCTGCCAGACGGGGGATGCACTTGGTGCGGTCAAAGTCAAAATACTTACGCCGATACCCAAAGGTAAAAGCGTTGATATTTTCTCTGATTTTGTAACGGGAGATGAAATTGTTCACCTCAAGGAATTTCTTGCCACAGAAAAAGAACGAAACGGTTGGACAATACGCATCACCATAACCGACTGGATGAAGGTCGGTGAGGGACACGCTATTCTTGTCGAGCCAGACGGGCGGATGATCGCTTCTCCGGTATGGAGTCACCCAGAGTGCATACTTCCATTTGGCAATCTGCATGATTCTAGTGCCCACGAGCTGTGGGATGCCTATCCGTACAAGACAAACCACCTCAAGAAGTATCTTGAACATACACTCGATGTGGCGTAATGCCACTCCTTCCCTACGAAGCCAAGGATGTTCTCCTTGGCTTTTTCATTTCAAGCATAAGAGAAAGTGACTTTCTTCCCTACTTTCCCATCTATAACACCAAAATACCTGGGGAAGAGGGTTGGATTCGAACCCGTCTCGTGCTAGCTCAGGACGGATCAAAAGTTCCGGCGTCCTAGACGGGTGCGGTTTTGCGGACTCAAAATACGTCTTGTTTATTACTCTTTTTTGCGATATAAATAGACCAACTATGCAACAGCACCAAATGAAAATCGCAACAGAGCCATACAACAACATTGCTTCTGGCAAGAAAGTCATTGAGAGTCGCCTTTTTGATGAGAAGCGACAGACAATCTCTATCGGGGACCAAATTGTTTTCAGTGAGAACGATAAGCCAGAGAACAATGTAACTACCGTAGTAAGAGGACTATTGCACTACCAAACCTTCAAAGAACTTTTTGCGGACCACGAACCATCACTTTTTGGCGAAGAGAGTCGTGATTTCCTTCTGACACAAATAAAGCAGTTCTATTCTAACGAAGATGAGCAGAAGTACGGTGTCATTGGCATCCGTCTTCTTGAGTTCAAGCAGTAAGTGCAACACTTTGAGATAATCAAAGTGTTATGAAGTACACACATCTATCAGTTGAGGAACGCGAAAAGATTCAAGAGCATCAGGAAGGGCGAGCACATCCGTCTGGAGTGCGGTCGCAACTTCGGCATCGTCGAGGTTGCGGAAGTTCGCGTCTATCCGACATTCGCCGAAATGTTCAAGAACGAGAAGGCGGGACACATCGTCCCTGACGACCCCGCAGGGGCACTCAATATCCTTCGGGGCACCTACCCCAAGGAGAAGGAGGACCTAGGTGTGTACGTCTTCCAACTTAAGGTCATCAAGAAGTCGAACGGCTAACCGCCGCCTGACCTACTGAAGACAAACCCAGCCCGATACCCCTCAAAAAGTATCGGGCATTTTCTATAAAAAACTGTCTGGGACTCGAACCAGCTAAATGGCTTGAAACATAGCTTTTCTAATTTCAGCAAAAATAACAAAAGCTCGAGACCATGACTCGTCTCTAGAACACGTTGAAAAAGAAGGCTCTTTTGGAAGCCTCGCTAGATCTCACATAGCTGCTGCCGGACTAGGAGTCTCTTTCGTTACACGAACAGTATACCTTACCTTGTCGACGTTTTTTCGTTTCCTCACAAAATATCTGGCAAGGTTTTCGAGTCCCAGTCCTGCCAGCACATTATAGTCAACAAAAGACATGCTTTTGTCTCGTTAATTTGCTGGCCGTATGGGACGATGTTAGAACTTTCATTCAACACGACCTGCAATAAATGCGGTGAGTTTTTTACCACCTGAATATACATCAGTATTAAATCTCCCATCCATTCCCCAACAGAGAACCCTGTGCAAACCATCTTGATGAAACAAGCTACCTAACTTGGAATTCACCAAACTTCTGCGCCCCTTCCCTTCCTTGGTTGGCTTTGTGCTCAATAACAATGGTGAAAAATCTTTACCATGCCAGTACATAATCTTTTTCCAACAAGTTGGATTATTTTTTGAATATGATTCTTTAGCGCTTTCTAATTTATTAACTACCTCATACACTAACATTCCATCTTGACCGACGAGTTCTTCACCGGTCTCCTCAGCACTGTGATGAGCCAGCACTATTGACAAGACGTCTTCCGAATCTAGCTCACAGAGTGACCACTGGCCTTCGGCTACTTCATTTGCCCATTCTAAATGTTTCATCGCCCATTTATTACCTGCGAAATGTGGGGAGCTTTCATCTACCGGATGTTCTTTTTCAAAAAAAGTTACTACATCAGCATAGGGGACGTCTTTAATTTTTTTCATAACGAAAGTATACCAAAAGTTCAATAGTCCTCAACGGATGCTAAGTCCTATATTGGAAAATGCGCTTCAAGGTAAGTGCTGCAGGGCTTGGATTTTCACCCCCATACGCCAAAAGGCATTCTTGTTATTACACACACCGCCGTTGTGCACAATGACTATCTTTTGGTGTGTGAACGTGCCAAGCTACTCTTCAAGAGAGCGATGTCCCCCGGACCAGCGAGCCAAGTGCGGACATATATGTTCTCGACTTATATACTTTGCTGCCGGACTAGGACTCGAACCTAGATAAACGGAGCCAGAATCCGTTGTCCTACCATTAGACGATCCGGCAATACGAGCGAGCTACCGTACAAAACCCTCTTCTATCGCACGGTATACTATACCATAGGCCATTAAATAATACAGTGACTGACAGCCCTCACGCAGCTATGTGGCTGCGGTGTAAGAATTGGCCGTTTTGCACGTCTCAAATATTGGATCAGTTGGATCCATACAAAACGGAGGTACACCAATTGAATCGTTCACGACACATGGCACGGTTAGGAACTGTCATTATTGCCACCATGGCACTAACGACAACTCCCAACAGCGCCTATGCCTCCCCCAAGCGGGGTGAAGTATTGACGGTAGTGGCTTCGCACTACGGCGACGGCGACGGCTTTCATGGCAAGCGAACAGCGAACTGCTCGGTGTTCAGCAAGAAGGCTCGTACGGCGGCGCACAAAACACTTCGTTTTGGAACAAAAGTCAAGCTCTGCAATCCCAAGAACGGGATTTGTGAAACTGTATCTATTACCGACCGAGGACCATTCAAACGTCATCGTGACATAGACGTCGCAAGCGGTGTCGGAAAACGACTCGGTATCGGTGGAGACACAAAGCTCACCATGCAGATTGTCGCTGTTCCAGAAAGGCCGATCATGGGGCGCTCGTGTCGCTCTTAACGCGCTAAAAGGCGCACAACCACTCCCTGCAGCGATGCAGGGGGTTTTTATACCCCTCCCTATACACTCTCATACCGCAAGAGCACCAGCACGCTGGGTTGTCACACTTCGCTCGCAACGACGAAAGAGTACCGGATGGTTACTTAAAGATACTGTCATTGCAGATCTTCGGGATGCGCCGTCGGATCGACCAAAAAACCCTTGAGATCACGCCGTCCGATGATCATCGGAAAACGCATGTGTGTACGGTCATTGTGACTTGCAATCGTGACAATCTCTTTTCCTCGCAGCCGATAGGTCATACGAACGGTTTTGCGTGTCTGCCGACCCGAACCGGAGCGCACCTCAACCTCCTTGTGGTGTGGATCAAGCCCAAGCTCTTCCACGAGCGCTGCATCAACGGCGGTTCGGTATGCACCAGTGTCCACTTTCGCGTAGACTGTTTTTTTTCGCTTCGGCCCAAGGAGCACCACCCGCTCCACGACATGAAGTACGTTACTCGCTTCAGGTATCTCCACAAGCGCACTTTCAGCAAAAAGCTTTTTACCAAGCTCGATCCCATACTCGCGTGACGGAATCTTCATTCCCTCAATACGCTCGAGTCGAGTACGCAACGAAGCTCCGTTGGCAAGCTGTATTTGGAGCCCCGGGCGCGCATTCACTTCCAACACAAGCGGCCCCTTTTCTTCATCAAGCACCAGGTCGATACCGGCGTACCCAAGGCCTGAGGCATGTTGTGCATCCACTGCATACTCAATTACCTTTTCCCACGAAGGTATTTTTATTCCACGCACCTTCACCTTCGTGTCGGGTATGTGTGCAGTCTCATGACCATAGTAAATGGCTTTGGTCGTGATACCGGTACGTAAGTCAACACCGACTCCCAGCGCACCTTGGTGCAAATTGGCCTTACCGTCTGAGTCTTTGGTCGGTAAACGCAACATGGTCATAATGGGTACACCGTTTGCGACGATCACTCGTATATCCGGCACTCCCTTTTTACATATCTTGCGCAAGGCGCTCGAGACAACCACCCGCTCTTCCAAAAAGGCGGCGTCCGGAAGGTTGTCCATGGAATATGCACCATCAAGGATGCTGAATATTTCCGCTTCGAGTTCGTGCATCGTGACATCATGTCCGGATACCCTACCCCGTTCGCCAGTCCATTTTCGCACCACCATAATACCACTACCGCCATATCCTCGAGCCGGCTTGAGTACAAAACTCTCCTTGAGCGATCGCCCATCATACGCGCGCACATCACGTAATGAACGAAAAACTGCGATGAGTTTCGGAGTCGGAATGCGACACTTGATTAAACGTTCTTTGGTGAGCAACTTGTCATCTGCCCGCTCTTTTGCTAAACGTTTATTGTGCGGTCGAATGTAGAGGTAATTCCGCGCATTCAAACCAAGTGGCTGTTTACTCACTGCCATAGGATTCGAGTGTTTTGAAACGGAAAACTTCTGTAATACGCAAACCGAAGTAACGCCCTAAGAGCAAATTCACCGGCACGGTAAGTAGCACGAGCTCCGGCCAAAGAATGATGATATCACGCACGGCAATGCTGGTCGCAAGCAAGTAACCAGCTAACGCGATACCGAGTGTGACAAGGGTAATGATTGCGGTCTCACGAATCGTCTTGTGCAACTGAACCGAAACGATCGAATCGCCAAGAAGGGTAAGAATGAGTATCGGAAAAATCGACAGTTCGTGAATGGAACCAATGTCGAGTGTAATGGAAAGTGTCAACGCGGCAAATACGAAAAACGCAAGGAGGAGATGCGAAATAGAGCGTTTCGGAAAGAACATAATAGGCACCTTACGCAAGAGCGTGCGTGACACAAACGATGCGAGTATCACGGCACCCAAAATAATCAGGCCCGCAGTGATGCCGACCGCAACAAACGCAAAGGCGAGTACGATAGGCACGAGCATTTCAAGCGCGGGCAGTCCCACCACCACTCGCACGAATGTCACGAGCGTGGCGATGACTGGAATGAGCATGATGAGCACGATGGTGTTCGCAGGTATACCAAGCTCTATCGCTCGCTGTACCCAGTAGGCAATGATATTGAACAGGCCAAGTTCAGGCGCAGGGCGACGTTCGAGCAGGATCTGTATTTCATCCTTGACCGGTTGCTCTTCGGGCTTCGTGAGGTCTTGACGCGGAGTCGTAAGCACCTCCAGGATACTCCCACCCTGCATCAATTCTGATGTCGATGCGTACTTTTGCTCGGATGAAGTGGAGGTGGTTGCGGTTGTACTCGCCACCAAGGAGGTTGACTGCGCGACTGCAAACGAAGCGTGAGAAAATACCCCATCACATACAAAAAAGAGGGCTAACAGCCCGAACGTATATGACTTATACATATCGATATTATACCATACTGAGCGGAAAAAGATAGCGGAGCTATATGCACCTTTATTAATGCTGCATGATCTCTTGCTCCTTAAGTAGCAAGGAGTGCACGATATCTATCTGAAGGCATATGTGCATGACATCACTTCAACATCTCAAGCTCGCGCAAGAGTCGCACATGTTCCTCGTTTGCGGGATCGTACTTACCCAGATGGAATGTATCGACTCGCTTTGGGTCTTTTTGGACGAGCTGCCAAATGGCGATATTGCCCTCAAGGTACACAATGTCTTTTGTGAAGCACGCCCCGGGAGTCGCGCCGGTTGTGCCACGAAAAGTCCGTACACAGCGTGCCCACGCACGCCTCCTGTTTTTTTCACAGAGCTTTGCCACATCGACCACTTTTGTATCATACACAAGCGCATGTTCAAGTGATGCAAGCACCAGGTACGGATAGACCATGTCGAAAAGACCTCGAAAGGTACGCGGCGTACCGTCGATGCCCCGTGCCCACCCGACAGAAAGATACCCGAGTATTCCCGCGAAATGTCGTGCGCCGTCACGTACTTGCTCCGCATAGGTTGCGATACCTTCTTCCGCCCGCAAGTACCCCGCAAGGCCAAAACCAAGAAGGCGTAATGGGCTCTTTTCTCCCTCGACACGGCGACGCACGTGCACACCGACCTCATGAGCAATAATCGCTTCGACCCGTTCGTGCGAAAGCGCGTAGCGACGCACAGAAAGATCTTCATCACTGGGAATGAATATCGTCGCAAGCTCGTGGTTTGTGTTGAAGGTCATGCGCTCCCCGGGCGCATCAACAACCGCACTCCATCCTGTGATGCCATACTGCTCGTAGGCGGCGTAGACTCGGCGAAGTATCTCGTGTGACGTGAGCGACTCCTCAGTTGCGTACGTGCGAGGAGTGGGAAGTTCTATACCACTCCACGGGTACACACCCTCCCCTTCACCGGTGACAACAGGCTTGAGTGCTTCGATGAGAGGTCGAATAAGCGGGTGCTCCCCGTACACTTGTACAGCACTGGAGAGACAGCTCCGCACATGGTCGAGTGCATACTGAAACATATCCTCTTGAGGATCACCATAGAGTCGAAGTGATGCATCGAGTACTGCGGGATCATCGCCCATACGAGCGGCACGGATGAGTTCAAACTTCTCTCGTATTTTACGTAATTTCTCAACATACGGTGCACGCACCAACGTATCCTCAAAAAGCTCAACAACTGCCGTTAAAGCGGACACATCCCCAAGCTGTTCATCGATACGCTCAACGTCGATGTCGTGGTAATAGAACCAAGGCTCGAGCACATCACCCGCAAAAAAAGCATCCTTGATACTACGATCGTTGCCGTATCGAAGGTACTCATAGTCTTGTACCGCAAGCGGCGCAAGATCAGATATTAAAGACGCATCACGAACATTCATACTACCCTATCGTACTACATTTGGAGCGATACGTGGAGTACTACGCACAACAAGATGCGATGTTGCATTCTCATACAACCTACAAACTACCTCTCCGACCTTCGAGCGAGAGCGGCCTTCACAAAGCCCGTGAAGAGTGGCTGCGGATGAAGTGGACGCGCCGTAAACTCCGGATGAAATTGTGTACCCAAAAAGAACGGGTGCGTACTGCGAGGCAACTCAGCTATCTCCATGAGTGAACCATCGGGACTTGTGCCTGAGAATACGAGACCTTCGGCTTCCAGAGCCGCGACATATTCAGGATTCACCTCATATCGGTGACGATGACGCTCTTCGACCACATCCGCACCATACAGTGCACGAGCGAGTGTACTCCGTTTTAAATGCGCCGGGTACGCACCGAGGCGCATAGTACCGCCATACTTACCAAGTGTGAGAATCTTTTTTTGTTCCGGCATGATATCAATCACAGGATCGGGAGTGTCAGGATTTATTTCGATAGTATGCGCGCGTGAGCGCATCAGCACGTGTCGCGCATACTCAATAACCATAAGCTGCATACCATAGCAGATACCAAAATAAGGGACTGCGTGTGTCCGCGCGTACTCAATGACCTTAATCATACCCTCTACTCCTGAGCCACCGAAGCCCCCGGGCACCAGTATTCCGTCCGCCCACGCAAGCACACTCGGGTCTTCGCCCGCCTCGAAATCCTTTGCATTCACCCACCGAATGTCCGGCCGTGCACCCAGTTTGTATGCGGAAAACTTTATGGCCTCCAGTACGGATAAATATGCATCAGAAAGCACGAAATCACCCGTGTCAAAATACTTACCCACCACCGCAATCGTCACCGAGTCTTTTGAATCTTTTGATTTGCGCACGAACGTTTTCCACGCACGCAAATCAGAAGGCTGTCGAGGAGTGACGTGTAAGCGTTCGAGCAAACGATCAGAAAGGTTGTCTTTTTCAAAATTGATAGGTACGTCATAGATACTCTCCACATCAGGGGCACTCACGATGCGTTCCTCTGCGACGTTGCAAAAAAGTGCCATTTTCTCTTTCCGTTTCTTATCAAGCGCGCAATCACTGCGTGCAATGATGAAGTCAGGATGCACCCCGTTACTGTTCAGGGTGCGCACTGCATGTTGGGTTGGCTTGGTTTTCATTTCTCCGATCTTGTTCGGTACCGGCAAATAACTTACCATCACAACCGCTACGTCGTCGGGTTGTTTGAGCTTGAGCATACGTACCGCTTCAATGAAAAGAATGTTCTCATACTCACCTACAGTACCCCCTATCTCAATGACAGCCACATCAGCCTTAGTGTTCTCAGCCGCGCGCTTAATACGACGAATGACCTCTTCGGGGATATGTGGTACAACTTGGACGCATTTACCTTTGTATTCCAAGTTGCGTTCGCGGGCTATGACCGTTTGGTATACACGGCCGGTCGTCATGTAATTGTCGCTCGTGAGTGACACATCGAGGAAACGTTCGTAGTTGCACATGTCCTGGTCACACTCATCACCATCGACAAGCACTGCAACTTCTCCATGCTCCGTGGGGTTCATGGTGCCGGCATCTACATTGATGTACGGGTCGATCTTAAGGGCGGTCACCGTGAGTCCGCGCGCTTTGAGAATAGTGCCGATGGAGCTCGTCGCCACTCCCTTACCGACGCCGGACATGACGCCTCCAACGACAAAAATATACTTCGTCGAACCCTTTTTACTGCCTGTCCGAGCATTACGAGGTGAAACTGAGTCCGTACTTTCACTTTCTTTTGTGTATCGCTCTTCGTGTATCTTCTGTTTCATATGTCCAGAGTCGTGGCCCAATCCCTTACACCCGCAAGTACTTTTTTACCGCAAGGAAACTTGAGAGTGCCCCCAGAAACATCCCGGTACCCATGATGGTAAGGAATATCTGGCCAAAATTGCCGGTGTAGTAGCTAAACAAGTTGATGGTACCGAAAAATTGCTGTGTCGACGGACCGAGCCATAGCACGAGCGGGTAGAACGACACGAGTGCAATGATGGCCGCTATCACCCCATACATCATACCCTCGATCACGAACGGACCGCGAATGTACATGTCACTCGCCCCCACTAAACGCATGACTGCTATTTCCTCACGGGAAATGTAAATCGCCATGCGAATGGTATTAAATACGATGATGATCGAGGACGTGATGAGTACCGTCGAAAGTGCGAGCCCAAAAAGTTCCACTCCGCGAATGATATCGCGCAAGCGCTCAATGGCCGCTTTGTTGTCTTTATAGTTCACCTTTGAAACAATACGCGAACCATCAGATGAAAGTGTCGCAGTATCTTCAGTAAGGAAGGTGCTGATGCTTGTGTACTGCGAAGGATCGACGGCACGTATCGCAAGTGATGCCGGAAACGGGTTATCCGGAAGCTCCTCGAGTGCCTGAAGTTCGAGCTCGTCATTTGCATGTCGTTCTTTGAAGCGATCGCGGGCTTGCTCACGTGTGGTAAGTTCCACCTCACGCACTTCGGGAAGAGCGGCAACACTGTCGCGGACTTTAGCAACTTCTTCGTCCGATGCATCGAGCGCAAAGTAGACATTTATGTCCACTTTTTCTTTAAGCGAACCGAGCGACGTATCCAAGAGAGCATTTAAAAAGAACAATGAACCGAGTACAAAAAGGGTAATCGTCATGACCACAATAGAGGAGGTGGAGACAAAACCATTGCGCCAGAAATTTACGAAACCTGTCTTGACGATGCGTCGAAATGATAAGAACATGGTGAGTTGCTATCCTTGTAATCGTTGATTATCGAAATGACTGCATGCAATGTGTCGCACTACAATACATATCGTCCGCTCGCATCATCGCGCACTACTTTACCGGAATCCATGGTGATAACACGCCGTCCGAGATTGTCGATGACTCCCTTGTTGTGCGTCGTAAGTAAGACCGTCGTACCAAGATCGTTGATCTTTTTGAGTATTTGCACTATTTCGTAGGTGTTGATGGGATCGAGATTACCGGTCGGCTCATCAGCAATAATGACGTCGGGCTGATTGACAATTGCGCGTGCAATAGCAACCCGTTGCCGCTCACCACCGGAAAGCTCACGTGGAAAGCTCCACATTTTTTCTCGCAAACCAACAAGCTCGAGCACATACGGCACGTCGGTCTCAATCTCTTCGTCATCACGCCCCGCAGCCTCCATAGCGAATGCAATATTCTCATACGCGGTACGGTTGGGGAGTAAACGAAAATCTTGAAAAACAGTGCCGATTTTTTGACGGTACTGTGTCAAATGACTACGTCGCAAGTTGTGGATGTCGGTCGAGTGGTAGTACACTGCACCCTCTGTTGGGTTGTCCTCTACCAGCAAGAGCTTGAGAAGCGTCGTCTTGCCGGCTCCCGAATGCCCCACTATCGAAACAAACTCTCCGGGATTTATGGAAAGCGTCACTTCATGAAGTGCGCGAGAACGATCAGCATACTCCTTTGAAACATTGTCGAAATAAATCATATCGAGGTGGTTCTTGTGACCGGCAAACAAACCGTGGGATGCCGACCGAAACAAACCGCGTCACTCAAAAGTATACCACGGGATGGCTGGCGAGAAAAAGCGCCCTGTCCGTAACGTTCCACACACCATTACTGTGAAAGTGATGTCCCTGTTTCAAGAAACTCATCCAATTCACCTTTCTCGAGCACGCCTTCGGTGTTACTTGTCTCCACCCCAGTGCGGTGGTCTTTGACCATCTGATAGGGGTGAAGAACGTACGAACGCATCTGGCTTCCCCACTCTATTTTACCCGGATCTATCGTTAATTCCGCGAGGGTTCCCTTATGTTCTTCTTCCATGCGATGCAGCAACTTCGCTTCAATGAATGCAAGCGCTTTCTCCCTGTTCGCCTCCTGCGTGCGCTCACCGTGACAGTGGACGGAAACACCCGTCGGACGATGAGTCATGCGGACCGCAGTCTCGCGCTTATTGACGTTTTGCCCACCCGGGCCGGACGACCGCGCAAACGAAATCTCGAGATCACTCTCCGGAATATCAAGTTTGTGTTTTTCAATGACCGGCAAGACCTCCACGAGCACGAAGGATGTTTGACGTTTGGCATTCGCATTAAAGGGAGAAATGCGTACCAGTCGATGTACTCCATACTCACCCCGCACAGCACCGTATGACCCTTTGGCCTCGATCTCAAACGCCAGATTGCGAAACCCTCCATGGTCATTCTCGTGATCATGGAGCAGGTGCCATGCCCAACCCTTGCGTTCGCACAGTTTTTGGTACATGCGAAAAAGCATGCCGGCAAAGTCCTCCGCATCATCACCGCCAGCGCCCGCATAAATCGCGACGATTGCACGGCATTTATCGTATGGAGTACCACCTTCCGCCACAGTCTTCAGATCTTGCAGTTCCGCGATCAATTCTTGCGCCCGTTTTGGGTCTTTCCAAAAATCGGGCAAACACATCGAGGCCTCGATGTCAGCAATGCGTTGTGTAGCGTCCGGGTCGGCCATGCAAATACTATACCGCAAGAAACCTTCAATGCCTATGTCATACCATACGTTAATCCAGATGCTATGAAAAACCGCCCCTCACAACCAAATGCGAGTGGGCGGTTAGGAACTTCTGTATTCGCGGGAACACTAAGACCTGAGGTCAGAAAAATGGATGCCCATTTCGTAGAAATGTATAAGTCCAAAGAATTTCTTTTTCGGGAAAAAACGACAGTGGCAGGTGTCACATTTCAAAACGGGACCATTGATGCAATACGTCAGATGTGTAAGTTTGCCACCGGCTGAAATGCACAATGGGCAATTCTCATTCACAACCCCTTTTGCGGGAATTGTAGCAAGCATGCGAGTGACTCCTCTGACAGAGAAAGCGTGAAAGATCTTGAACCCATGAGATACGTTAGCACACACGACCATATTCGCAAGACGTGGCCTTTGTCCAAAGTATCGCTTTACATGATGCGCTGTCGGACTTTGTGGATACAAAAAAAGTACGTCCTTGTACAAAAAACGTTTCTTGATTCAACAGCGAATCATTAATGACTACCGCCACTCTCGCGACTTTTTCACGCACCCTGTTTGTGAGCCGCCTCCCAGGATCGAACTGGGGACCTATGCGTTACGAATGCATTGCTCTACCGACTGAGCTAAGGCGGCACGGTCACACACGTATTACAGTATACCTACAAGTATTTATACTGTACATCCTAGACGCACGCGCGTCTCCTTGGAGCCGAGACCGAGGATCGGTCACGAGTCACTAGGTTATTTCATCTCCGCCTGAGGCGGTTCCTCAATAACCAAGTGCTCTCGACCCCGGCTCGCCTCTCCTCGCGTATAGCAAGTCGATGGTTGCGCCTTTCTATCCTCGACACAGCGTGCGCAGGCACGCTGCTCTCTCGCTCTTGGAGCCGAGACCGAGGATCGAACTCGGGACCTCCCCCTTACCATGGGGGTGCTCTACCGACTGAGCTATCTCGGCACCCTTCTACGGGTACCACAGTATCTTACTACATCTTGTGCCGATGCTCAAATAGCACACTCATTCGTATCGCAATGCCTCCATCGGACTCTTCTTTGAAGCCTTCCTCGCCGGATACAGTCCGAATACGAGTCCGATGCATGCTGAAAAGATGAGTGCGACACTTGCCGCTTCCAGGGGAAACACAAACGTCCAGTCGAGTGTTGAAAAAGTACGAATAGCCACACTTGCTCCATATGCGGCTCCCGCACCAAAAAAGATGCCCACAGCTCCGCCCAGCATGGTCAGCAACATCGCTTCAAGTAGAAACTGTGTGAGAATGTTCATGTCTGTTGCGCCAAGCGCCTTGCGTAACCCTATCTCGCGAGTACGCTCGGTAACCGAAACAAGCATAATATTCATAATACCGATACCACCAACCACAAGTGCAATAGCAACAACGGCGGTGAGAAAGAGTGTGAGCGTATCTAGGATGGTACCGACCTGTTCAATGAGCGCACTCGGAGTCTGTACCACGAAATCACTTTCCTCCCCATTGTCCAGTTTGTGTGTCTCGCGAAGTGTCCGCTTGATGTCCTCCTCGGTGCGAGCCACGTGCACAGGGTCATCAACTTGTACAATGAACTCGTTGTAATGTTTCTGCCCCAACAAGTAAGTTTGTGCGGTTGTGTGCGGAATAAGTACCATGTCATCCACCTGTGCAAAAGCAACCTGGCCAAGTTGTGGCAATACACCCGTCACACGAAACTTCTTTCCGCCTATGGTAATCTTTTCACCATACCCTGAACGACCGGAAAAGAGCTCAAGATTAACTTTATAACCAATAACTGCAATGCTCGCCTTTTCACGTATCTCCGTATCGCCGAACATGTCCCCTTCCGCAGGATAGATGTCGAACATCTGCTGATAGAGCTCTGCGCTCCCTCCCACTATTTGCGGGTAATACGTTTCGCTTTCAAAACTCACCGAGCCGGGCACCATAACAACCGGCTCCACGGAAACAGCGTGGGGTACGTTTTCAGTGCGACGCAACGCCTCAACATCGGCACCGTCGAGCGACTTCGCATACAGACGCGAAGCGATATCCGCGATTCCTGTCGTATTTCTTCCCGGCTGTACAGCTATCACATCAGCACCGAGTCCACTGATTTCGTCTGTAATAAGTAGCTGTGTCCCTGCTCCAAGGGATGCAATAGTGATAACCGCAGCAACTCCGATGGCAATACCAAGGAGTGTCAAGAACGTACGCGAGGGCTTAGTACCCAAGCCATGCACTGCGATCTCTGTGGTGGCAAGAATCCTCATAGGTCAAGCAGGACACCCTCCTTCCAGTACCCCATCACGAACAATTAGCATACGCTTGGCTCTCGCTGCCACGTCAGAGTCGTGAGTTATCAAAATGACCGTGTGTCCCTTTTGATGCAAACGCTCTACCAATGCGAGCACCGTATTTCCTGCAACAGTGTCGAGATTACCGGTCGGCTCATCCGCAAAGATCACTTTTGGGTCTTGTATGAGCGCACGCGCAATCGCAACACGTTGCTTCTCTCCTCCCGAGAGCATGTACGCTTCGTGTTGTATACGCTGAGTCAGCCCCACCTCCTCCACCGCTCGTGTCGCACGAGCAAGCCACTCACGCTTTGGCACCATACTGTAGTAGAGCGGTAAGTAGACATTTTCGAGCACTGTCTCTCGAGGAAGAAGATTAAACTGCTGGAAAACAAAACCAATCTCTTCATTGCGTATTCGTGCTATTTCATGTGGCGGTATGGTAAGTGCGGATTTTCCTCGAAAAAGGTATTCCCCGGTCGTCTGTGGATCAAGAAAGCCAAGGATATGCAGTAGAGTCGACTTACCCGACCCTGACGGGCCCATAATCGCCACAAATTCTCCTGAATCAATTGTGAAGGTGGCATTGCGCAAAGCGCTCGTCCCGTCGGAATACGTCTTTGTAAGATTAATCGCCTCTATAAGCGACGATGAGGTCATATATGACTAAACGCTATTCTTTCATATACACCACAACTTCATCACCTTCTGCAAGACCTTCGACGATTTCGGTCGTGCCTTGTGAACCACGTAAACCAACTGTCACAGGGCGCTCTGTGAATTGCGCGCCCTCAACGAGGCGGACGTACTTTTGCTCACCCCGTGCAAGAATGCTGCGCGTCGGAACTGTGAGGACGTGCGGACGTTCGTCCGTAGTGATATCGACATCTGCGGTCATACCCGGGCGCACGAGCAATGTTGCATCCGGCGTATCGGTAACGGCGATTGTTGTTTTGTAAGTCGGCACCCCTTCACGAACGGTCTCCGCAAGCGCGATACGTACGACCTTACCACCAAAAACATACTCGCGACCAAACGCATCGAACGTGATGGACGCCCGATCGCCCAGACTCACGCGCGCTATATCTACTTCGGGCATATACACCTGCACCTCGTATGAACCGGCATCGACCTCAACCGCAAGCACTTCATCGTACGCATGTACTGTTTCACCCTCCAAAGGCTCAATCCGAACGACACGACCGGAGACCGGAGACACAAGATTGTTTTCCTCAAGCTTAGCCCGCGCACTTGCGTACCCGCGTTCGGCAAGTGCAATCGCCGCCTGCTGCGTGCGCACCGTTTCGCTCCGTACGCCCGCAAACGCAAGATCGCGCTCTTGTATGACGCGATTGAGTGCGTGCGTATGTCCGTCATACGCACTTGCAACAGAATCAATGTCGCCCCGCACTTGTGCTATGGTGGTACGCGCTTGCTGAACTGCGTTCTGAAAAGGCGCGTACGCAGCTTCTTCGTAAATATCATCTGCACTATAACCGTTGACCACTCGAGCGAGTTCCGTACTTAGGCGCTCAACAGCAAGGAGATCGGTACTGGAGAGCACAAGGAGTTTGGACACCGGTATGGAATCGTCCATACGGTCACGCATGCCGACAATCGCCCGTTCCGCATCGGCACGCAAATCATTCAACAGCATGGTCTCACGATAGTCACCCCGAATACGGTACGTCGCATTAGCTGTGGTGTATTCAATGCCGAAAAATCCGTTCTCCGGTGCTTGCTCAAACAACGTATCTATTTGTCTATGAAGTGCATCTTCAACTTGGACGTACGCTCGTGCGAGAGCGGTACGGGCAGTGTCTTCGGCACGGGCAAGCGCTTCCCTGGCCTGAACAACCTTCACATCTTCAAGTCGAACCGACTCACTTCGTATCGGAGCAATAAGTTCTTCATAAAACGTGCGCTCACGCGCAACACGCGCTTCCGACTCGAGCAACTGCGCTTCCATGTATGAGCCTTCAAGTCGAGCCACAAGTGCGCCTTGTGTGATCAGGTCACCCTCCTTAACCGCTATACGCTCAATCCTGCCTCCAACCGGAAACGCAAGTGACAGGCGCTGTAGCGGCTCTGCCCGACCTGTGACACTGACAATATATTCGAGATCACTCTGTTCGACACGCGCAACTTCAAACGCGGGCACAGTACCAACCTGCCGCATCTCAAACCACGCGACACCTACAACACCAACAAGAGCAAGGAGTCCGAGTATGTACCAATAAGAGATGCGCATACCTTCCATGCTACACCTAGACGGCCGGCCAATACAAGTTTATAGGGCTTACGCATGCGGCGAATTTCTTTGTCTCCCACGTCGCAAACCGACTCACACTATATCTCGATACTACTCGCCGGTGTTGCTCCTTGACTTCGCGAACTTCATCCAAATGATGTAAACCCTGTGTATTAAGAGGTTGTGGGATCAGGCGCAAAACGTGCACGTAGTGTAAGACTCCCCTGTTCCATCGATGCGGAAACGGATACATTTTTCAGCGAACGTGCGACCTCGTGTATGAGAAATGCAAACACATACTCTTGGTCGAGCGAGGTGCGTGGAGTAAGTGTAGTGAAGACCTTAACAAGCGCATCAGACTCAATCGTATTCGGAGAACTGCACACCACTTCGTATACGGAAACACCATCATCATCTTTACCGATATTGGAACCGGCTGTGACACGGACTGTACCGTTCATGGGTACACAGGCAAGAAAAAACTTTGCAATCGACCACATCAGGAGTCCGGTAAGCGAAGAATCGAGCATTTGCTCTTCAGAAGTTCCGACGTCCCACACAAGCGCAATACCATGCCGCTCGAATTGTGGCTTGAGCGATGCGCATGCGGAATCAACCGCGTTCGACGGTGCAAGCATGGAAGGTTCTCCTGTGTAGGTGTTGGTGAGCACGCTCCCCGCAACGTGAGCATGTTTGGTGATGGTAATACCAAGCTCGGTCGTTGAACGTATTGTCGCAAAATAGCCTTCCCGTTTTTCACGCGAGATGTCCGGACGCTCCATGAGCTCCGTTTGCCACTTTATTGCGGTAAGTGGTGACAATAGGTCATGCGCGATGACACGCAGCAACATCGCATGGGTATGAACTTCAGGTGCCATAGGTCAAACTAACGATCAAGCTTTTTGACGACGGTCTCAATAACCGCCTCGAGGGAGGTATCGGCCTTATTCAAAAATGTTGCATTGTGTTTTTCTGCTTCAAGACGCAGGCCACCCTCTCCGGAAAGCGTAGTGAGCACCACAACAGGCGTTCGAGTATCAACCGCGCGGAGTTCAGCGAGAATCTGCATACCGTTCTTCCCCGGCAACATAACGTCCAGCACGACGCAATCGGGTTGCTTCTCGGCGATAATCTGAGATGCTGCGGAACCATCACCTGTTTCAATGACGTGCAAACCGCGTCCTGTCAGCTGCTCCGCCATAAATTGACGCAAAGGAACATCGTCCTCGACAAGTAGTACCGTATTTTTTTCTTGTGAAAAGATTGAACGAAAGAAACCCATGCACGACATTGATTAAATCACCTTCGACACCGCACCCGCAATGTCCTCAAGCGACGTCGATGACTTGTTGTAAAATACGGCACCGAGACGTTCGGCATCTTCACGCAATGAATCGGAACCAAGTAGGTTTGACAAAATAACGACGGGAAACGAGTAACCTTCGTTTCGCATCTCTTCAAGCAACGTAATACCGTCTTTTGCAGGAAGAATAAGGTCGAGCACCATTACGTCGGGAACGCTTTTTCCTATTGAAGCAAGTACGGTGGTTGCGTCGCCCGCTTCGGTAACCACATACCCTTTTGCTTCAAAGACATCACGTAACGATTCCCGAAGGCGCACGTCATCCTCGACCACAAGGACTTTTCGTTCTTTTTTAAACAAATCAAATAATTTCATATGGAAACAGTTTCGTCATACATCAATACCGAGTATGGTACCGCGCCGACACGCATATGACAAGCAATGTGCGGTAGGAAGCGTGAATAACCCTAAATAACCCTCGCCGCTTCCTCGACCGTAGTGATTCCCGCAAGAATTTTCGCAACCGCGTCCATCTTGAGTGTACGCATACCCTCTTGCATGGCGAATTGCTGAATATCGACCAAAGAATGCTGTCCAAATATCATACTGCGCAGACCATCGGTAACAAGCATAACGGAATAAATGGCAACTCTGCCAGCATAGCCGGTGTTACTGCATACAGCACACCCCCGCCCACGATAGTATGTTCCGGAATCCGAGCGTAACCCGAAATGTTCAAGATGAAATTGTTCCGGCATGTACGATTCTCTACAGCTTGCACACACCATGCGCACAAGACGTTGCGCGATAACGCCGTTCAATGCATGTGCGAGACTGCTCCTCGGTACTCCCAGGTCAAGAAGGCGCGCTATGGTGCCGGTCGTTGTATTTGCATGGATGGTACACCCAACCAAGTGTCCCACGAGAGCACTGCGTACCGCATACTCCGCCGTCTTTGCGTCACGCACCTCACCTACCATGAGCACGTCGGGGTCTTGTCTCAGTACCGCAGACATTGCCCGCTCGTAAGTGAAACCACGTTCTTCACGTATCTCACACTGTCGCATCCAGTCCAAGTGGAACTCGATCGGGTCTTCGAGAGTAATCATATTCTTTTCAGAACTCTTCAATTCACGCATCATGGAGTACAACGTGGTTGTCTTACCGGAACCGGTCGGACCGGTCACCAATATCATACCAAACGATGAAAGAAGCATGGTGCGAAGCATCTTGAACGATGATTCATCCATGCCGAGCGCATCAACACTTAAAAGCGCGTCGGAACGGTTCAGTACACGCATAACAATCACTTCACCGTTTACCGAAGGAAATGTGGACACCCGAACATCGTAGACATGCTGTTCGCTTGCGGGTGATGATCCGCGCCCTGCAACCGCTATTTCGATGTGGCCATCCTGCGGAAGACTGTGCTCGGCGATATCGACATCAGCAAGCACTTTGACCGTATTCAATACCGATGCGTACTCCTCAAGCGGACGTTCAAGGTATACATGCAATACACCGTCTATGCGAAGCCGAACACGATATTGATCGGTGCGAGGCTCAAAATGCACGTCAGAAGCTCTGCGTGCTATCGCTTCGTTTAAAACCCCCTGGATAAAAAGCTCGGCATCACGATGTCCACCGTGTGGCATCTCACCAACAACTGCGTGATTGGCCACTTGCGCTACGGCATCTGGACGTAAGGGTTGTGGCGCACCTCGCTCAACCTCTGAAGATGGGTGAGGAATGGCTGACTCCCATACGGTGGGAACATCACCTCCGTTACGTGTACTCTGTATGTCTTGACCATTAGTACGTCCATCATTCGAAAACATGTTCGCAGTCTACCACATCACGACACTTGCTTTCCATGCTTTTTTTTGAAACGTGTGAGTATCTTATGTACAATTCCGGGCTACTTGGAGGTTGACTTCAATCACGCGGGAGGCAATGAGGTCACGATAGGCATACGCCGAGGGACGAATGGTGCGTTCGAGCGTGTCGTAGTCTACCTCAACGAGGCCAAAGCGCTTGTCGAAGCCATGCGCCCACTCATAGTTATCTAGCAGCGACCAATACATGAAGCCACGCACATCGACACCGTCACGGATCGCACACTCAATACCCTCCACCGTCCGCCGAATGTACTCCGTACGAAACCTATCGTGGGCATCCGCGCACCCGCACTCCTCGACAATGACCGGCTTACGATAGCGCTTCACTGCCATAAGCGCGTCGTATATTTTCTCCGGGCGTGCGTCCCACCCCATGTCTGTTTTGGGATGCACAGTATGATCGTCGAAGTCGGTGTAAAAGTAATAATTCAGACCAAGTGTGTCACATTGACGTATAACCCGCTTGAGGAAACGGTGATTGTTGTTCCACATCATGAAGCGCGCCTTGAGCTTGCCCCACCAGGTGCGCCCGGTGAATACGTGTACCTGGAAAGTAATGCCGACATCGACCGTGGACACCTTGGCCTTTATGGCGCGGTAGGCATACACGTGCGCGCGTGCAAGCGTATTTGCGAGTGTAAAAAACTTCACGAACCCAAACCAGTCGGGTACGGAATTCTCTGCAAGCGTTCGATCACTTGGAATACGTGCTACGCCGATTGGTGGAAATCGATGAAATGGCGGAAAGGTGCCACGCACCCAACCGTTTACGATCGTACTGTAGGGCTCGTTGAGTGTGGTGAAATAGTGTGCGTGCTCGGCGAGACACTCGACCACGTACGCGCAATACCGTGCGAAGCGTTCCGGAAAGTCACTACGCTCAATACCTCCCGTGTTCGAAAGCCATTCGGGAAGTGTCCAATGCCACAAGGTTACGACGGGTTCAATACCGCGCTCGTGCAACGCAACAATCACTTCACGGTAGTGGACTATGGCGCTCTCGTCAAACTCACCCTCGCATGGCTCGATACGAGACCACTCAATCGAAAAGCGATGCGCCGTATGTCCAAGTGTTTTAGCAATATCGAAATCCTCACGAAAACGATGGTAATGGTCACACGCACGACCACAGGGTGGCACCTTCCCCTCACGAGCCGCCTGCGCCCAATCATTGTTTTCTATCCCACCCTCCACCTGGAAAGATGCAGTAGCTGCGCCCCAAAGGAATTTGCTTGAAACACCCACACCCTTGTTCATACTGATAATAGTATCACAAAGGTGGATCGTCTGATCAGTACTAGTCGAATACAAAAAAGAGAGACGTCCTGTCTCTCTTTTCACTGTTTTAAACACACATCATCCGTGACGTGTGACTGTCACTCGGGAACTACTCGTCACAACCCGAGAGGCAACTACCAAAATCGATCTCGATTGCGCCGCCGAAGCCAGCGCCGGCTTTGCCGAGACCCTCGTCCCAGGCTTCGCCCTCGATGTGACCCCCCGCTGTTCCATGTCCGTTGGGCAGGTCGACGTGCAAATCGCCAACTCCATAGACGTTCACGGCGGCATACCCGCCATTCAGCGACTCAGCCAATGCGACCGACTTGACGCTCAGTTTGGTGAACTGCTTTCCACCACACTCGCCCTCACAGGCGAACGCAGTCCCTGCGAAAAACGCGAAGGCGATGGCAAACAGCATGCAACCAATGATTTTTTTCATCTCTATCTCCGTCTTTTTTGGAAGTACAAAAGGATTGTCGACACGACAAGCCCTTCACCACATGCGATATTAGCATAGTATCGGTTATGTGTCAAGCATGTGTAGCATGTCGCTATTTGCTTTTTTTGGGAAATGTGCTATACTATTTAGAGATTCATTCACAACCCACGGAGGCGACACTACTATGTATGTCTTACTCATCCTCGTGCTACTCGCGGGAGGAGCAACTAACGCGCCCGGAGGAGAGCTGAAGCCCTTTCTCGAACACGCTCACGGACGAGCACCTCACGAAGCATGGCAAACGTTGCAACATACACCGTATGCGCAAGCGTTTACCGAAGGCCTCGCCCACCATCAAGGATGGACAAGAGCACACGCAAGTGAAGTGCTCGCAACAAAAAGCTATGCTACCTGTTCATATCAGGGATGGTTCTGGAGCGACGGACTTCGTTTTGCGGACGGCACATGGAGTGTCGGTACTATCTACCGACAAGCATACCCGGACGAGCGCTTCGCATGTATCAACGGTAGCCCAATCTTCAGTGGCACATGCGGAAACGCTGTGCGCGCCAAAGGTGGCGACCCTCGCATGATCTGCCGTGACACGGGTAAAGAACAAGGGTCCAGTACCGTAGGCGGTGCAGGTGCGGGAGTGGGGTCGACGTTTGTCGGCGGTACCGCAACGACAACAACCTTTGACAGCAACCTTTTTGAGTGCCAATTCACCACCGGAGGAAAGAAATGAAAATATTGTTGATCAGCATCGCACTTCTCGCACTTGTGGGTTGTGCAATCAAACCGACATCGGAATGCGTTGATGTCGGCCCGCAGGGAAGTACTCGCCTTACACACTGCTACGTCGACAACGGCGTACGGGGACACGGCGGGCCAGTTGTTATTGACCGCTACGCGATCATAATGGAGGGGGCTTCAACGCAGGTGAAGCATATCGGTGGCGCTGCAAACGTCGGCACTGCACAGGGCATGCTTCAAAATCTGGCGAGCTCTGTGCCTGTTGCGACAGCGAGCGTCATCGGAGACCACATGAAGGCGCAGGCCATGTCTGAGTCTTCCAGTGGTGGAAATCCCGTTTTTGTTAACGTCGGCACCCGTGTCGACGTCGACCAAAATGGAGGATGCAAAGGAGACTGCGACCTCTAGTCATGCGTAACGCGCCGCCGTACACCAACATGGTGTACGGCGGTTTTTTATTTATCGTGCAAGTGCACGAGTCAGCACGTGGTCTACAAATTGGGGCAATGTAGCGCCAACGGATTCGACCGCCCTCGGCAAGAGTGACGTGTTGGTAAGCCCCGGAAGTGTGTTCACCTCTAGGAAATAGATACCATCACGCCCCAGGATGAAGTCACTCCGTGAGTAGTCTCGCAAGCCGAGCGTCCGGTGTATGTGACGTGCAAGCTCAAGAAGTGCCCGAGTCGTTTCAGGTCGCACTGGCGCCGGACACAGTTCCCGTGCATGACCTGCATACTTTTCTTCATAGTCAAACCACGAGTTTTTGGTAGGTACCACCTCTACGGGTGGGAAAGCATACTGCTCCTCCCCACGAAAATCTTCCAAAACCGCGACGGTCACTTCTCTACCCCGCACGTACTGTTCCACCAGCACTTGTTCCGCATTTTCAAACGCAAAGAGCACTGCGTACAAAAACTCATCTCGCGAACGCACGACACTCATACCTAATGACGAGCCACCGTTCATCGGCTTCACCATGAGTGGAGGAGAAAGACGTTCGAACACCCCGGCAAGCTCACCTGCATCGGCAGGCGCCGAAAGGACAATGTCAGCTGGAAAAAGCAATCGTGCTCGCTCACCCCCACGCACACCTGCCTCACGATGCGGGCGCGCAGGTAGGGGAACGTACACCGGTCGATACCCCGCCGTCGGCACAGGACTCTCATCATCAAACAATCGTCGGAAAAGCTCACGCTTGGTGAGCCCCTTGTGCATCGCGACACCCGACCCTAATGCATCAGAACCGGTGTATCGCACGCGATGCATGTCCATGTATCGCTGGAGCGCGCCATCTTCTCCATACTTGCCATGCAGTGCGTTGAATACGACGTCGACTTGACTCAATGCACGTGCTGGCTCGACAGGTTTGCCCCGCACGTGCCAGACACCCATTCGGTCGATAAAGAGGTCGAGTACCTCGTACCGCTCGCGCGAGACATGCTGCAAAACAGCTCGCCCCGTCTTAAGCGAAACCTCATATTCAGGTGATGGACCGCCGCGCATTACTCCCACACGTGGCTTAATCATACCTATAGTATACCAGCAACGGACGACACGACACCATCGCGCCCGTATTGCACAACGTGCATAACGGGGCAAACGTCCTTTGAAAGACGCAACCCAGATGCGCAAAAAAATATATGTCCGCTTTTACCTATCGACCCCCTTTCGAGTGCTCCCTTTCACCAGCGCACGTCGAGTGGCAGACCGATGTTGTGCGAGTGAAAAACGGTGTGCTTCTGCATTCACCAAAAGCACCTCATGCGCGTACGTCGTGCGCCACGGGAGTGGCCCCAAGAGGGCTTTTGGACGATGATGGTCGTCTTTGGTCACCGCAACAACGGGTATCTCCATACCGAGCTCACGTACAACCGCACGCGCCGTATTCAACTGCGCTTTGCCCCCATCAACAACAAGAGCGCGCGGGTACTCCCACTCAGGGTGTCCGAAACGACGCAACAGCACTTCACGCAACGCGGCAGTGTCATTACTTTTCTCTACGGAACGAATGCTGAACGTGCGGTACTCACGCGTACGTACTTCTCCGCCCACAACGACCGTCATAACTCCGACCATACCGGCACCCTGCAAATGTGCTACGTCGTACCCCTCGATTCGTACACCCTGTTGCGCTCGCGAAACTCCCTCGGTATCCCGACGCAAAAGTGACACGTCGTTCACGTGACGAAGAGCAAATATCTGTCGCTTACAATACGCAGCTTCTTCAAACTCCTCCTTGAGTGCGTACGTTCGCATATCGCGTTCGAGCGAGCGTAAAATATGTTGCTTCTTCCCATCAAACAACAGTCGTATGTGTTGTATCGTTCGAGCGTACTGCTTTTCATTCGTACCTTCGCGAGGATATATGCCGATGGATTCATTGAACCTCAGTTTCCTGTCATCGCGTACACGCAGTGTCTGCACCGGTACTGCAGAGTCGTAAAACGGAAAGATTTTCCGGACCAGTTTCAGGGCTTCTTTCAGTTGCGCCGCATGAACGAACGGACCATAACAGGGAATATCTAACGCTCCACCTTGCAGTAAAGATCCGAATTCACGAAGTTTTGCCTCCAGATCTTTTCCACGCACCAAAAGCACTCTCGGAAACGACTCCTGCATGGTAATAACGACGTAGTTCCAACTCTTGTCATCCTTATCACGTGTATTATACCGAGGCTTCAGCTCCTTGATACATTTCGCCTCGAGTATGAGTGCCTCAAGCACACTGTCGGTCTCACGAAATTCAACCCGCAATGCTTCTTCCACCATATGCACAATGTGCTGGCCACGAGTGGTTGCGAGATCTGTCGCAAAATAGCTCCGCACGCGACCCAAAAGCGACGTCGCCTTGCCCACGTAGAGCACTTCACGGCGTGCGCCGATAAAAAAATACACGCCCGGAGTGTCGGGCAAAGACCGCATGCTTGAGTGATCGCGTGTCATGGAGATGATGATACCAAGATATGTAACGTCCGCAAGGACATGTTTCGACGTCGAATAAACGGTTATGCCGATCAGAATTACCCCGACTCAACCGAGCGGGCTTCACTGCCATGCTCAAAACACACAAGTCTATCCAAGTACTTTCTTCAAGTAGGTTCCGGTATACGAGCCCTTACGTTTTGCCACATGCTCAGGGGTACCTTTCGCAACAATTTTACCCCCTCCACTTCCTCCATCGGGACCGATATCAATGAGCCAATCGCATGACTTGACAACATCCATGTTGTGTTCGATCAAGACCACCGTGTTACCACGCTTCACCAATTCCTGAAGAATATCGATCAAGCGTCGAACATCATCATAGTGCAAACCAATGGTCGGCTCATCGAGCAAATAAATGGTCTTTTGCGTATACGGCCGGTACAGTTCGCTTGAAATCTTCACCCTCTGCGCTTCTCCGCCAGAGAGTGTGTTTGCACTTTGACCCAGTTCCAAGTATCCGAGGCCGACATCCCTGAGCGTTTTCAGTCGATCATAAATCTGCGGGATATCGTTGAAAAAGTCGAGCGCGGCATCAACCGACAGGTGCAGTACGTCGTGCACGTTCTTCTTTTTGTATCGCACCTCAAGGGTATCCTTCGTGAACCGTTTGCCATCACACACATCACACGTCACGTAGACTGTCGGTAGGAAATGCATCTCAACGGCGATAGTTCCATTTCCCTGGCACGCCTCACACCGACCACTTCCCCGATTTTGCGCCACATTGAAAGAGAACCGTGACGGTTTCCATCCGCGCGCACGCGACTCCTCAGCTGCGGCAAAAAGTTCACGAATGTAAGACCACGCGCCGGTGTACGTTGCCGGGTTACTTCTTGGGGTGCGACCGATGGGCGACTGATCGATCAAAACGACCCGCGAAAGATACTCGGTGCCGGTCATGCTGGTAATATTGAAAAGTTCAACCGAACGGTGCTCTTTTTCAAGCCGCGCACGCAGATTCTTAAAGAGGAGCTCGTACATGAAGGTCGATTTTCCGGAACCGGAAACCCCCGTGACACACACGAGACGTCCCAGCGGAATGTCGGCATTGAGCTCTGCAATGTTGTAGGCGGTACCTCCGCGTATTCGAAGCCACCCACGATCTTCATCGCGCCGCTTGTCAGGAACAGGTATTACCTCTTCTCCGCGAAGATATGCGAGCGTACGAGAACCACTCGCGTTTGTTTCCGCCGTAATCAGGTCATCCAGACGACCCGACACCACCACATTGCCACCATGTATCCCCGCACCCGGACCGATATCCACCAGATAGTCTGACGCGAATATAGTGTCTTCGTCATGCTCGACCACGATGATGGTGTTACCAAGATCACGAAGTGCGGTAAGTGTTCGAATGAGTCGTTCATTGTCACGTTGATGTAGACCTATCGTCGGCTCGTCCAGGACATAGAGTGCTCCCACGAGACCGCTCCCAAGCTGGCTTGCAAGTCGAATACGCTGCGCTTCCCCACCCGAAAGCGTATTCGCACGACGGTCTAACGTGAGGTACTCGATACCGACATTTTGCATAAAACTGAGACGCGCTTCAATTTCCTTCAAGACCACTTTGGCTATCTCGCGTTCTTTTTCCGTGAGTGCAAGATCTTGGATGAATGACTGCGCATCATCTATCGATCGTGCGGTCAAATCTACGATATTCCTTCCCGTACCAACCCCTCCTCCCACAAGCACATGAAGTGCTTCAGGACGCAAACGAGCACCGTGACACACGGTACACACCTCCTCATGCAGAAAACCGGTTGTCCCGAGACCATTGCACCCCTCACATGCCCCATAGGGGGAATTGAATGAAAAAAGACGTGGCTCCACCTCAGGAAAGGCAAGCCCACACGCCGCGCACACGAACTTCGAGGAAAGTGTCTGTACGATACCATCCGGTGATTCGATTTCGATCAAGCCGTCGGATTCATGTAACGCAAGCTCAATCGCCTCCGTGAGTCGCTCGCGTGCATCACGCTCTCCCGAACGTAACGCGCTTGCGTGAATCTCATCAACGAGTACGCTGATCGCGTGACGCACATGTTTCGCAAGTACGATCTTCTCCCGGAGCGGGTACTCAACTCCGTCAATCTTTACACGCTCATACCCCTTTCCCAAGAGATCGTAAAGCAGCTGGTAGTACTCTCCCTTTCGCCCCACAACAACAGGTGACCAGAGTCGAACCTTGCCATCATCGTAGGAAACTCCAAGCACCTCTTTTTTATTCTTTGCCGTTCCGCTCTGCACCGCATCAAATACCACTCGTTGCATCTCCTCCCGAGAAAGTTTCCGAACCGGCTTACTGCATCCGACACAGTATGCGGTCCCCACACGTGCGTACAAGATGCGAAGATAATCGTATATCTCGGTAATGGTCGCGACCGTCGAACGAGGATTATTCGAACGTGACTTTTGATCAATCGATATGGCCGGAGAAAGTCCCGTTATTTCGTCAACATCCGGCTTTTGCATTTGGTTCAGAAACTGTCGTGCATACGCAGAAAGTGATTCAACATAGCGTCGCTGCCCTTCTGCAAAAATGGTATCGAACGCGAGGGACGATTTGCCAGACCCGGACAAACCAGTAAACACCACCATCGCGTTGCGTGGTAGCTCAACGGTCACGTTTCGAAGATTGTGCGTGCGTGCACCCTTTACGATAATAGTGTCTTGCATACGTTACTGGGCGGAAGCGTGCTCGATATAACTATAATCCGCACGGACGAGTGTACCATTCTCTTATCCACACTCCAACCATACCCGCACGGGGGTGAATACGATACGATACAGAAATAAGAAATAAGCTCGACTGTGCTACACGTCACAAAAACGGTAGCCTTACTATAAACACATACACTATGATCCGCATGCGCCAACCGTTCTTCTCGATTGCCTCCGCGATTATTTACATGCTGTGTGCGATTGGACTCGGAACACTCGCCACACAAACCGATTCGGTCATTCTCTCGGGAACCACCGTTCCAAACTTCGCATTGTGGGCATTCTGCGGACTTTCGTTCATCATGGCCTACTTTTCGCTCGTACACCTTAAGTTCAAGTAGTAGACTCACGTTGCATTGATTCGAGCGCCCGTATTTCATCTCGCAAGATGGCAGCAGTCTCAAAGTCGAGACGTTTAACGGCATTCTGCATGTGTATTCGCTTCTCTTTTATAAGAGCGTCGGGAGCTTTTTCGTACCGCGCACGATCGACTGCGAGAAGTGTGTGCACCGCCTTTTGATGCTCATTGCGTAATGATTCGGTAATATCCTTGATGGCCTTACGTATCGTGGTTGGAGTAATGTTATGCTTTGTGTTGTACGATTGTTGTACGACCCGACGACGCTCCGTTTCGTCGATTGCACGTCGCATCGAGTCGGTAATGGCGTCTGCATACAGCAACACTTTACCGTTTACATTTCGTGCAGCCCTCCCTATAGTCTGAATGAGCGCTGTCTCTGAGCGCAAAAATCCTTCTTTATCAGCATCCAAAATCCCCACTAACGACACCTCCGGGAGATCCAATCCCTCTCGCAACAAGTTGACTCCCACCAACACATCAAAATCACCCTTACGAAACTTCGTCAGTATCTCGATACGATCGATCGTCTTAACGTCACTGTGTAAGTATTCCGCCGCCAAACCCTTGTCACGTAGAAAGCCGGAGAGATCCTCCGCCATTTTCTTTGTAAGCGTGGTGACGAGCGCACGCTCTCCAACCTTCGCCACACGTTGCGCCTCCATGATAAAATCATAGACCTGCCCCTTGTACCTTGCATGACCCACAATAGGACGAATAATGATTTCCGGGTCTAAAAGTCCGGTCGGACGGATGATCTGTTCGACCGTCTTACCTGCAGGTGGAGTGGAAAGAGTGCGTTCATACGCAGCCGGTGTCGCACTTGTATACACCACTTGCCCCACCCGTTCACAAAACTCATCGAACATGAGAGGTCGGTTGTCGAGCGCTGAAGGAAGTCGGAAACCGTGTTCAACCAGTGTTTCCTTTCGAGCTCGATCTCCCGCATACATACCTGAGAGCTGCGGTACGGTCACGTGTGATTCATCGATTACGGTAAGAAAGTCGGGAGTACCATCGGATAGGTGCGGAAAATACGAAAGCAATGTGTGTGACGGCTCGCCTGCTTTACGTCCGTCGAAGTGACGTGAGTAATTTTCGATACCGTTACAGTACCCGATCTCACGGATGAGTGCGAGATCATGTTCTGCGCGTCGCTTTAACCGCTCGTGCTCGAGCACTTTGCCACGAGCTTTAAATTCTTTCAATCGCACAGTAAGCTCCTTCCGTATGTCGAGAAACGCTCGTTTCGCATCTTCCGGTGAAGTAACGAAATGTTTTGCGGGAAAAAGGAATAACGTATCATGCTCACATCGAATGACTCGCGATATCGCATCAATCTCTTCGATGACCCCGAGTGAGTCACCCGTAAACCCGAACCGATAGATTACACGCTCGTTCGTTGGCATGACCTCAACCTGATTACCGCGCGCGCGAAACAGGCCGGGCTCAAGATCTGCACTCGTGCGCGAGAAATGAATGCGGACAAGTTCACGAATGAACGTCGTGCGGTCGAGTGTGGCACCACGTTCCAACCGTAGGTGCACCTTCTCGTATTCCTTGGGACTCCCGAGACCGTAAATGCAAGACACCGAAGCAACAACGATCACGTCGCGTCGCGTCAGGAGCGCCTGAGTCGACGCATGTCGCAATCGTTCGATTTCCGCGTTCACCATCGCCTCCTTTTCTATATACGTGTCCGATACCGGCATGTAGGCTTCCGGTTGGTAAAAATCATAGTAGGAAACGAAGTAGTGTACCGCATTATTTGGAAAAAACTCGCGATACTCCTGCGCAAGCTGTGCTGCGAGGGTTTTATTGTGTGCGATTACTAAGGTGGGCTGCTGTACCTGTGCTATCACATTCGCCACCGTATAGGTCTTGCCGGTACCGGTCGCTCCAAAAAGGGTCTGGTGACGAAGACCTGCTCGCACACCTTCCACAAGCGCGTGTATCGCTTCCGGTTGGTCACCGGCGGGCGTAAACGGAGCATGCAGGTCAAATGAACCTTTCGTTGGTGTGCGTGACATAAGGTAATATTATACCACATTTTTCATAAGAATGGTAGTTTCGTGGCGGAACTTTGATACGTATCAAAGCCACTCTACTCGTTCAAAATCCGTTCTCGTTCTCGTTCCACCAGTCTCGCAAGAAAGTGCAGATTGTGCACACTCGCGAGTGTGGCACCAAGCATCTCGTGTGCGATGAATAGATGCCGCAGGTACGCACGAGTGTAGACCGCACATGTCATACACTCACAATCACTAGCAATGGGCGAGAAGTCCCTCGTGTACTGTTCGTTCGTCAGTGACATCTTCACACCGTTTGGCCCGTACACCGTACCTGTACGAGCGAGACGAGTGGGTTGTACACAGTCAAACAGGTCAATACCCTGCTCGACCCCGCGCAGCAGATCTTCCGGCTCACCGATTCCCAATAAGTGTCGCGGTTTCTCGTAGGGCAGTTCATCCGTCACCCACCCTACCGCCGTATCGAGATCGAGTTTTTGATAACTCCCCCCGATACCGTACCCATCGAAATCCATGTGCGCGAGTGTTCGCGCACTCTCACGACGCAAATCTTCAAACCTACCACCTTGCACAATACCAAAGATACCTTGTCGAGTGCCGGCTTCAATATTCTGACGATGTGCGCGCAAGGAACGTTCCGCCCACCGATGTGTGCGCTCCATCGCTTCCTTTTGGTAGGCATGATCCGCCTCAGCGCCGGTACATTCGTCGAACGCAAAAAATATATCCGCGCCAAGCTCGTGCTGTATCTCAACACTCCGCTCGGGAGTGAAGCGGTGCAACGAACCATCTATGTGCGACGTGAAGCTCACCCCTTCTTCGTCAATTTGTGCGAGCTTGCCATGTGAAGACGCAATGTCCGGATCATACACACTCGTGGTTCGAGTGTTCGCATCCAAGTCCTCGCGCGACACCTTGGATACCGTTTTGCCGTATGCAGCCCCGAGTGAGAATACCTGAAAACCACCCGAATCGGTAAGAATGGGCCCATCCCAACCCATAAATGCGTGCACACCGCCGATGTCGCGCACGAGCGGGCTTCCCGGTTGCAGGTGTAGATGATACGTGTTCGCGATGAGTGTTTGCACTCCCGTACCACGGAGCAGGTCTACGGTCACGCCTTTGACCGTAGCTTTGGTGCCAACCGCCACAAAAGCAGGCGTTTTGATGCTACCGTGCGGAGTGTGAATACTGCCCGCACGCGCTTTTGAATGCTTTGAGCGCGCGAGAATTTCAAAGGTAATCGGTGACATAGGGTGCACAAGTGCGAACAGTACGCGGAGTCGCGCGCGAGCGCGCGTAGCATGCCACACCGCATCCTACCGCTCCCGCATCCGCCACGCAAGGAATGCGAGTACAGTGAAAAGCGTGAAGCCCATCCAGGGCATAGTGACAAACCCAAACTCAAAGACATACCGCGCCGCACAATCACCCCCGTTGGCAAAGGTGGTACAGAGCGTCCCCGCCGTCACACCCATCTGGTACAGGTGATGGTACAACGTAATCATCATACCCACTACCGCTAGTGACAAGAGATAAGGCCACACTTGAACATCCCTACGCACCCACGCAACACTCGCTATGAGAGCATACGGGAAAAGCATCGCTCGCGACAACCAGCACAAGACGCAGACCGAAAAACCGACAATTTCCGAATAGAAAAGTGACAAAAGCACTCCCATAAGTGCACTCACGCTCGCGAAGGGCAAAATGTACCGCAACAAGACGCGATCGAATGCGGGCGGCAACCACATCCGCATGACACCACGCGATACCGCCAAGAACACGACGACCACGTCGAGACACACGATAATCACCGAGAAAAGGTAGGTGAGCGAGGCTGCGTAAGGTTCCATACGTGTTTACTGCACAGGAACAGGACACCCTGTTGCCTCCGCCAAACTGGAAAGCGTGACTCTGCCCATCACTTGCTCACCGTTCGCAAAGACCCAAGTGGGATAGGCGGTAATCCCCGCGTCGGCACACACCTGCATTTGCTCTCGACCGTCAGGAGTGCTGCACTCGATATACGGAACCATACCTACCGCATCTCCAAAATCTTTCTTCTGCTCTTGGCAGTGTGGACACGTGAACGATCCATAAAACTTTGCCCCACGTTCAGTAAGGCATGTCGCGAGCGCAGCCAATCCTTCGGTATCCTTTGAAGACACGTCAGAACGTTCACCCATGACGTAGAACACACCAACAAACGCACCGACTATGATTGCAGTTGCGATAAATGTAAACACGAGCGATTTATACTGTTTCATATGTATTATAATTAGGATTCTTTGTATTCTATACCGAGACACTCCAGTACCGCCATAGATCGCAAGGGCGTATCACTAGCAAACATAATACGTGCAAAGTGTCCCAAAGCAAAATGTCACACATCCTTTATGCTGCAGGACGAGACGCTACTGCGGTACTATGAAAACGTAACATCGCCGCTTCTCTCCCCTCATCAATAATCGCGATTGTCGCACTCGCCGCTATGTCTGCAACAGAAAGAAGGTTGTCCCATGCAGCACCCCGAAGCGCACGAAGCACGAAGTCGTCAAGCTCGTTTCCTTTTGCAGGCTTGGAGATTGTACCGTCCGTTGCCACAGGTGCTATACCGATACGCACGCGAACAAAGGCCTTACTTGCAAACATCCTCTCAATAGAACGAACGCCGTTGTGTCCACCTGATCCTCGATCAAACGCGATTTTGACTGTTCCCTCCGGCAAGTCGATATCGTCATGCAGGACAATGACATGCTCAAGATCTTCAACACGCTCGACGAATGGCCGCACCGCCACGCCCGAACGGTTCATGAAGGTATCGGGCAGTAAAAATGTAACGCTCGTACCGGCCGGGGTGACCCCTCGTGCCACTCGTGCATGCGCGTGGGTATCAGTACGCCACGACACACCCGCACACCTGTCATACATTCGCTCGAGCGCAACCCTCCCGAGGTTATGTCGACTCGTTGCGTACGCTTCACCGGGGTTACCGAGGCCGATCAAAAGATACTCCATACACTACGAAGTATACGAGAGAAATCAAAAAGGAGAAAGATGGTCATCGACTTAGAAACGGACACGGACATGATCCCTGCATGCAATGCAACTACTGTCTTACGGGAAGTAACCTTGCACACGCGTTTTTTGTGGTATACTGAGCACGTCGCAATCTTTTCTCCTTGTTCTTATGGATCCACTCAACATACAACCGCGTACCGCGTACCAGGCATCCGTCCACGCAAGATTATCAGACGACTCCGCTGATGTGCCAACATGGGAAGAACCCGAACAAAAACAAGGAAACATCATCACGGAGGTGTTCAAGTTCTCCATACTTGCGCTCGCAATTGTCATTCCGTTTCGTATGTATGTCGCACAGCCATTCATCGTGAGCGGTGCGTCAATGGCACCCACTTTTGAAACTGGCGAGTACCTTATCGTGGATCGAGCGACCTATCACATTGAGCAACCGCAGCGAGGAGATGTGATCATCTTTCGATACCCTAACGAACCGTCAAAATTCTTTATAAAACGTGTCATCGGTCTTCCCGGCGAAACGGTTGAGCTTGCGAATGGCATCACCACAATAATCGACACATCTGACGGAGCACGCACAACTCTTGACGAGCCCTACTTAAAGACCGATCGAACGGACGAGCACATCACTATACGACTTTCTTCAGATGAATATTTCGTGATGGGCGACAATCGCGGGGCGAGCTCGGATTCGAGGAACTGGGGGCCGGTACCTCGTGAAAACATCATAGGGAGAGCATTCATGCGCCTTCTTCCTCCAACACACTTCGGGATATTTCCGGGCAGCTACATATACTCCACTGAAACACCCACTTCCTAACCGTGTCTCATGAGGTCAACACCACTCGCAACACAGACTTTCTTTAAACGCGCCATGGCGGTCGCGGAACATTATGGGTTTTGCAACGTGGACGACCTTGCGCTTCACGAACGCCCTCCATGCGAAAGCCCATACACAGTTGAAACACCACTTGCCGGACATGGCAAAATAGACTCGCATGTCATTGAGTACGCACTCTCCCGCTTGACCGAGTCTATCGAACTTCGCAAGCGAAACGCTGTACTCTTCTATACACCCTCACTCGTGCGGCATGCCGGTACTCCCGGATCAACACTCTCCGCAATCACTTTGAACGCCATCGGCTCGCCCGACCCACTTACTGAGATTGTCGTCATGAAAAGCGCGGCAACCATCCTTGAGGAACTCGGCAACGCAAACAGCGTGTTACGCATTAACAGTCTTGGTGATAGCGATTCGGCAACTCGTTTTGTACGTGAAGTCGGCACAAAACTCCGTCAGGTCGCCAAGGATCTACCGCCCCCACTTTCAGAGCTACTTCGACAGGACGTCCGTGCTGCGATAGCACAATGCTACGAGGAACGACATCCCATAACGGAGACGTTGCCACGCCCTATCGAATTTTTGACCGCCCCCAGCCGTCGCCATTTTAAACAAATTCTCGAACTCCTGGAACAAACGGGTATACCGTTTGAAATCGACGACATGCTCTACGGAAATCAGAACATGTACGCCCACACGATCTTTGAATTCGTTAGTACTGCTCCTGCGCCAGGTACAAGCCCGACCATTCTTGCTCGCGGTGGACGATACGATACGCTCACCCGTTCACATGCGCGCTCTGCGGTTCCCGCGACAGGTGTCGTCATCGCTTTCCCAACCGGTCATACGGAATCGACCGACCCGATAGCACGCCTGCGCGTCAAAAAACCTTCCACGTGCCTTGTGCATATCGGTCGCGAGGCACGTATCAAGAGTATATCAATCATCGAAGCGTTCCGACGTGCGCGAATCCCAATCGGACAATGTCTCCAGTTTGAACGTTTTTCTGAGCAAGTCGCCTACGCGGAGTCTCGAGGAGCTCGATATATTATCATACTTGGTCAACGTGAGGTTCACGACAACGTAGTCGTGATTCGAGATGTAAGCGACCGGTCGCAAAAGACAATCCCCCTCGCAACGCTCACGGACTTCGTAAGAGCGGTAGTTTGAGTATACTTGGTAACAAATAGTGGACATACGCCAACTATTTTAAACGTGTTATCCTTGAGTATTTGCTCCGCTTGCGTGTCGCATGTACCCATGGTACAATCCCCTCACTATGATAGTTCACACTGAAGTCGTACGGCACGGTAATGAAAACGTACTCGGCATGATGCGTCGCTTTACCCGCAAGGCACAAGGAGGCGGTGTCGTGAAGCGTGTCCGGTCTTTGCGGTACCACGGAAGAGCACTTTCTGCAGCACGAAAAAAGCTTGACGCACTTACTCGCATCAAGCGCACCGAAGAATACCTCGCACTCTACAAACTCGGCCGTGAGCCACAAACAAAAAAGAAGCGCCGTTAAAAGTATGACGGATTGCGCGTCGCATTGTGTGACCACGAGTGTCGTACGAAGGAATGTGGACACTTCGGGTCTTTGTGCTATTGCGAGCCATATCCTTGGCGAAACCTATACCCTATCCATTGTGATCGTGGGTGATACGCGCGCACGAACGCTCAATCGAACCTACCGAAACAAAGATTACTCTCCGAACGTCCTTTCCTTTCCCCTTGATGAGCGTTCCGGGGAAATATATTTGAACATCGCACGCATTACTCGCGAGTGTCGATTGTTTGAGCTTTCTCCCGAGGGTCACCTGCGTTATTTGCTTATCCACGGTTGTCTTCATTTGAAGGGTAACCATCATGGGAGTACAATGGAGCGTATGGAGCGAGAGCTCATTGAGCAATTTGGTATTACATAAAATCGTTCTCCCAAACTGTGTCACCTTCAGATGAGTGGTGATGGACGTCGCGTCAATCGCTCTTTATATACACCACCATGTCACAAACCTTCGCTGTCGGCATCGATATAGGCACCTACCAGGTCAAGGTTGTGATTGCGTCCAGTTCAAAAAAAGATCAACGACCGGTCATTCTCGGCACCGGCCATGCACAATCTCGCGGGATTCGTCATGGATACATCATCAATAAGGACGATATGGTACGCACCCTACAGACTGCCATCTCACAAGCGGAAAAAGAATCCGGTGTCGCTGTTCGTCGTGCCTTTCTCTCAATAGGCGGCATCGGTCTTGAGGAGTATCGTTCCCGTGCAGAGATTATTGTGTCACGGGCAGACGGTGAAGTGAGTGAGCAGGACGTCAAAAACGTACTCGAAGAAAGTGAGCGTAAAATTGCCACTCGTCTTACCAACCGCAAAGTAATCCATGCAATACCGCTCGCGTATCGATTGGATGGCGACCGCGTACTCGGGAGACCGGCAGGCATGAAAGGTACGAAACTCGAAGTGGAAACTCTTTTCGTATCAAGTCTTGAGCAACACGTGAACGATCTTATCGCCGCGGTGGAGGAACTTGGCATATCGGTAACAGACGTCATGGCAAGTCCCATGGCCGGCAGTTTTGTCACACTTACAAAAGCACAAAAAATTGCGGGCGTCGTCCTCGTAAACATCGGGGCTGAGACCGTTTCGATAGCGGTCTTTGAGAACGAGACCCCTATCAGCGTGCGTGTGTTCCCTGTGGGATCAACCACGATTACACATGACATTGCGCTTGGTCTTAAGCTATCACTTGAAGACGCTGAGGACGCGAAAATCGGTGCACAGAGCGCGCCACTCGGTACACAAAAACGTCTGGAAGAGATCATTACAAATCGTCTCACTGATATATTCCGACTCATTGACGTTCACCTGAAACGAATCGGCAGGAACGGCCTGCTACCAGCCGGTATTGTGATATCAGGTGGCGGTTCCGGCGTCACAACGATTGAGGACATTGCCAAGGCTGCACTGAAACTTCCCAGCAAGCGCGCAACACTCACCATTCCACAACCAACCAAGCTCAAGGATTCAAGTTGGGCTGTGGCATACGGCCTCTGTATTTGGGGTCTGCGCAACGAAGCGCAAACAAGCACACTCTCCAGCTTGCGCGAAAACGCCTCCGATGCGTTCCAGTGGTTCAAACAATTCCTCCCGTGATCAAAACGAACGCCGTCACGGTATTTCTCTCCCATGTTGCATGATACATCAGGGTCTTTTGTCAACAGTTACGGCGCTGCATATGTTTGCTATAGTGCATACTACGTAACCTTCACGCAACACAACATATATGCCGCAAGTTCAACCAGAGGTAGAGTCTTTCGCACGCATTCGAGTAGTAGGGGTCGGTGGTTCAGGAAGCAATGCCATCAACCACATGATCAACTCCGATGTGAAAGGAGTGGAATTCATTGCGATCAATACCGATGCGCAAGATCTGCAACATTCAAAAGCGAAAAAGAAAGTCCATGTCGGCAAAAACCTTACCCGCGGTCTTGGTGCGGGTGGTAACCCTGATTTTGGCCGTCGCGCGGCAGAAGAAACTCAGGAGGAGGTTTTGGAAGCACTCCGTGACTCAGACATGGTATTTATAGCGTGCGGCATGGGAGGCGGCACCGGCACCGGGGCGGCACCGGTGATTGCCAAACTCGCGAAAGAAGCGGGTGCTTTAACGGTTGGCGTGGTGACCAAACCATTCACGTTTGAAGGACAGCAGCGCATGCGTTCTGCCGAAGAAGGTATCGCGGCACTCAAGGCCGAAGTGGACGCCATCATTACCATACCGAACGATCGATTACTCGCGATTGTTGATCGCGATACGTCCGTCCTGAATGCCTTTGCTCTCTGCGATGACGTCTTACGTCAAGCAGTCGAAGGGATTTCCGACCTCATCACGACTCCAGGTATCGTGAACGTTGACTTTGCCGACATCAAGACTGTCATGCAAAATGCAGGCTCAGCACTTATGGGAATCGGCCTTGCTTCAGGCGAAAAACGTGCCGAGGAGGCTGCACAACGAGCAATCAATTCCCCACTGCTTGAAGTATCCATTTCAGGTGCACGTGGTGTTCTCTTTGCGATTGCCGGCGGCGATGACTTGGGTATGCTTGAGATACAGGACGCGGCACGCATGATTACCGAGACCATCGACCCGAATGCGCGTGTCATATTTGGTGCCTTCCGTGACGACAAGCTCAAAAAAGATGAGATCAAGGTCACCGTTATCGCGACCGGCTTTATTGAGGACATTCATACGGATGCCGAAGCCCCATTCAGCAGCCTCACAAAATCAGTTGAAAAGCGAGATGACCACGATCGTACGGGACAAATCCATAACACGTTTATCGATAACCGCGACATTCGTCCCACAACCCCACGACCGATTGCGACATTCGGACGACATAAGGAGCCGAACGATGAACCGGTACGTGACGAAAAACGTGCGGCACGCAACCAAATTCCTCAAGAAACACCTACGGCACCTACCACTCCAGCACCTGCACCGGAGGTGGACGATGACGACTCGGAATGGGGTATTCCACCGTTCCTTCGTCGATCAAAGATCAAGTAGTGGTACGCTGGTTCTGTGACTTTGTGTGTGATTCGCACCTACACGTATAGGACGTGCGTGTGTGCTATACTTTGGAAGGTGTGTTCCATCAACGTCAGTAAGTGTTTCCAAACACACACATTCCGCCTCAATAGTACCTACTGTTCTCATACTGCCCGAGTAGGTGAGAATCGATGTACTGTCGGTACTTCAATACACGCAGTTTGACCGCAGTATTCGCTTACACTGCTTCAATACCCATTACCCACACTATCATCACACTATGCACGACCTCATCATCATAGGTGGCGGACCAGCAGCTTGTGCGGCAGCCGTGTACGCAGGGCGCAAAAAACTAAGCACGATTCTTGTTACCAAAGACTGGGGTGGACAAAGCATTGTGTCGCCCGGGATACAAAATTGGATTGGTACGGTCGAAATTCCGGGAGAAGCCCTCGCTCAACAACTAAAGCAGCACGCGTACGCATATGCAGGAACATACGTTACCATGAAAGAGGGGGTAACCGTCGAGAAAGTAACCGGATCTCAGGGTGCGTTCACGGTCACCCTGAGTGACACGAGCACCTGCACAGCACGAGCGGTCTTGGTGGCGTCTGGTGCACGCAGACGAACACTTACCGTACCGGGGGCAGACGTATTTGAACACAAAGGGGTCACCTACTGTGCAACCTGTGATGGTCCGCTTTTTGGAGGTATGGATGTCGTCGTTGTAGGTGGCGGAAACGCCGGGTTTGAATCCGCTGCACAACTCCTCGCATACGCAAAAAGTGTCACCTTACTTGAACGAAACCCAAGCTACCGTGCGGAACCCATCACCGTAGAGAAAGTGCTCGCGCACGAAAACATGCGAGGTTTGGTGAATGCGGAGATTACTGAGATACAGGGTGACCGCATGGTTACCGGTGTCACTTATCGAGACCTTGTGTCAAACGAAGTGCATACACTCCCCGTCCAGGGCGTCTTTGTGGAAATCGGAACCATACCAAATACAGACATGATTAAAGACGTCGCCGAACGTGATCCCTACGGACACGTAAAGGTAGATCCTCGCACACAACAAACATCATGCGGGGGTGTGTGGGCTGCAGGGGACTGCACAGACTGCCTCTACGCACAAAACAACATCGCGGTCGGTGATGCCGTAAAGGCGCTCGAAGATATATACCGCTCACTCCTCCACTAATGGGACGCGTAGGAAAAGACGTCGGAGCGTCCCCTTCACGCAACGCCGTCGCTCTTCTGTACGAAGAGACGCAGGAAACGGAGTTCCGGGTAACTAAAACGGTCATCGAGGTGTGCACGCACCGGCGCAAGATTCCATACCCCCAGTGTTTCAAAGGCCTCTGCGACTTCCTTCAAAACAGCTTCGAATGAATCATCGTTTGGGGCAAGATATGCTATATCTTTTGTACTCAAAACACCTTGACGCATCAAGCGTTCGATGTGTGTCATGATTGTATCTTCACTGTACTCACGCTCATCGGCAATTTCTTGTATGCTCATGTGCTCACGGACCATACGTAACGTTTTGTCATATGTCCCCTCTTTTGCCCCCTTTTTACTCTTTACCGCGCTCCGTTTCGGATCCGGCAGGTGGCCTCCACACGAGCGAATGAACTCATTCGTCAGTTCTAACACTCGTTCCTGCGAAGTTACTGTGAGTCGTCGCACACTCATGTCGGATGCTGCAATAAAAAATTGATCTGCCTCGGCAACCGCAGGGTGTCTCCCGTAGGCAAGCTCGGATATTCCTTCAAGATAGAGACCGGTGAGTGAGCGAACCCGCGAGAGTGACACATAGCCCTGCCCCTCGACAAACGTCTTACGCAGGTCAATTTGTGCCGCATCAAGAGTAAGCCCTTGGCTCTTGTGCACAGTAACCGCCCATGCGAGACGAAGAGGGATTTGTATAAGCTCCGCCTTTACTTTGTCACCATCTTCCATCTTCCAACTATCTTCTTCTATTTCGAGCTCAACGCCGGCACGTGTCACTATTACAGGGTTTCCAATTCCGGCAAAACGCACGACCGTACCCAATGTTCCGTTCACATATTTACCTTGTGGATGGTTCTTGATGCACATCACCACCGCACCTTCTTTGATTTGCAATACTTCAGGCACCATCGTACCGCGCTTGAGCAATTCAAGGTGTTTTTTGCTTCCCTTGGTACGCATATGGTACGAACGTGCAGGACCCTCTAAAAGAGCGAGGCGCTCAGTATTTAAACGGTCGACGTCGACATTGTGTGTGTAGAGATGGGGAACCTCGGTTGGGGAAACACATCCGATACGCATTTCGAGCATTGCACGGAGTGCGTGTGATACATCACCTGCTCGAATACCGTTCAAAATTGCAAGCAGTGCTTCGTCATCCTGGCGGTATTGTTCATGGAGATAGCATACGACGAGCCCAAGCGCATGCCACGCATCACTCTGAAACGCAAACTGCATCATGCCATTTCCTCGTACCACCGGGGGTAGCTGAAAAAAATCACCACACAGTATCACCTGCAGACCTCCGAACGGCTCTTCCTTGGAAAGGCCTGCGCGCAATGCCTGATCCACAAGACCAAGCGTATTGCCGGCAAGCATCGATACTTCATCGATAATAAGTACCTGCGTGCCTTGAAAGCGCTTGACCAAGCGTTCGTTCTGCGCAATGTGATCGAGTTCGTATGGACCAAGGTACTCTTTTACTCCGATTCCCGACCAACTGTGGATCGTTTGACCCCCGATGTGTGTAGCGGCAATCCCCGTTGACGCAGTGACAGCTGGCTCGATACCGCGCTCACGCAACCATCGTACGTAGCGGTTGATGACGTAGGTCTTGCCACTCCCCGCCGCACCGGTCAAAAACACGTTTTTACCCATACACAGTATCGCAAAGGCCTCATCTTGTGTCATGCCTAACAGACTAGCACACTCCACACATGAACACACTTTTCCACAATGTCTCCCTTGCCGTTGCCGCACCCCCTCCGTATATTGATGCTAGCACAGTGCTGACACGGTTATCGTTCAGATTGTATCTAAAACGCACCAGGTGTCAGGTTGTCGGCATTACCAACGCGTAGAAACAACGCACACGCCTGACACGTGTCAGGGTTTCTGTTTCAAACTGCTCTTTACAAATACACAATACGAGGATTTAGACAATGATTTCTTACAGCACTGAACTTGAGACTCCGCTTGGAGCACAACTGAAGGAGTGTAACCGCTTACCCGAATCAGGACGCTGCGCACGAAAAATCCAAAAGTCCACCTGCCCATCAGACACCGGTCACTGCATTTCTCGCTGGAAATCTGATGTTTGTGTGTCAAAAGGTACTTCCCTTCGCGAAACGATACCTACGTAGTGGGGTAAACCGCGCAGACGTATTTGATACTCAACGCGACAGGTCTGCACACAGTTCAAACCACACAGACGCACACAAGGCCGGTCCAAGTACCGGCCTTTTTTATGCTGCGCAATACGACGCTCACACGCTGTACGCAATCGGGCCCAGAAACGAACCGCTCTCGAACTTCGTATGTGCATTTTAAAACTACCAACACATGCATGTATACAACAAAAAGAGACATGTGTAGCAACCAGCATGTCTCTCTCCATCCTCACGCAGGTTGTTTGTGTACATTTTTTTGGGTCACCAGTCGATGGATCTCCAACGCCTTACGTCTCGCATCGAAATAGACCTTCCCTTTGGGTGTGACCAAGTACCGTCCGGATCGAGTGTCACGTTCCAGATGACCGAAGTCTGTACGTATGTCAAGATAATGCTCCAATGAACACCATAGGACCGCCACATGCTCTTGTGTCTCGAGTAATTCATCCCCGACATCCATGGACACATCAGGGTGGGTACGACCTTCGAGCCACCTCCCGACCGCACACTGCGTCACGGGCTTCATGTTATTGAAGACACTCATGTGCGTCTCCAATTCTTTCGCTGTGGCACCTTCCCGATACAGCAGACAGAGAAATACGACCATTTCAGCAATCAGATGCCTGCCGAGATCGTCTTTCATGTAGGTTCACCTCCTCGCTAATGCTTAATCTAGGGTGGATAATAGCACCAAGTCACAAGAACACAACACCACACCTGCGCAATATTGATTGACATATTGTGTAATACCGCTATATTTATGCGTGCAACCACATGTCCACACCTGCATGTAATCGACATGCAAATAGAACATACCGAATCTTATACCCTCCAAAACAACCGTGAAAAAGAAACAGGATGTTGAGCGCTCTGAACTGGTCGGCAAGACCATCTTGTTGGTCAATACCGGCTCGGTAAAGAAGAAGTTTATCGTACAGCGACTGAAACAGCTCGGTCTTCACATTATTGCTATCCATCATGAAAAGAATTGGGCCGCTCCCTTCATCGACCGATGGATACTTACCGACAACAAGAACCACGCAAAAGTGATTGAGGATATTGAGACATTCCTCAGCGCGAACCCAAGCGTGTCAGTGGATGGTGTGGTAACGTTCTGGGAAGACGATGTGCTTCTGACCTCAAAAATAGCAGACGCACTCGACCTGATAGGCGTTCCAATCGCTATTGCAAAACAAGTGCGTGATAAGTTTCTCTTTCGAAAATTTTGTACCGAGAACGGGATTCGCACCCCGGAACATATGCTTATCAAAGACGAGGAGGATTTGGAACAGGTCGTCACCTCTTTCACCTTTCCCGTTGTCCTCAAGCCGACCTACGGCTCGGGGAGTGCGTTTGTCATCAAGGCACAAGACAAAGAGGAGTTTTACAATACCTACGAGTACATTGAACGTAACATATCCCCGAACATCGAATCGTCACTCAACGAAGGACTCGACATTCTCGTCGAAAGCTACATCGATGGTGACGAGGTCGACGTCGACATACTGCTTCAAAACGGAAAAATTAAGTATTTCGCCGTCGTCGACAATTACCGAACCGAGGAACCTTTTTTCATAGAGACACAGCAGGCAATCCCTTCGGAACTTCCCGCAAAAGATCAGGAGGCGCTCGTGGAAATGGCGGAGACCGTGCTTGAAAAACTGGGAATACAGAACGGATGTATTCATTTTGAAGCCAAAACAACGCGAAAAGGTCCTGTGCCGATTGAAATCAATCTTCGCATGGGGGGCGATGAGACGTATACCTTTAGCAAAGAGGCATGGGGGGTCGATCTCATCGAGGGTGCTGTGAAAATCGCCCTCGGAATCTACCTCCAAAAAGTTCGGAAACCGGACACGCCCCATAAGTATTTGATGAGCAACACATTCACTCCGAAACAGTCCGGGCTTCTCGTTAAACTTGAAATGGACGAACGCATCAAAAAAGTTCCGGGGGTTGAGGAGCTCTGCCTCTTTAAGCAGGCGGGTGATGCGGTACTGGTTCCGCCCGAAGGGTACGAGTACCTTGGTTGGATTGTGGTTTCAGGAGAAAACCCCCTCGATACCGAACACAATTTCAACGAAGCCTTGAAGTACATCAAGTACGACGTTGCGAAGTTCCATTCGTCATCCTCGATAGGAAAGACACTCCGACGCAACCGATTTTCCATGGCTTCCACCAACAAAGAACTCCTTGAGGGAGCCGCAAAAATCGAACGCATGCGACGCACTTCGATCAAAAGCCAACGCAATTTGCACGTGGGAATTCTCTACAACATGTTTCAAGAAGAGGATGGTGTGATTGAGGCCGCCCTTTCGGCGGTTGGCACACACATTGAAGAAGCCCTTGCCGAACGAGGATATGCGACAACCGTTTTCGACATGAACGAACCGGTGCGTTGCATAAACGAACTTCGAAATAGTAATGTTGATATTGTATTTAATGCTTGCGGAAGAATAAATAATTCAAGCATGCTCAAACCGCATTCGGCCGCACTTCTGGACATGTTGCAAATACCCTACACCGGATCAAATCCATTTACCCTTGGACTCTGTAATGACAAGATCCGTATCAAAAAACTACTTTCTTTCCACGGAATCCCAACTCCGCGTTGGGACTATGCGTACACCACCGAAGACGATATCGATCAGACACTCAAGTATCCACTTATCGTTAAACCCTCGAACACCGATAATTCGATTGGAATCACCAATGAGTCGGTCGTTACCGACAAGACACAGCTCCAAAAACGACTTGCTTACGTCATACACGAACTCGGAAGTCCGGCGCTCGTAGAAGAATACATTGATGGAGACGAGTATGCGGTGCCGATTATCGGTAGCGAAGAGGACGACCTTCGAGTTCTTCCTCTCTCACGCTCAACATTCGACGCACTCCCCGAAGGGCTTTGGCACATTTACCCGTACGAAGCGAAATGGGTTGACAAATCACTCTACGAAAAAATATCCATCGAGGAGCCCTCTATGAACATGAATAAAAAACTTGAGTCACTCATAACCGAAATCGCCCTCGACACATACAATATACTCGATTGCCATGACTATGGTATCGTAGAGATAAAGGTCGACAAGAATAGCAATCCGTACGTTCTTGAGCTTAATCCAAACCAGCACATGGACACGCATGACATACTTCCCCGCGCGGCACGCCTGGTAAAAATGAGTTACGCAGACCTTGTGGAGGAGGTATTACGTGTCGCCATCAAACGGTACGAGAATCGACCCCAGTACTATCATCTCCAAACCGACTCCATGTAGGATACATTTATTCGCACGAACTCTCAAAGCAATATGAACACACCACACGCACCATTACCAAACGAATTGATCGTCGATGGCAAAATCACGAAAGACGGAGTCTCGGTCGTGGTAAACAAAGAACACTTTCCGATTCGTTACCCAAAGGATGTGTGGACGAGCTACCCGCAAGAAGCAAAAGAGGCGCTGCGAGACGCGGTAACCGTGAGCTCGACGATGTTTCTTCCGCAAATTCTTTCCCTTCCGGACATACACTACAAAACGGCGCGATCGCTCGCGGAAACATTTTTTTTCAAAAACGGTATATACGACATGCCCTGCACCGCACACTCCGACAAAAAATCCTCTGTTTCATACATGAAGGATTTTTTCAATGTCCGTTCGTATTTTGGCACTAACGAGATTCAGACCGTCCACACCAATCGCCCCCCGTCAGATGCACCGACAGCGGTCATACCGTTCTCGTTTGGAAAAGAGAGCATGCTCACGCTTGCACTTTGCAAAGAGCTCGGGATACGACCAATACTGGTGATGTTCGTAGAACCATCTCACGATTTTGAACATGCCCACAAACAAAAAATGACCGCCGCTTTTGAAAAGAAATTCGATGTAAAGATACACGTCTTACAAAACACTCCCGGTATATTTCGATATGGCAAATACTGGGGATTTTCAACTGAGCTGGGTTGGGGACTGCATACGACTGAGTGTGCGGTACTTGCGCTTCCCTTTGCACACCACTTCAACGCAGACTACATCATCCTCGGAAACGAGCAGTCTTGTAACGACTCATTCTTTGACAAAGAAGGTGTTCTCACCTACTCTGCCGCATATGACCAACACACTGACTGGACAACCCAACAAGGCCTTCTTGGGTCTCTACTCCTCGGAAGGGATGTCAAAGTCGTGAGTCTAATGGAACCACTCTACGAGCTCGCAATCCTGAAGGTGTTGCACACCAGGTACTCAGAGTACGGTACATTTCAGATGTCCTGTTTTGCAAATAACGAACAAGCGAAGCAGGTTCGATGGTGCCAAAACTGCTCAAAATGCGCATACGTGTATGCGCTCTCAGCGGCCTCGGATATCGATCTGTATGGCATGGGCTTCACCGAAAACCTTTTCGATCGAGAACATGCCCACCTGTACGCTGACTTCTTTAAACGGACCGTCAGTAATCTTGAGTATGGCACCAAGGATGAGCTCGGTCTTGCGTTCTTACTGGCAACAGAACGAGGTCGCACCGGTTACAGCATTGATCTTTTCAAGAAAAAAATGCTTGCCGATTTTGAGGCACGCAAAAGAGAGCTCGCACAGCTATACCTTGGCATTCACCGTTTTCAAAACATACCGGCAGAAGTAGCTGAAAAGATCATCACGATTTACAAGGAAGAACTTGCACCATCATCGCCAACAAAAAGGAACACATCAAAACGATAACTCTTCAGAGTTACAAGCCTAGTGACACGAGCATGCAACACACTCCGAACACCCTGGCTGTCTGGCTTAGCATGATGGAGCCATTGTTTTTCCGTGAACATGATCGCGCCGGACTCTTCATCATCGTACTTGCAGGTACACCCGTCGCCACCTACGCACACACTCACTTTCACGAGAGCGAACTCATCATGGTCTCAAGCGTTCGAGAACTTCCCTATCCAACCTTTGATCAACTACTCTTTGAGACCGATCTTGCAGAAAAACTCCACGAACGATCTATCACTCATCTTGCAGTCCCGTATCGAACAAAAAAGGAGTACCGGGAGTGGGCTCGTAAGAACAAAATTACACTGATAACTCCTCCGGCACGCATACAAACTCGCCTCGAAAACAAGCGCGTATTCCAACGTCTTCTCAGAAAGCACGCGGTGCACACACCGCCAACATTGAGTACTCCCGCACACATGCTACCCACTAAGACGTACGTTATTCAGGAAAGTACCGGATCCGGCATGCAAGGCACAGTATTTCTGCAAGCGGGCAGCGTGCCACCTGCATCGCTTACGAAGTCCGTGCTTGTGCGTGAGTACGTACCGGGAACACCGATCGGCGTAAGCATCATCATAGACCATGCAGGCCATGCGGTATTTTCTGCAATACGACGCCAATGTTTTCTATACGAGAATGATTTTCCAAATATATTCTTGGGTATACAATGGTTACCGACGAATTATTTCTCAGACGAGGCACTTCGTTCACTGCAAGGAGAGCTCCTGAAAACAAGCGCTCTACTGCATGCGACAAAGTTTGCCGGCATGGCGAACATTGACTTTATTGTGTCTAACGAGAGGGCATACGTGCTTGAATGCAACCCACGACTCTCAGCGGCGACACCACAGCTTTTTTCCACAAATGGTCTTACCCCACACAAAGAACCATGGAGGCTGTATACACGAGCGTGTGTACGTGACACACTCGGAACGACTCAAAAGGAAGAAGCGCATATTCCGAGCAGTCACTATGAGGGTGCAACTCTCGATATCGACGTACCGGCATACACCGATGTCTCAAAAATACCTATGGTGGGGACATACCAGCTGACTGCGCGTGGCATTAGCCACATTGCAGACGAACAACACATTCCTTCAGGATTAGATACTTTTTTTCTCTTTCATGACCTCTCAGTGCCACATGCTCGCATCGAAGAAGAATTTACACTTGCAACCATTTTCAGCGACAGTCCCCTCTACGACCCCATCACAGGGTCGCTCAATGCGCGAGGATTGAGTATCCGCAGTGCAGTTTCCGCACTATTCATGTAATATCTCTCTCATGCAAAAGAAAGAACAAAGAACCGTCCCGCTTGTCACCGACACCATGAAGGCAGACCTGCGAAAGAAATTTTCACATATTCTTCAAGAGGTCCATACCGAATCTGCACAAAGCATGCTACCGGTTGTCCGTGCTATTCACCGAAAACGGGATCGCTTCCTTACCATTGCACACGAACATGACACACCGTGCTTCGTGCTCGACGACGAAGCGCTGGAACACGCCCTCACCTCTTTCACCAAAGAGTTCTCACGCGCCATACCTGACATAAGCGCGTATTTTGCGGTGAAAGTAAATGACCACCCACACGTGTTACGCACCATCGTCAAACACGGATACGGGCTTGATGTCTCGAGTGAACGCGAGCTACGTCTTGCACTTAACGCGAAAGCGAAACGCATTATATACACCGGTCCCGCAAAAACGCATCAAGGACTAACCCTCGCATGTAAACATGCCTCACGAGTGATCATTCACATGGACAGTTTCCGTGAGCTCGAACTTTTGGCCGAAGTTGCAGCAACACACCATCGAACCATCAACACAGGTATCAGGATAACTTCTGCAAAAAAATGGAACAAGTTCGGGATACCGCTCAATGAGCTTAGACGTTTCTATGACATTGCACGGGCACACAAACACATCAATCTTTGTGGCATACAGGTACATCAAAGTTGGAATACGGACGCGCAACCATACGTGGAGACTATGCATAGTGTCGCGGAATACCTCCAAGCAAATTTTTCCCAAGAAGAGCTTGCCGGTATTCTTTTCTATGATTTTGGGGGTGGGTTCGTTCCCGACGCAACAGAGGGTGAGTACCCATGGTATCCACCTCAAGGAAAGGTGGTGCAAGCCATATACGAGTACTTCGATACACCGGCACCTTTCCCGTACAAGCATCACACGTTTCGTTCCACATCATTACACGACTATGCACAAGGTATCGCTCTGGGTATTGACACGCACCTCCGACCACTACTCCCTAACGCGACATACCTGACAGAACCGGGTCGCATCATTGCAGACAGCGCAATGCACGTGCTTCTTCGTATCGCAGACCGTAAAGACGGGCTCGTGATAGTCGATGGGGGGATGAACATGATAGGGTATGAACGTTTCGAAGATGAGTATTTCCCTATCATAAACATTACACACCCGAGCACCAAGGAAATTGATACCATGATCTACGGTTCACTCTGCATGATGCAAGATAGATGGGGCTACTCCTGTTTTGCATCAAGATTAGAAATTGGAGACTTGATCGTTGTGCCAAATCAGGGTGCGCTTACCTACTCACTTGCACAGGATTTCATACATGGAAAACCACCTGTGTACACGCTTCCCCGCACCCAGGCACGCAAGGAAATTTGAATACTCTGGTCAAGCCCTTACCCAAGCCCTCATGGTGCCCGAACATCACGCTCCGTGTCGTGTCTCCGTGTCGCGCAATACGACCTTTCGCACCGCATCGTGAGGGCGCACCCGTGTGGCGATTTTAATGGCAACGGTACGTCCTTTTGTGGCACAATCAACCTGCACATGTTCAACCTCCATTGATTCAATGGTGGCCCGCACACTTCCGGTTGTCGGACCTTGCACCAAGATAGCATCACCGATCGAGAGTGTCTCATCCGTGAGGATCATAACCTCCGCAACGCCCGGCTTGGCATAATAATGCACCACCTCACCTACATGAACCTTTCGCTCCGTTGCTTGACTGTCAGCTGCACGTGACCACTCATCGATCGGCTTACCTAAGTAAAAACCGGATGAGAAACCACGATTAAATACGCGTTCGAGTTTCGGCAAGAGTCGCTCTTTCAGTTGAGTAAGTTGCTCCATACACTCCTTTTCATGCAGGTGTTCTTTATTGTCCCAGACAAAATCGACCGCTTCACGATAGACTGATGTGACATCATGCACATACTCGGGACTTTTATTCCTTCCCTCTATTTTGAAACAATCGATACCGGCAAGCACGAGCTTCTCGATAAAAGGAAGCGCGCAGAGGTCTTTGGGGCTCAACAGATACTCTGGCCCGAGCTCATACTCAAGGTCACTGTCCGCGTCTTTGATGAGGTACCTGCGTCTACAAGGCTGCAAACATGCCCCACGGTTTGCGGAGTGGCACGTTGCGAACTGTGACAAGAAACAACGTCCGGACACAGAGACACACATTGCTCCATGGATAAATGTCTCAACCTCAATGCCTGCTTTTTCTTTAATTGCAACAATTTGCTCCAGATTGCACTCACGCGCCAGTACGACACGCGTAGCACCCAAGCGCTTGTAGAACAGCGCCGACTCCGCATTGGCAACGCTGGCCTGGGTACTGACATGCACCGTGAGTCCGATCTCACGAGCTTTTTCCACAACGGCAAGATCCCAACAGATGACCGCGTCGACCTGTGCACTTTTAGCGCTCTTTAAGACCGCCTCCATACCCGCAAGCTCTTCCTGGTAGATGATGGTGTTTAGTGCAAGGTATGCTTTCACACCCGCTTCGTGGGCGATTGTGGTGACGGTGGCTATGTCCTCCAGGGTAAAGTTTTTTGCCGAGACACGCATGTTGTACCCCTGGACACCAAAAAAGACCGCATCCGCTCCCGCGTCTATTGCGGCGCGCAGTGAGGTAAGATCTTGTATTGGTGAAAGTATTTCCGGTTTTTCTAGGTTACGCATACGTGTCAGCATAGCGAACTTTCTGTACAAATGGAAGTAGACAGGATGTGAAATACGGCGGACGCTTCCACCTGACTACCAACCACCTATTTACATGCAATTGTATATGTTGTAGTATCTTCCCAGAAGCAAGCATCGAAACGGAGGTATATCATGCAGGAACGAAATCGTTGCGAGTGTGGACGACACATCTCGGGAATACTCGTGCGCGGCAAAATCAGGCCACCTCCCGACTATCACCACGACCTTTGCAGGAGATGTTGGCGATCGCTCATCAACAAACTGTGGGCGCTACGGTATGCATAGACTCACGCATCCCCACGACACGGAAGTCGTGGGGATATTTTTGTGACAACAGTGTACATCTTGATACGCGTGACGTTCTCACGCCTGTTTCTTTCGGAATTCAGCATATTTTTTTGAATATGCAAGGAATGTCAAAATGTACTGTGCATGACTCCAAATCAATGGCGTGACCGATGTTGGTGCATGGGTACGTGGGTGATACTGTTCCGCAAACAATCCTGCCATATTTGCCCGCTGTTTTATCCACTCAAGGCGTCGTCGCGGCATTTCAAGATCTTGCGCACTCTTCGCCCGCGCTATTTCGTACTCCGCAATCCAACAAGTGGTCACCACCCACGGATTGCTCGCAGCATCATGATGTGCAAAATATCGGTCTCCGTCATACCGCGCAACTCCAATACCCTCCGCGTCGGTCGTCAGTGCCGCACACGTCCGTTCATATATCCTCTCAAGTATCGGATCGTCATAAGAGAGGACACCGAAGCGAAAGAGGCCATAGAAGCTTGAAACATCAATCGTCTCATCGAGGGTCGATTCTCCGTGCGTACATGCGACCCGCTTTGCAGCACGACCATTTTCCGAGATAAGTACACGCAATATACCCTCACGCATTTCTTCCGCTGCACTTGCCCACCGCTTGCGCGAGACCTCCTTCCCAAGTAGCTTCGCAAACGAAGCGGCCGTGGAAAGTGCAGAGTACACAACGCATGATGTATAGGTAAAGGTGCCTACATGCTCCTCCCACAGATCGTGGCTTGGAAGGGGTAGTTTTGTCTTCTTATCACGGTAACGAGCGAGAAAATCCGCCACGCGTCGAATGTACGGATTGTACATTTCTTCGATGAACTCAACGTCATGCGTGAGCTCGTAGTGTCTACCAAGAGTGATTAGTGTAATTGCAGTCTCATCTTCTTGGATTGGGGGCTGAGCACGACCCTCGCGCACCCAGGGATGCCACGAGCTTCCAAGCGAACGGTCTGTACGATATTTATGTAACAAATACCCATCATCGGTAAGTATCTCTTGGACAAACTTGTGGAACGAATGCGAAATGTTGATGTGACCCATTTCGAGGAATGCGAGCACGACGTAGGCAGAATCTCGCGGCCAACAGTAACTATACGTGTCCCGCCCACTCTGCAGTATACTTGAGTCTCCCGACGCAATCACCGCCCCGCCATTGTCTGCATGTGTCCGCATGACAAGTAATGATCGACGACACAGTGCCGCAAGCTCAACATCAATACCTTCGGGGATTTTTCCGGGACGATCGACCCACGCCTTCCAGTAATCAGACGTAGTCCGTAGTAAATGCGCCGGACCGCGAGTCAGAATATCACGATGGTGTCGCTCCACAACGCGATACGATTGACCGACCGCAATCCAATACGAAACCGACCGAGCTGCATTGCTTCGCATCTGCAAGGTAAGGCCAAGTACCGAATCAACGCTTCCGTGTTCTATACCACTCTTCGAAAGGACACCGTCTTCCGCATCACGCCAGGTACCCTCCTTCCCCTCAATACCAAGCAAGCCGACACCATAGTCATCAAAAAAATCCCCGTCACTATGTGCTGATACCAAAATGACCCTGCGCCCCTTGTAGTGCACAAGCGCCTGGAGTTCGGGTGAATAGTACGCTGTATCACCTCGCTCCGCCTCACTGATATGAAATTGCTGATTGAAAAACAATTTGACTGTTCTATCGCGCGGGAAAAGATTTTCAACAACGAGAGAGCGCACGTAAATATCGTGCTCATTGTACACAATATCGGAAAAAGTAAGTGCAATACCTGCCTCACGATGCACCGCATGCACTTTACCTACGAGCGTGTCGCTCCAGTAGGTGACCTCTACCTCAAAGCCGCCACCTGAGAGCCAATGCATCGCTCCATCCACAAAAACACCAATTCGATGCATCAGACGCTCGCCCACATGATTTTCAAGACCGACTTGTGGAAAATAGAAGTCACGCACTTGACCCCACTCATCATACACAATGAGCACATTCCCGTTACCAAGTACGAGCGAGCGAGCCATGTTCAAAAATACATATACTATCGGTATGCTATTTACAGCAAGGCGCCTTGAGTGCCTGTAATGCATGTGTGCGAGTCGAAGCATGCTCAATACGAGCTGCAAGCGTCTTCTCATCCAAGCAATCTCGGAGCCATGCTGAAAAGTCATTACCATTTCGCTCTGTATGGTAGGCAAATTGCTCGTCACTCATATCAGCGAGTGCGGACATGAGCTCTGCGATAGACACAACCACCGGGCCATGATGTATCCAAAACGCTTCCTCTGGTTTGCAAACAGTGCGACATTTGCATACGCTGGTTTTTGTCGATACTTTCTTAGTGACAATAGTCTGCTTGCTCGCAACCGGAGCTTGTTTGCCTTTTACTGCCACAGAGCGTGGTGCTGGTGCTGTTTTTTTGGTCTTTGGAGCCGGCCGCTCTTCTGTTTTTTTTGTCGCGATAGTCTTTGTTGGCATATGCTTATGACTTAATGGCTTGTAATACGGAACGTGATTTATGTGTAAGAGCTTCCCAGAATGAACGTTTTGAGCGAAGATTCTCAGGAGAGGCATGCACTCGCAACGTGAGATCGTTAAGCACGTTCATATATGCTATATACGCTTCATACGGCGAATCGTACGGACTGAAGTACTTATGCACGTCGCCATCTTCCCACCATTTGGTACACATGTAGTAAAAATGATCGGACGTGGTGAGACGACGCCAGTCACGAAGGAGTTCTGGATCGTTGTTTTTCTTCACCTCACCCTCAAGCGCATAGAGTGCTCGAAGTGCATCGTGTTGTATCGGATTACTGCGCCATGCGGAAAGATCGCGCTCAACATCAGCCCATGACACATAGTGTGGTACATCAATCTCACCAACCGATGGATACTGCGTAAGCGCTTCGGTCGGAGTCACAAAGGTGTTGTCAGGGTGACGCAACACTTCCCGTGGAAGCGCTCGGAGGAAATCAAAAATGCCGGTATCCTCCCACTGGTGCTCACCAAACGTCTCGTAATCCATAAAAAGATTGATCACGTGGCCATCGCCATTGTGCGCATCCACCCAGCGTGCAAATTTTGGCGCGGTCAGCGGCCACTCTTCCCAACCTTTATTGGAAAAACGAAACGCAATGTCATCGGAAAGTTTATAGTGTTTCAGTAGAAGCTTAAAACTTGGATCATTCTTTGCGTGATACACATAGGTCGGCTTGCGCCAGTCAAGTACATGATCGGCACCCTCGGCCAACATACCCAAATATCCCATGTCAGCGACCATGGCGGCGATATCATTTCGATAGATGAGTTCTGTATTCCGAAATACATACGGGCGCACACCGAAGAGGTCGCGAACTTTTCGTGCATGCATGCGGACTTGTTCTCGAAACTCATCAGGAGATTCCAAAAATGCAAGTGAGTGGTAGTATGTTTCTGAAAGCACTTCAACACGCCCTGTGTCAATGAGACGTTTGAAAGAGTCTATGACTTCAGGTGAGTACTCCTCAAACTGCTCGAGTGCTATGCCGGAAAAGGAGAAAGCAACTTTGAATTCCGGATGCGCGCGCAAGTTCTCAAGAAGTGTTGCGTTTGCGGGAAGATAACACTTTTCTGCGACCTTACGAACAATACGTGCGTTGTTCGTATCACGCTCTGTGTCATCGTTGAAATACGTGTGATCGGCACCGATGTCGAAAAAACCGTACCGTTTGATACGTCTTGGTTGATGCACTTGAAAATACATGCACACAGCACTCATACTCGAAGAACGGTCTTTACAAGAGACCTATATATCATCATACAGCGCCCTGCCACTTTTCTCCAAGTCTGTACACTCGCTTCACGACGCCCTTCGGAGGAAAGCGTTTCGCGTAGAGACGGGTAATCAAGTACTGCCGTTATTTTACTTGCCATATCATCAGTGTCCCAAAAGTCGACCTTGAGCGCATTGCGAAGCACTTCGGAAACGCCCGATTGTTTTGAGATGAGAACGGGCGTGCCATTTAAAAGTGACTCGAGTGGAACAATCCCGAAAGGTTCTGAGACAGAGGGCATGACAACAAGGTCTGCCAGTCCGTACAGTCGTGCGAGCTGTTTTTCACGCAAGAAACCGGTAAAGAGGACTCTGTCCCCAATACCAAGATAGGCGGCACGATCAATGATTGTCTGTGCCATATCCCCTGAGCCGGATACAACGAATATCGTATTCGTGCGACGTGAGAGAACCTTTTTTGCCGCTTCGAGGAAATAGTCCGGACCCTTTTGCAAGGTGAGGCGACCAACAAAAAGCACCACTCCCCAACCCAGCCCCTTGAATCTGCGCATATCAGACTCCATGGTACTTGCGACGGCTACGTCGTCGACATCGATACCGTTATGTACCACTTCAACCTTATTCGGATCAATACCATACCGGTCTACAACAATGCGTTTCGTGTAGTCAGAGACGGTCACCACCACATCAGCCTCGTACATACCCCGACGCTCTATCTCATAAATGGCTTGATTGACTTTGCCGAACCCTGTACGGTCAAATTCCGTAGCGTGCACGTGCGCCACGAGCGGGGCACCTGTCGCCCGCTTTGCCGCCATACCCGCAGGATAACAGAGCCAGTCATGCATATGTATCACGTCCGGCTGATGCGCAAGTGCCACCATAGGAGACAGTGCGGCGTACCGCAACACCTCATCAAACAAGCTTGGGCCGTACTGAAGTTCAGGGTAGCGGCCACGTAAAAAACGCAACCGATCCTCGGTCATGTACCCATTTGCAAAAGAGTCCGCCTGCACCGAAGTAAGCGGATTCGCTTCGTCAGCAAAAACCATACGCGCTCCACTGCCGACTACGGGATACTTGCGTGGAAGCACGAAACGTACATCGGCACCCTCAGCCACCAGTCCGCGAGCGAGGCCGTGACATGCAACACCAAGACCACCACTGTTGTGTGGGGGATACTCCCAGCCGTACATAAGTACACGCATTGTATGGAAAATGCTGGCCGCGCGTTACGGCATACGCGTCCTGCATTGCACTTTAGTATACACCATGCGCATAGGTAACACTCGCAAAACTGTGTATAACCTGGAATATTTTCACCATATACTTACAATCTTACTTGTGTCCGACTCCATGACGCACAATCACAGCTCCATAACCCACACAATGTTGTTAAAAATATAACACCTCAACAGTATGTGACCCATTTCTGCATGAAAGAAAATGACACGAAGAGGCGTATAAGAAAGCAGGCTGATCAGGCTAATCCTACATTACACAATAAATAGAACAAAATATATGGAAACAAAAGCGATTAACACAAAACTTATCACCTTCAGCACTGTTGCGGCACTTCTCGGTGCAGGGTTTGCAATGGCAGTGAGCGCATCCGCCGCAGAACCCATGACAGGATTTGGTGCACAGCGTGGTTCATGCGACCCCGAACGACACGAAGCAATGGAGAAAGCGATGGAAGAAGGTGATTACGCGGCATGGAAAGAGCTTCACGGCGATCGTGGACGCATAACGAGCGTTGTTACCCAAGACAACTTCGATACGTTCGTCGAAATGCATGAAGCAATGGAGAATGGTGACACCGAGAAAGCAAGTGAACTTCGCGAAGAACTCGGTTTGACATTCTCACCCAACAACAATCAGGGTGCCCGCGGAGGGATGATGCACGGTGGTATGGGTGCAGGAAGAGGTGGCATGCATGGCAATGGTGGTAAGTAGTACAACGTACACACTCAATCATACCAAAAAAAAACGACGTGGTCTCGCTACGTCGTTTTTTTTTGGTATGCACGATTCAGTAACTCTTTACTATTCAACCACCTTCCATCCTTGTGTTAAAAATTGCTCGGCTTTTTTATACTTCATCTCACGAATTACTCCGTCTTTTTCTATCCGCACTTGATCATTGCGGCCATGACTCCGTGCCAGTGTCTGAGAACGCATCACAGGGCCGGAAATACCTGTCGTAACACTTGAAGACACTTGCTGCGCTTTCTCACTTTCCCGCTTCATGCGCTCTTCTTCGCTTGCGAATGCCCCCGCACCCATTTGGGGCAAAAACTCCATAACGCGATCAGCTATGCTCGTTTCAAATGAACGGAACATACGGAGTCCTTCCTTACGGTACTCGATAAGCGGATCTCGCTGACCATAGGCGCGTAAATTTACCGAGCTGCGCAAATACTCCATAGTCTCCAAATGTTCGAGCCAGAACAGATCGATAGTCTGCATCAATAAACGACGGAGCGCCAAATAGAATTCGTCATCACCCATTTCGACCCGCTTTACTCGAACCAATTCCTCGTATGTATCATGTGCTGCGGATAGCTGTGCAAGAAACACGCCCATCGCCTCTCTGTTACCTTCAAGATACTTACGACGTCTTGCATATACCGTCATACGCTGGTGATTCAATACGTCATCATACGCCAGCACTCGCTTGCGCGAATCAAAATGAAAACCTTCGATACGCTTTTGCGCACTCTCAATCTGTCGTGAGATAAGTCCAAACTCTATCGGCACATCATCCGCCTCAGTCGCACGTTGCATGAGATTCTTGATGGTCTCGTGATTCCCGAACACTCGCATCAGGTGATCATCAAGCGAAACACAAAAAAGCGTCTCGCCCGGGTCGCCTTGACGTCCCGCTCGACCACGTAACTGATTGTCAATGCGTCTCGCTTCGTGACGCTCTGTTCCAAGCACAAACAAACCCCCGAGCGCACGTACTTCGTCCGCAGTACCAGGAAGTGCCGGACTTCCCCCAAGCTTAATGTCAACACCCCTGCCTGCCATATTGGTCGCTATCGTTACTGCACCCTTACGACCCGCTTGTGCAATAATTTCACCTTCTCGTTCATGATTTTTTGCATTAAGCATTTCATGCGGAACACCTGCTCGAGCAAGACTTTCGGAAAGTTGCTCATTCTTGTCAATAGATGCCGTACCGATAAGAATCGGCTGACCCTTTTCATGCACCTCGCGCACCTTACGCACGACCGCGGAAAGCTTACCTGCCTCGTTGCGAAAAATGAGATCGTTCCGATCAATGCGCGCAACCTTTTTGTTGGTAGGAATCTGGACAACGTCAAGTTTGTATACGCTATAAAATTCTTCCGCACTCGTCTCGGCGGTTCCCGTCATACCGGCTATCTTTTCGTACATGCGAAAGAAGTTTTGATACGTAACAGACGCGTATGTGCGACTCTCACGCTGCACAGTGACACCCTCCTTCGCTTCCACTGCCTGGTGCAGACCTTCACTCCATCGCCTACCCGGCTGCAATCGACCCGTGAATTCATCAACGATTACAATTTGATCGTCGCGTACGACATAGTGTCTATCTCGCTCAAAGAGCGCCTTCGCGCGCACAGAACTCTCCAAATGGTGAACATACTTGATACCGGCATCCGTGTATATATTCTCTACTCCCAACGCGCGTTGTGCTTTTTCGATACCACTATCAGTAAGCTGAATGGCACGGAGTTTTTCATCTTTCGTGTAATCTTCACCCTCAACAAACGATCGTACGATTTCAGCAAACGTAGCATAGAGTGCACCGCTTGCATCGGCAGGTGCACTGATGATAAGCGGCGTACGCGCTTCGTCAATAAGTATCGAGTCTACCTCGTCAATAATCGCGTAGTGGTGCCCGCGCTGACGGAGATTGTTCGCTTCGTATTCAATATTGTCGCGCAAATAATCAAATCCAAACTCACTGTTTGTACCATACGTGATATCCGCTTCATATGCTTCTCTGCGCGTGCACGGTCGCAAGAATTCATAAGCAACCTTGAATGAACCCGTTTCATCACGTTTCGTGTCTTCGGAAGAGTCCTCCTTATGAGTTGGATCGTATAGGTATGAGGCTTGCGTATTTACTACCCCAACCGAGAGGCCTAAGAATGCATAGACCTGTCCCATCCACACGGCATCGCGACGAGAAAGATAATCGTTTACCGTAACAACATGGACACCCTTTCGTGCGAGCGCATTAAGATACGCAGGCAGAGTTGCAACAAGTGTCTTACCTTCACCGGTACGCATCTCGGCGATTGCATGTCGATGCAGCACAACACCACCCATAATCTGCACATCATAGTGTCGCTCCCCCAACACACGTCGCGCAGCCTCTCGCACCACCGCAAACGCCTCGGGGAGTATATTGTCGAACGTTTCCCCACTCTGCAATCGGTCAATAAAAATTTGAGTCTGCGCACGTAACAGCGCATCGTCCAACAACGCAAACCGCTCCTCTTGCGCATTCACGCTTCGCACCACACTATCAAGCTCACGCAATGTACGTTTGTTGGTGTTTTCTCGAAATAACTGTTTCAATGAGAACATTACACTCGATTGTACCACGCATCGGTATTGATGCCAGTTGACAGGATATTCACCCGCATGCAAAGACGCTCACCTGTTTCCTCTGCACTCGGTACTGCATGATGGGTAGCACAAAACAAGCCGCAACATGCGGCTTGTTTTGTGGTCACGAGAGAAGACTACTTCTTCTTAGCTGCAACTTTTTTTGCTGCGGGCTTCTTGGCTGCAACCTTCTTTACTACTTTCTTTGCAACCTTTTTTGCTACAGGCTTCTTAGCTGCAACCTTCTTTACCGCCTTTTTCTTTGCTGGCATGGAAGTGGTGGTTATGTGCGAAGTAATGAACGACGTCGACCAAGATTTCGTCGTTAACGTACTATCATTATCATGCAAACATACACTCGATACAATGTGTGGAGGGTATATCGAGTGTGGATAAGTCGTATCGACGTCGATACTTTATTTTTTTATCCATCTTACGTTTCGACGTCGATACATCACTCAGCATTACGCATGATTCGACGTCGATTCAAGGCGGCTCTGCACTTCAGAAACGCGTGCTATACACACTTCCGGCTCGATACGAATCGTCGTGCGACGTTTTACATCACCTGCAATACTCTCAATGAACGCCAAAAGATCTGACGCAGTTCCCCCGCCGTAATGCACCAACACCAATGCATGTGCATCCCATGTACCGACAGATCCGACCCGCTTTCCCTTCCAACCCAAGACCTCAAGTAACCATGCGAGCGGTATCTTGACACGTTCATCATCAACAGGATACTGTGGCACCGAACATTTAAGCCACTGCTCGATATCCTTCACAGACGATTTGCGTACGATTGGGTTCTTGAAAAATGAACCGGCGGTACCGACTCGTGTCAAATCTGGAAATTTTCTCCCACGTATCTCGCGAAGAGCGTCGCGAACTTCTGCAGGACTCTCAGGAGGTTTTGCCACAAAACGCTCAGCCAGTTCTTTGTACTCGAGAACAGGGGCTCTGCGAGTTTTCATGCGATATGCAACGCGAGTGACTATGTAGGAAGCACCTTCCGGATGTTTAAAAATACTGTCACGATACCCAAACGCACAAGAATTTGGAGATAATATGTGCAGCGCATCATCACGACAATCGTACACCTCAACCCAGTCAATACAGTCACTAACCGATACTCCGTAGCATCCAACATTTTGAACGGGTGTCGCACCCACGCTTCCCGGCACATATGATAGATTCTCCAATCCCCAGAATCCTTGCGAAACAGTATCTTGCACGAGCGTATCCCACCGCTCGCCCGCACCCGCCACAACCCGGGCATCACCCTTTGTATCCTCTTTGTATTCCGTGCCTAAGATCGCAATACGAATGACGAGGCCAGGCCAACCCTCTTCGGTAAAGAGTGTGTTGGAGCCACCTCCAAGTATCCACACTGGCAAATGCTTCAGCTGTGCAAAATGAACCGCTTCTCGCAAATCGGCTATCGAGTACACAGACACATAAAAACGCGCCACACCTCCAAGGCGTAGCGTTGTGAGTTCCGCGAGGGAAACGTTTTCGAGTAAGCGCATGAGTCACGTTTGTACCTCGAATGGAACGCCGGTGCGAGCTCCACGAAAAACTAATTTGTGAGTGCCGCGGCGCTCCACTCGAGGAGCAAGCAAGTAAAGTATATCACAGTAAGCACTGGTGGCAAAAAGTATGCGTAAGGTGAATACGTAAAGCCCCCACAAGGGGGGATTTACGCAGTTCTTCGTTATGCAGAGTTTTGCACTCTAGCACTCACCTCTGTATTATAGCACATTTGGATGAATATGCAAATCTTCGCATCAACTCACCTAATATGACACCGTACGCTACTCATTCCCTTAAACGGCATGGTACCAAAACGGTACCCGCACTTCACAGCATATCAGTATATTATATGCAAGACGCATATGGACACCCCAAGACAAAAGCACTCCATTTTTATCACGAGGGCACTTTTGTTTCCAAATTACAAGCTCGCTAGAAAAACTAGTCTAAATCCAAAGTGCCGGTACTGCCGAAATGTTGCTAGAAAGATAGAAAAAGGAACTGAGGGTCTTTTTTAGTATGCAATGATAGGTTGGTTGTTATGATTTCATTGTTGACACCAGTTTCGTCAAGCGACCGACGGTAGACAGTAACCAGGTATGCTTTATTTTTGCGGTCTCTCCCATACACCAAAACGCCCTCGGGTATGAGGGCGTTTTGGTGTATGGGAGGTGAATATCAACCCATCTTCACGTCAATGTTCACTCCACTTGGAAGAGAGAGGTTCGTAAGAGCCTCGATCACCTTCCCGCTCGGGTTGAGAATGTCGATCAGCCGTTTATGGACCCGCATTTCGAACTGTTCTCGCGCGTCCTTGTGCACGAATGCCGCGCGGTTGACCGTATATTTCTTGATCTCCGTGGGCAACGGCACCGGACCCACCACCTTCGCATCATAGCGAAGCGCGGTATCCATGATTTGCTTGATGCTCGCATCAAGAATCTTGTGCTCGTACGCGCGAATACGAATGCGGAGTTTTCCACCTTCGATCGCGGGTGCGGTCTTCGTCTTTTGTCGTGCTGCGGTGGTTGTTGCCATAGGAGTCGTGATTAGTGGATCGCTTACGCGTTGATCTTAGTAACGACACCGGCGCCAACCGTACGGCCACCCTCGCGGATAGCAAAGCGCTGCTGTTCCTCAAGTGCAACCGGAGCAACCAGTTTGACTTTGAATGTCACTGTGTCACCCGGCATGACCATTTCCACACCTTCAGCAAGCGTCACTTCGCCTGTCACGTCAGTGGTGCGGATATAGAACTGTGGCTTGTAACCGGTAAAGAACGGCGTGTGGCGGCCTCCTTCCTCCTTCTTGAGGATGTACACCTCGGATTCGAAGTCGGTGTGCGGGGTCACAGAACCGGTCTTTGCGAGCACCTGACCACGATGTACGTCGTCTTTCTTGGTACCGCGCAAGAGAATACCTGCGTTATCGCCGGCCATACCCTGGTCAAGCTGCTTGTTGAACATTTCGATACCGGTAACGGTTGTCTTGGTGGTCGGCTTGATACCAACGATCTCGACCTCTTCACCAACCTTGACGATACCGCGTTCGATACGACCCGTTACCACGGTGCCGCGACCTTCAATCGAGAAGATATCTTCGATCGGCATCAAGAATGGCTTTTCGGTCTCACGTACAGGCTGTTCAATGTAGGTGTCGAGCGTGTCAATGAGCTCAATGATTTTCTTTGCGTACTCGTCGTCCGCCGATGTGGCGCTGAGCGCCTTCAAGCCGGAGCCACGAATAACCGGTGCGTTCTTGCCATCAAAACCGTTTGCGTCAAGAAGTTCGCGAAGCTCTTCCTCAACAAGGTCAAGCATGTCAGGGTCATCGACCATGTCACACTTGTTCATAAAGACCACGATACGGGGTACACCGACCTGGCGAGCCAAAAGGACGTGCTCGCGAGTCTGTGGCATCGCGCCGTCGGTTGCCGCAACGACAAGTACCGCGCCGTCCATCTGAGCGGCACCGGTGATCATGTTCTTGATATAGTCGGCGTGACCCGGTGCGTCCACGTGCGCATAGTGACGAATAGGACTCTCGTACTCACTGTGGTGAAGGGCGATGGTGATACCTCGTGCCTTCTCTTCCGGTGCATTGTCAATACCGTCCACGGCTTCAACGCGAGCGTTGTAACCCTTGTCCTTGGCAAGATTGCCGAGAACATGCAGGATGGCCGCGGTTGTGGTGGTCTTGCCGTGGTCAACGTGACCGATCGTACCCACGTTGACGTGTGGCTTGGACCGATTGAATACTTCTGTTGCCATAGTATGTTCCTTGATTATCGAAAGGTACGAGCCGGTGCGTCGCAAGACGCCTTGCAAACTTTCAAGTGAACGTGTCGAACCCGCTCACTCAAAACCTTGTGTGACACGCATCCCTGACAGTGCTCTGCAGGCAAAACGTGCTCCGAAACTCCGTACTTTTCGCATGCGACCTTGCGGAGATGAAGGCGCGAGAACATGGCCTCAACCCCGAAAGGTGCGCTTTTGATAAAGCCCTCACCTGCTCGTAGCTCTTTTCGGGGTCAGTTATTGGGAGTCACTAAAAAGGTGCTCCGCATATCCTACACAGAAAAAAATACGCCCAGATGCGGTACAGCTTATAGTATAGCAAGCGAAGGAATAGTCAAGACGACTCAAAGTCACTAGTCAGCCCTGCCTGCCGCCTCGCAGCCTTCCACCATCGGACATGCAATTGCCTGGCAAAAACCTTCACGATGCACCAAGTCGGCAAGTTCCCTGCCCGCACTGCGCACCAAGCGTCCATTCGCCATGAGGTGCACCCGCTGCGGGGAGAGGTGTTCGAGTAACGAAGGGTGGTGACTGATGAGCAAAAACGCGGTGCCCTCGTGCGCAAGACGTGACACTGCACCGCACACCACACGTAACGCATCCACGTCCACACCTGAATCTATCTCGTCAAGGCACGCGACCTGCGGCTTGAACGCAATGAGCTGGAGCGTCTCAGAAAGTTTTCGTTCACCGCCGGAGAGCCCTTCGGTAAGGGGGCGATCCAGAAGGTCCTTGCGAATACCGTATTCATCCGCAAGGTCTCGCATACGCAGGTAATACTCGAGTACATCGACCTGCTCACCAGTACGTGCGGTATGCACCGCGTGTAAAAAAGTCGCGAGCGTCACACCACCCACCTTGGGAGTATGCTGCAATGAAAGAAACATGCCTTTTCGAGCCCTCTCGTGGGGCGCAAGAGTGAGTATGCTCTCACCGTCCAGGAGCACCTCCCCTTGCGTCACGGTATAGTGCGGGTGGCCCATGAGCGCATTCACGAGCGTGCTTTTACCCGAACCGTTCGGACCCATAAGTATCGCCACTTCGCCAGCCAGGAGCGAAAGCGACACGTCGAACACAACCTGTTTTTCCCCCGCAGTGACGAAAAGGTGATTGATCGTAAGTTCGGACATGAATAAATAGTTACGTTTGGGACAACTTGAAATAACAAAAACTGATTGTATCTCTATTTCTAGCCCTTATTATAAAAACGATCAAGCAAGTTTTTATTAACCAACTCCTACACAACATTTGAAGTCCTGCCGAATTGCACCCTGATTTTATTCTCTTTTTTAGCTCGGTCAGCAAGTTCCCAATATAAGTCTCAATAATCACAGATGGTGTGGAATGGCTACACTATAGCGCGAAACAAGACCTACGGCGAGAATAGGTACGATGTATTGTGAAAAAAATACTAGTAGTAGTTACATAACTACTGGTAGTACATAGCAGTACCGACTATTGCGTTTTTTTTCAAAACATCTTGCAACGCTCGCCATGCAAGGAGTGCACACTTTTGCCGTCCGATCGACACCTCGACGCCAAGCAGTGCGTAGATGTCAGGCTCTCCGAGCGACTGTGCTTGTTTTTTTGACAGGCCGACGAGCTTTTCGGTGAGCAAGGACGCAGTGGCTTGGGAAATGGCACACCCATCGCCCTCAAAAGCCGCTTCCGCTATCGTATCACCATTGAAACGGAGGTACAGCACGAGTGTATCACCACATGAAGGATTGGAGCCCTTGATTGTCGCGTCTGCGTGTAAAAGCTTTCGTTTGTTCCGCGGATTCTTGGCATGGTCAAGTATGCGGGCTTGGTACAGTGCATCATGCATACTCACAAGTGTTCATGCTTCAAAGATACGCTTCGCTTTTTTCACCGCGGCCACCAGCGCATCGACGTCGTGCTTCGTGTTGTACAGAAAGAAGCTTGCGCGAACCGTCGCCGACACCCCCAAGGCTTCATGGAGCGGCATTGCGCAATGATGCCCAGCCCGTAGGGCAACCCCTTCACGAGCGGCAATCTCGGCAAGATCGTGCGCATGCACACCCTCCACCACAAAAGACACAATCCCAACGTTCAGATGTGGTGCCGCCGTAAACAACTGCACCCCGTCAATCCCTCGGAGCTCTTCTACCGCGCGCGCAAGCAACGCTTCGATGTACTGACGTATGGCAACCATGTTGTGTTCGGCAAGATATCGCACGGCGGTCGCAAGGCCTATCGCACCCGCTATATTGGGCGTACCCGCCTCAAAACGCTGTGGCCCATCCGTCCACCGAGCGCCGGTACAGGCCACCTCTTCCACCATACCGCCCCCATACCAACCCGGCTCAAGGTCGCGCAACAGTTCACGCTTACCATACAGTGCACCGATTCCCATCGGGCTACCCATTTTATGTCCTGAAAAGTACAGAAAGTCCACTTCGAGCGCACGCACATCAATGGACAAGTGTCCGGCTGCCGCAGTCGCATCACACGCGACAAGCGCACCCACCGCATGTGCCATACGAGCGATGCGACGAACGTTGTGAATAGTACCGGTCACGTTGCTCGCGAGCATGACTGAGACCAGTTTAGTCCTTTGTGTGATAACGGATCGCGCGTATTCATAATCGAGGAGGAGAGAATGCTTCATGGGTATACACGACATGGTAAGTCCGAGACGTTGCGCCAGCATACTTTGCGGCACAAGTGACGAATGATGCTCAGTGACCGTTGTCACCAGTTCGTCCCCTTCTGTAAAAAGCCCACTATGCTCAAGCATGGCAATGAGCATGTTCGAGGAAGATGTTGCGCCGTATGTGAACACCACCTCTTCAGCACTTTCAGCATTGAGAAAGCTCGCCACAGTGCCACGCGCTTGTTCATACACCTCGGTCGCACGTAACGCCTCGCGGTACAAGCCGCGATGTATCGATGAACGGTATGCACACTGAAACTCCGCCACCGCATCAATGACCACTTGCGGCACCTGCGCGGTTGCCGCAGTGTCAAGGTACGCCCAGTCCGGCTTCGTATGAAATATCGGGAAGTCGTCACGCAATTTTTTTATGTTCGTTCTCATAAGTAGTCTGTAGAATCACTCGTTTCGACTAGGTCATTTCAAGCTCGACCAGCTTGTTGAACTCCACCGCATACTCAAGGGGCAAAGCTCTTGTGATTGGCTCTACGAAGCCACCAATCACCATACGCACCCCTTCATCTCTGGTAAGGCCTCGTGTTTGCAGGTAAAAAAGCTCCTCTTCACCTATCTTGCCGATGGTTGCTTCATGGCTGATAGTCACATCGTCCTGCGCGTTCATGACCTGCGGGTAAGTGTTCGCCTCACTGTCACTATCGAGCAAGAGCGACTCGCACACCAAAGATGCACTTGCACCCTTTGCCGCACGCGACACTTTAATCAATCCACGATAATTGGCCACGCCGCCATCTTTCGAAATGGACTTACTCCGAATCGTACTCACAGTGTGTGGCGCAAGGTGTATTGATTTAGCCCCCGTGTCCTGCACCTGCCCCTTGCCGGCAAACACAAGTCCGAGGTTGTCACTCCGTGCACCCTCCCCCACGAGGATCGAGCTTGGATAGAGCATCGTCACGCCACTACCCATATTACCACTCACCCAGTTGATGGTGCCGCGCGCGCTCACGATTGCTCGTTTAGTATTCAGGTTGTACGTGTTATGCGACCAATTTTCAACACTGATGTATTTCATGTGTGCGCCCTCTCCCACAAAAAGCTCAACGCAGCCCGCATGGAGTGAGCTGGCGTTGTACCGCGGCGCACTGCATCCTTCAATATACGTAACTTCCGCACCTTCGTCGGCAATGATGAGCGTGTGCTCAAACTGTCCGCTCGCCATGCGGTTCATACGAAAGTATGCCTGCAGGGGTTGCTCCACTTTGACGCCCTTGGGCACGTAGATGAACGTCCCACCGCTCCAACTTGCAGCATGCATAGCTGCAAAGTAGTGATCATCGACAGGCACGCAGCGGGTCATGAAATACGTTTGCACGAGTTCCGGATACTTGCGTACCGCCACATCCATATTTTCAAAAATAACTCCCTGTGTGGCCAAACCCTCTTTGAGCTTATGGTACACCATACCACTGTCATACTGTGCACCCACACCACCGAGGTACTCCTGCTCAGCCTTGGGTATACCAAGCTTATCAAACGTTTCGATGATTTCAGTCGGCAACTCATCCCACACGGTCGTCTCGGCAACTTCAGGATCGAGATAGTACACAAGACTCTCCAGATCGAGCCCGGCAAGTGACGGGCCCCACGCAGGCAAGGACATCGCCTGCATGCGGTCGAAGGCCTGCAAACGTTTTTCGAGCATCCACTCCGGCTCACCCTTACGCTCCGAGATGCTCGCAACAAGACTGCGAGAAAGGCCGCGCTGAGGCTTCAGAGATTTAGGTTGACATCGAACTGATGTATCATCGGTCTGCATGGAGTTAAGTATAGCGTTTGTGCCAAGGTATGCAAAAGCCGCGCGAACGCGGCTTTTTTTATGTACACCTGTTTAGAACATGAGCTCGCCAAACATCATATCACCTTCGCGGTGCGTCATGTTTCGCTCTCCTTCCTGTTCTGTCAGACCCCACACGACACGTACGGGAAACTGCGTCTTGCGAGGATCATGCAGTCGAGTGACCACACCCTCTTCGCTTATTTTCACAATACCCATGACAGTGCGCCCTGCAGCAATGCGCTGCCCCAGAGAGATGGTCTTTTCTGTACCATCTACATCGAGAGTGATGCGTACCATGCTACCGTCTTTTTCCTCGAGCAGATACTGCGTATCCAAAATTTCTTCATTGATTGCGGTTGTGGTCATACTCACCTCATGTCAACAGTGGAAACCCGACATGAGTAATACCATGTGTGGAAAACTTGTCAATATTCTTCCGCACACCCGCGCACGTTACCCTACCTAGTATGGACGGGGTACTTCGCTGCAGCCGCTACGCATTTGGACCAAACCGCCTGCATTTTTGCGGTCCGGATGCGAACCGCGAGATATGGGACTACGTGAACGATGGCTATACCGACTTTGGACTTCAGAAGCTCCTCAAGGGATTTGAAGCATTGTACCCCTACCTCCAACACATTGCGCGCGAAAACCATATCGAAGACCCCTTCGACCCGAGAGTGGTTGAAGCATACTGGCTTGGCAATGAACTCTTGGGACACATCGAAAAAGCTGCCCTACATCGTCACCTTACCGACACATTCCGCATGAAGGATAAGTTCCCACGTGCAACATACCGCTTGCTTGAAAAGCGTATCGGTACCGGCCTTCTCCCCAACCACAACTACCATGTACTCAATGTTCCGCATGCGATGGGTGGCATAAGTGGCGAAACCGACGTCAACTTTATGGATTCTTGTCGCGTATCGTGGGGCACCGTCACCGCCGTTTCCGGCCCACACATCACACTCACCTACGAACCACTCATACGCACAGGCGACCTGCTCATGCTCGGCGCTCCGATTGAAAAAAAGATTATTCGTCGTCTCGAGGCCGACTACGATATCGAGATGCTCGCCCCCGGTCACCTCGTCACGATGCACTGGGACATCCCGTGTGAAGTCATCTCACAAAGAGAAGTCACCACGCTCCGTCGCTATACCCTCGAGGCTATACGAATCGCGAATGTTGACAAACGGTAGCAATGTGAAAGAATCTTGGCAGACTACCACACCAAAAGGAGTACCACGCGATGCATGACGACAGACTTGCTCGATACGCAACACTGCCCACCCAGCCACCAAAAGACCTGTGTGCTCCACAGACAGATGAAGAACACGCGTATTTCTTGTGCGCGTGCTACGGCATACTATGTTTGGAATACGCCACAGGCATCGGGCGCATCACGACTGAGGAGAGTGCGGACATACGTTCTCGAGTGATGTGGGACGCCTGCATTCCCGCAACATTGGTGCAAAAAGCGTTTCCGAGACCGTTTGAACATCTGGCGAAAAAAAAGCTGCCAGTGACTCTCTTTACCATGTCCGACTACTGGCATCACCATGCCGGCCCTTCTCCGGTCTTTTCCTGCGTCGTTGAAAACCGAATGCACCCCAACGGAAACGCATGGCGAGTTCGCTTCACCACTAAAGAGCGATACGGTCTTTTCCGCGCGGAATGTCCGCGACACACCCTCCAGATTGAAAACGGAGCGCGTATGTGGGCACATGTGTCGTACACCTTCCACGGAGCCGTACACAGAGTCATCATACCGGAACGGATAGTATGAGTACGGGTTGAGAATTCCTTCTACACCGAAAAGTGACAAAAACGACACCACCCGCAACATAGGTTGCGGGTGTTCTTGTGTTCTCGCGGTCCTACGAAAGCGACACCGTTGTGTGCTTATCATAAGACCTCTCCCATCATGTAATTTCTTTTGCAAATAGGATATACTCACATCATATGGAACGCATCTTTGTCTTTGGAAACCCCGACCTTCCGATTGACTCACTGCCTGTGCGACTCCTCCCCGCACTGCACGAGGCACTTCCAGATGTATCGTTCGAGATGCTCGATCCGAACGAGGAATGGGACATGCCTGAGCACCCGTTCATCATCGACACGATCGTAAACCTCCCTGAACCACAGATCGTTCGCGGTCTTTCCGCCTTTGTAGCCGCTCCGCGCATGACCTGCCACGATTTTGATGCGTACGCCAATCTTTTGTTCTTGAAGAAGCTCGGCAAGATAACGGATGTCACCGTCTTTGGTGTGCCACCCCGATACAACGAAGCGCAACTTGTCACATGGCTTGAGCGGGAGCTACGGAATGAATTATGTATGTAATACTTGTATTGGATACGTCATGCACGTCATGGCAAAAACGGCATAATCGTACATAACTTACCGCACAGGTACCCTGTCGACTTTTCGTAGAAAATTTACATGTACCCTTCCCTGTAGTAGTATGGAATCCATGAACTTCCTGTCGACCCGCATGATTGCAATTATTAGTCAGCCCTCCGGAGGGTTGTTTTGAGGCGTCACGACATCGACACTTCAAAAGAGCCCTTCA